>JBGSUJ010000060.1:0-8292 GCA_041753435.1 Pirellulales bacterium | reverse complement strand
TTACAGTCGGAACTGGCTGCCTGGTCAACCGACGCCAACGCCACCCAACGCGGCGTCGACTGGCAAATGAAAGTCCGCGACGCCCGCGGTAAACTCAAGTCTCTCTACCCGAAAATCAAGCTGTGACAGAGCACTAGGCATTCTTGGCGGGATTCTCCACCATCGGCGGGGAGCCGGCCTGCGGACGTCTGTCTGTCCAGTTGCGAATCGGCCAAAATTTCCGCCAGCCGGCGCCCGCGTCTTGACGATTCGTATATATGAATATATGAATGTAGTAAGCCTTAGAAAGGAGTGTAGCCGATGATCCATCTGCTTCCCGGGTTGCGCAAATTCTCACACGAAGTTTTTCCCGCTCAACAACCTTTCTTTGCCAAACTCTCCGAGGGGCAACACCCCCACACGTTGCTCATCACCTGCTCGGATTCGCGGATTGATCCGAATCTCGTGACTCAGACACGGCCCGGAGAACTGTTCATTGTGCGAAACGCCGGCAATATCGTACCGCCTTATGGCGCGTCGGGCGGCGGCGAAGAAGCGGCAATCGAGTTTGCCGTCGAAGGTCTTGGCGTGAGCAATATCGTAATCTGCGGACATTCCCATTGTGGCGCCATGGCAGCGCTCGCCAATCGAGCGAATCTCGACTCGTTGCCCTCGGTAGCGAAATGGCTGGGAAATGCCCGCGCGACGCAACGCCGCCTCGATGGCGTGAGCGGAGGAGAAGTGAGTTTGCTCAGCTTCGTCGAAGAGAACGTGCTAGTGCAGGCCGACAATTTGCGGACACACCCGTCGGTGTCCGCCGCATTGCGGCACGAGAAAGTTCGCATTTTTGGTTGGGTGTACCATTTTGAATCCGGCGCGGTAACGGTTTATGACCCGCGACAGAATCGATTTGTGCCTTCCGTAGACGTAGAGGTCGCCAGCAATGATTCCGTCGTACTATCGATTTGAGGTGCCTGATGCCTGAACGAAACATTGTGGCCAAGGAGCTCGCCGAGATTCTCAGCGTGATCTCGCATCCAGCGCGCGTCCGGATTATCGAGGAGCTCGGTCAGGGCGAGAAAGACGTCTCGGAACTTGTGGAATTGACGGGACTACATCAGCCGACGGTATCTCAGCACTTGGCGGCGTTACGGAGCCGCAGGCTAGTGCATGATCGCCGTGAAGGCCGTGGTGTCTACTATTCGTTGAGTCAACTTTGGCTAGCGGATTGGCTGTTGGACGGATTGAAGCTCATTGAGAGCGAAGACCTCAATGGATCAGAGTTGGCAAAGGCAGCCAAGAAGGCCAGACGTTTGTGGTCAGTGCGTAAGAAGTAACATTCGGATTGAACGGTAGCAACGAGCCATGAAAGGTGACGTCAAATATGAGTCTTCGGAGGAATCATATGATCAGCGTCAGATTTCAAGTTCTGACGTAAACGCTTCACAGTTGATTTTGTCGGGCGATTTGTCTGACCACGTGCGACAACACAATTCGGATACCCTGTTAGATTTCCTAGCGTTCGCTGCCCACGCTATGTCATTGGATTTTGACCGCGTCGTCGCCCGACGAACGCTCATGGGTGTGAATAATTGTGAACTGGCGTCGCTGACGGATGTGAAGGCGTGTACGCAACGATTGATTGAGTCTGCGGCCTCTTTCAGGATGCGTATCGACGGAATCGACCTACACCTGCAACAAGCTGTGGAGCTACTCCGTCCACGAGGACCTCTCGGCATGTTGTGGTTGGATGAGACAGGGAACCTGGCCTGGCTACTGCTAGTCGACCATCGCGGCAACCGAGTTCAAGTTCTGCAGTCTGCAAAGTCCAATACTCCTGAGTGGGTCAGCGTGGGCCAGCTAGCCAAGCAACTCGGTGATCTGGCGGAGCCTACCTGTTGGCTTTCTTTGCAGGCTAGTTTTCCGTGTGAATCTATTCGAGGCTCCGAAGGACAACGACCTAGTCCTTTATCGCGGTACATCGCGCTACTCGCTCCGGAACGAGGTGATTTGGGCGTGATTCTCGTATTCGCCCTGTTCATCGGTGTCTTGGCTTTATCGACACCGATCGCAATTGAAGCGTTGGTGAATACAGTAGCGTTCGGTCAATTCGTCCAGCCTGTGATTGTGTTGGCCTTGATACTGTTTGTCTTTTTGTCATTTGTTGCTGCCATGCGCGCAGTTCAAGCCTATGTGACGGAGATTATTCAGCGTCGCCTGTTTGTGCGGGTAGCGGCCGATTTGGCTCATCGCTTGCCACGCGTGAAGACGGAGTTTTGGGCAACTCACTATGGACCGGAAATGGTCAATCGATTTTTCGACACGCTGACGGTTCAGAAAGTAACGGCGCAATTTCTGCTGGACGGAACCGCGCTGGTGCTGCAGACACTTGTCGGCATGTCCGTCATTGCCTTCTATCACCCAGTGCTGCTGGGATTCAATGCTTTTCTGCTGACAATGATGGCCCTCATCGTTTTCGTGCTCGGTCGGAAGGCCATTGCAACTAGTACAGAAGAGTCACGGCAAAAGTACGCCACAGCAGGCTGGCTCGAAGAATTGGCACGACATCCGTCGCTGTTCCGTTCGCGCGGCGGTTTGGGGTTCGCCCTGGATCGCGCCGATAAGTTTGTGACCGGCTACTTGTCTGCGCGATCGGAGCACTTTCAAATTCTGATGCGGCAAATCGTTGCCGCTTTAGCAGTTCAGGCGATTGCCAGTACCGTACTCCTGGGCTTGGGCGGATGGCTGGTGATTCGCGGTGAGCTGACGCTGGGGCAACTGGTGGCGGCTGAGTTGATTGTCACGTTGATCGTTGGTTCGTTTGCCAAGATCGGCAAACAGCTCGAAGGTTACTACGATGTCATGGCTGCCATGGATAAGTTGGGGCATCTATTCGATATGCCAGTGGAGAGGCTAGAAGGTTATGAATTACCCCGCTCGAATGACGGTTTATCAGTGAGTATCCATGACCTGGCGCTCGAACCATTGCCGAGCGGGCAAGCCATTGATCGAGCAAATCTCTACGTGCAGTCCGGCCAGCAGTTGGCGCTCGTCGGAATGCAGGCCAGCTTGCGATCCCAGCTACTACAGGCCATCGCCGGTTTGCGCGAACCGCTGTCTGGTCATGTCGAACTCGATGGCAACGACATTCGGAGAATGCGGCTAGAGTCCCTACGTGACCAAATCGCATTCGTGGGAGAAGTGGAGGTGTTCGCTGGAACTGTATTCGAAAACTTGCACGTCGGGCGGACCCATGTTGGTGAAGACGACATCAAGCAGGCATTGCAATCCGTCGGTCTGTTAGATGATGTTCTCGATTTGCCGCAAGGTCTGGAATCTCGCTTACAAACCGATGGACGTGAATTCTGTATGGATCAATTGGTGCGCTTGATGCTTGCCAGAGCGTTAGCTGGCCGCCCACGATTGTTGCTTGTGGACGAGTTGCTGGATCGACTATCGGATGATGGGCTACTGCAGGTGATGGCTGGCTTGGCGGAGCCCGGCTTTGCCACCACGATGATCGTTTCCACCGGCAGACGAGATGTCGCTGCGCATTTCAATCGGCATGTACTGTTGGCAACCGATGGCAGCTTGCGGGCAAAGCCGCCTGGAGATGGGATGCCTGCAGTCGTTAGTTCAGCTAACCCGCGTCTCAAGCAAGATAACGTGTAGATCGTAGAGGTTGGGCCATGAATACTTCGAACTTGATTCAGGCAAGGCAAGCACCAGCCCTTCCGGCGCTGCGGCTGGTCACGTCCCCGAGAACGCCGCGTCGGATTGCAAAGGCATTGCTGGGCCTCTTGGGTTTTACGCTCCTGGCACTTCTATTCGTACCCTGGCAGCAGTCCGTGCGCGGTACTGGCCAAGTCGTCGCTTACGCGCCGCTCGAAAGAATGCAAACCATACAGGCAAATATCTCCGGCCGAGTGTATCAGTGGGATGACGGAATTCAGGAAGGTGCCCGGGTTAAGAAGGGGCAAAAAGTGGTTGAAATCCGCGACGTCGACGAACAGGCGTTAGAGCGACTCGAACTTCAACGATCTTCGATACAAGAAAAAGTGCGTGCGTCGAAAATGGTCGCGGAGGCCTACAAACTCAAGCTGCAGGCAGTCACGGATGCCCAGAAGAGCGCGATTGCCGCAGCCGAGCAGGAAGTGGAGATGGCGGAGCAGAAGATACTGGCAGAGGAGCAAGGAGTGCTGGCAGCCGACGCGGCGCTCTCTCAGTCACGCGCCTATTACGAACGGAAGCGCGATCTGCTGGCCGATCGACTGGCCTCGCCTCAAGATGTCGAAATCGCGCAGCGCAAGCTCAGCGAGGATCAGGCGAAGCTCAAACAGGCCAAAGCGTATGTTGACTCCGCTCGCAACGGTCTCGAAGCAAAGAAGTCGCAGCTTCTCCAAAAGCAGCAAGAGGCAGCCGGCTATAGCGAAACAGCTCGCGCGGAGTACCAAAAATCTCTGGGAGAAGTGGCGTTCGCGGAGAAGGAATTGAGCGAGATCGACGGTAAGTTGGCTCAGCAAAGGAGTCAAATTATCGTTGCGCCGCGCGACGGCACCATCGTGCGACTATTGGCCAACGAAGGGGGCGAAATCGTCAAGCAAGGTGACCCCTTGTTTGTGCTGGTGCCGGAAGCGGCCGATAGAGCTGTCGAGATTTGGGTATCGGGAAACGATGCGCCACTGGTCTCCGAGGGCAAGCACGTGCGGCTGCAGTTTGAAGGTTGGCCAGCGGTCCAATTCGCTGGTTGGCCATCGGTCGCCGTGGGGACGTTTGGCGGCACTGTCGTAAACGTGGATGCGATCGACAACGGCAAGGGCCAGTTTCGCGTGCTTGCAGTGCCGGACTCCAAGGATTCCTGGCCGGCAGATCAGTATTTGAGGCAGGGCGTCCGAGTGAATGGCTGGGTCTTGCTGAATCAGGTGAGGCTCGGATACGAAGTCTGGCGTCAACTTAACGGTTTTCCGCCAGTCGTCTCAGCGAAAGAACCGAAAGAGAACGATGCAAAAAGAAAAATCCCTAAGGTCAAGCTGTGAAGTGGCTAGTTTGCAGTCTGCTAGCTGTGATGGCGGCGTCCATTGGTTGTCGCTCGTCTAAGGTCGATTTGCGCACGACTAAGGCAGAAACGCAGACTGTACCTTGCCCCGAGCCGCCAGTTGTCCAACCCGTGGTTGCCGCGGTGGCAGTTGGCACTGCCGATGCAATCTCCGCGGGCGGCCTCTCAGCGAATACGTCCGATGCAGTTCGAGCCGCCGACTTCTCCACTCCTCTGGATACAAATCCCCCTTCAACGCCCCTTCTCCTGAACCCGGCCGAGATGGCTGTTGGCACTAACTCGGAGCCGGAACTGTTACCGGCGCCAACAGGGCCGGTGACATTGGAGGATGTGATCGCGGCTGTCTACGCGAGCTATCCATCGCTGGACGCCGCTGCCCGCGAGCAGCAAATCACTGCCGGAAAGCAACTCAGTGCCAGCGGTGAGTTCGACCAAATGCTGTTCGGCGATGTGATGACCGAGCCTCTTGGGTTCTACGAAAACTATCGCTACAAGCTGGGTCTGAAGCAGTATCAATGGAACGGCACGCAGACTTTTGCGGAATATCGGTTGGGGCGTGGCTCTTTCGAGCCCTGGTACTTGGAGCGTCAGACGAACGCCGGCGGTGAGTTTAAAGCTGGCGTAGCGATACCGTTCGTACGAGATCGCGACATCGACAAGCGCCGGGCGGCCGTGTTTCTTGCTCAGCTGGAAAATGCCGCTGCTGAGCCAATTTTTCAACTACAAGTTGTGGAAGCGGTTCGGGCTGCTTCACTAACTTACTGGAGTTGGGTAGCGGCGGGGCAAAGAGTCAAAATTGCGAAGCAAAATTTGGAGCTTGCAGTGAGTCGACAGAGTGGCATTGAGCAACGCGTCGCCAGAGGCGAGCTTCCCGAAATCGACATTGTCGATAACGAGCGACTCATTGTGTCTCGTCGAGCCAAATTGATTGAGGCGGAACGCAAGTTCGGACAAGCGACCATCAAACTGTCCTTATACATTAGAGATCCTGGGGGCACCCCACTGCTTGTGCCTCAGGACCAGACGCCGGAGGGTTTTCCCGAGGTGGTCCTGCCAAACGATATCCCGGAGGAAGATCAGATTGCCTCGGCTCTGGGGTTGCGCCCGGAGCTTCGGCTGCTCAATTTGGAGCAAGAGAGGCAACGAGTTGAAGTCGAGCAAGCGTCGAATCTTACTCTGCCATCCTTAACCGGCGTATTCACCGCTTCACAAGACGTTGGCGCCCCGACGAGCTACAAGCGCGACAAATCACAAGCCGAGTTAGAGGCAGGCGCACTCTTGGATGTGCCGCTGCAGAGAAGAGAAGCATTGGGCAAGATGCAAACTGCGCGAGGAAAACTGGCACAAATCGCAGCCAAGCGACGGTTAATGGAACAGACCATCGTCGCAGAAGTGCAAAACTATCGTACTGCTTTAACGGCGAGTTTTGCGGCAGTGCAGCAGGCCCAGCGCGGTGCGAAGCTCGCTCAAGAAATGGCTGAAGCAGAAAGGAGGCGTTTGGCGCGCGGCGACTCCGATATTCTGACGGTTAATCTACGCGAAATCGCTGCCTTTGATGCTGACTTACTGGCCATCGATGCCACAACGGAATACTTTATCGCCAAGGCTCAATTAGACGCCGCTATGGCCAGTGAACTGGCAATTCAGGAATCGGGAAAAGATGATGCCCCTTGACTTCCACTTCGCGGGCTCCAAAAAGTCAGGGCGTGAAGTGTGGCAAGGGTCAATCGCCTAAATGGGCGTCTATGAACGATTTTTGAAGCCGACCGGCCGACTATCCAACGGTTTCAATCACTAAAAATTACGTGGTTTCTGCGATAAAATTGAATCAGCGTGTTCTGGCCGAACACGTTCCGACCGAACCAAGTCGTTTCGGCGCTCGTCCTGTCGGTGTTGATTCCGTGTTCCATTGATTGGGTAGGTCTTGATGAAGCCGCGCACGCTGTTTGAGAATATCTGGGACGATCATATCGTGTTCGAAGAGCCTGGCCGGCAGACGATTCTCTATATCGATCTGCACCTGGTGCATGAAGTGACGAGCCCGCAGGCGTTTGAGGGACTGCGCCTCACGGGCCGCAAAGTTCGCCGGCCGGAGCGGACGCTCTCGACCGTCGACCACAACATTCCGACCACCGATCGCAGCCTGCCGATTCTGGATCCGATCTCGAAGCAGCAGATCGACACGCTCCGCGCCAATTGCAAAGAGTTCGGCATCACGCTGTACGACATTGACGATGTTCGCCAGGGCATTGTCCACGTCATCGGTCCGGAACAAGGCTACACGCAGCCGGGCATGACGATCGTCTGCGGCGACAGCCATACCTCGACGCACGGCGCGTTCGGCGCGCTCGCGTTCGGAATTGGCACCAGCGAAGTCGAACACGTGATGGCGACGCAAACGTTGCTGCAGTCGCGGCCAAAGACGCTTGAACTCCGCGTCGACGGCAAGTTGGGACCGGGCGTCACGGCGAAGGATGTCATTCTTTATCTCATCGGACAGATCACGACCAGTGGCGGCGTGGGCTACTGCGTTGAGTACACGGGTGAGGTGATCCGGAATCTCACGATGGAGAACCAGATGACGATCTGCAACATGTCCATCGAAGGCGGCGCGCGGGCCGGGCTGATCGCGCCGGACGATACGACGTATGACTACCTCCGCGGCCGGCTGCATTTGCGGATCGAATTGGCTGGTTATCCCCGCTAGTCGTGTCCCTCGCGGCTTACCCCTTGTTTTCTCTGGACGAGATTAGAGCGGAACTGCAAAATCCATTCTCGCCGCGGAACTTGAGTCATCTACCGCTGACAAATATCTGCACGAACATCGAGAAGAGCGTGCTGAGCCTCGAGAAAGAGGAGAAGTTGCTGGTAGAAGCTTGAAGCTTGAACCTCCGCGGGGTCCGCTATTTGAGGGGACCAGCGGGGGCTCCTGCTATTCTGGAGGAAAAGGGAAAAGGAAAAGGGGACATTCCACGCCTGTTCGGCCCATCGATTGCAGCAAGTATTCTGAGTTGCATGGCGTGTGACAACAAATAGCAACAGGAGTGGCGAGTGGGAACGTCGGCGCGCGCCGGATGCAGCGTTCGCGTAGTTCTGCGCAGCGTCGAGCTGGCCGGCATTCTGTGGCAAGAATGAGCCTACGCGACGTGCGGCTTGAGCTTTTTGAGATGCGCGAGCAATTCCTCTTCGTCTGCCCAGCCTTGCCGGTAGAGGCAGACCATTTCGTAGGTCCGCAACGTCGGCTTGCCGCCGGTCCA
>JBGSUJ010000059.1:0-2542 GCA_041753435.1 Pirellulales bacterium | reverse complement strand
CGTCGGAAATCGCCCCAATCGATTCGAGCCCCGACGTGTCAAACGGCGGCCCAAACCCCAGGCCCTACTCCTCAAACCACGTGCCGAGTACAAACGATATGCAGCGTAGGGACTTACGAAAGTTCAAGTGCCATTCGTCTCTGAGAGGTTTCCTACTGGTAGTTTTCTACAGAGCCAGAATATCCCTTTTGTTCTCCTTGCCGATTGCCACCCAGCGCCCCGTGGCTTGTCGTAACTCAGTTACAATCGAGATCAAAGATGGTTGTCCCCGGGTGCCTTCTTGGAAGGGACAGGTTCATTGTGCCACCTGTTCTTTAGCCCCTGTGTCTAGTTGCTTTCGCTGTAGCAAGATCGACCAGGCCAAGGCCCCTTCTCGGTCCGGCGGCGCTGGGTCAAAGCGGAATTCGCTCAGGTGGAGTATTCGAAAACCGGTTGCAAAGTCTTTGCGAATGTCTTGCTCTCTCACGCGCGGCGGACCATGAAAACGCCAATAGGAGTCCTTATTAGCATTGCCAGCCAGAATCAGTATTTTTGAAGCGTCGTGTGTTAGTTTCCGAATACTGGCAACATAGTCTTTCGCATGGTGCTGCCGGACTTCATGGTAGCAGCCTCGGTCATAGACGAAATCAAATTCCTCCAGAGGCGGCGGCTGCAATATGTCAGCCAACAGCCACTGAACCTTGACTCCCTGCTTCGTTGCTTTTCGCTCGGCAATGTTCAAAGCGGTCGGCGAGATATCAATCGCTGTCACGTCGAATCCTTGTTCTGCCAAATAGATGGCATCATTTCCAGTGCCGCATCCGATCTCGACCGCCCGACAAGGCTTTAACTGACCGCTCTCGACAACTCTTTTGAGTTCCGACGAGGGCTGCTTTGTGTCCCAAATAGCCATTCCCTCGATCTGATACGGCAGATCCCACTGCAATCGCCGCTTCGCGGCGTCCAATCCTGGTGGCAGTATGCCCGCGGGAAGTAATCGGTTGGGAATGATATCTCTCCCGTGGCTGCCCACAATCTCAATACGGCCGCTCGCGGAGCCGTCGGGAATCCATAGGCGGACAGTGCGGCCCTTTTCTGCGCCTGCATTCTCATCGAGCATTTCCAGGCGAATCGTTCCGTCGTGCCGCTCTACGGAACAAACCGGCAACGCCGACTCAGAACCTTTCGAAAACTTCATGACGTGAAGCAAGCGAATCCGCTCTGAGGTTTGGCCTGGGGGCCCCCGAAAGGAGTGACTCGCTAGCCAAAGCTTTTTGGAGATCCTGCGTACAGTCCATTCCGCGGCATTCGGCAATAACGACCGACACCGAAAATTCAGACCTTCTGCGGCAAATCCGACTTCCTGATCGACTGACTGCGGCAAAGCGGGCGATTTCAGCGTCCAAACGATCTCACTCGTGCAGCGAGCGTCGATCTGGTCATCAATCACCATCAAACCGGAACGGAAAAAAAAGACCCTCCGCAACAATTCGCAGTTGGCAGACCCGCGTAATGTAGTCTCGTGCTGCCCGCTGAGCGTTGTAGCTCCTTGCAAATACATGAAGTAGGCATGGTCTTCAAGTGCGACGATGCGATCGGTGTCTATCACCGCGGCTGAGGGCACAGTCGATAGCATTTGCTCCTCTGTCACGAGGCGTTGGATGCTCGTCGGATCGAACGACAGGTGGAGCGTTTCTTTCGGCTCGGCGGCCAATGCACCAGTGGTAGTTAGGCGTACGATGCAGAATGTAGTCACAAAGACAAAACGTGCCATCACATCCAGCCCTGATCCATAGGAGCTGCATCCCAATTTGCGAACTGCAAAGCCTATCATAAGGACGGACTCCGAGATTCAGAGGTTTCGCAGCAAGCCTGACGATTAAACGTCAAACCGCTCCCTGACAAAGGCAGTTCTTTCGCGCGGTGCGGCAGCTTCGTGTAGCATCTGCACATTGCAAGAAGCTCGTCAGTTAAGTGTGGCACAGTGACATCCTAAGAACACGAGGTGACGGCCAGCTTACGTTGATTGTAATAGAACAGCGGGATCGAACCAGGGCCTTTGGAAAAACGGCAACCCCTCGAAGGATGATGACTGTCTCTCGCTAGCTTGAATTCAGAGCACCGTGATGGAGTAATTCACAAGCGTCTGTATCTCGAAATTCTACGTTGACCACGCACTGATTCGTGAAAAAAATCTGCTGGACAAGCCAACAATGACACCTGCCGCCGCAAGTTGCGCCTCATTCGCTGATCTCGAACGACTCCAACTGCCAATAGTCATTGCCGTCGAAATTGACCACTGCCACGAAACGCTGCCGGAGCGGGACGCCGAAACTGTTTTCAGATTCCAGCCACGAGGAGAGGCGATAGGTGTTGTCGCGAACTTTTGTGACGGTCCATTCATCGCGCGGAGGAAACGTCGTGGTACTGGGCGACATTGCGGCCCAGGAGACCGACGCGATCGTCAACGCGGCCAACTCGCGGCTGGCCGGGGGCGGCGGTGTGGACGGGGCGATTCATCGGGCCGGCGGGTCGGCCATTCTCGAAGAGACGCGGCGGCGCT
>JBGSUJ010000058.1:0-6012 GCA_041753435.1 Pirellulales bacterium | reverse complement strand
ACCTTACAGTCGGAACTGGCTGCCTGGTCAACCGACGCCAACGCCACCCAACGCGGCGTCGACTGGCAAATGAAAGTCCGCGACGCCCGCGGTAAACTCAAGTCTCTCTACCCGAAAATCAAGCTGTGACAGAGCACTAGGATAAAGACAACCGCAGTTGCTAGTCAGGTTCAACCACTAATTTATTATCCTGTCGATCCTGAGAATCCTGTTATCCCGTCAAAAAAATACGAAACGCCGTCCAACTCCTTTATCGCCGGACTTTGCGTTGCAGCCATAGGCCGTCTTGGCCGTGATAGGTGAGCAGCAGTGTGCCGACTGACGCGCAGCTCTCGAAAAGGTCGAAAATTAACTGCTCTTCGCCTGGCCAGGGGTAGGCAAAGATTAAGTCGAAATCCTCGGGTTCAAGCTCCAGGTCGCCGTAGCTGTCAGGCTGATCGGTGCGGAGCCAGGTGACTTCGCCGGCCGTGTCGACGAACGGCTCGGCACCCTGGGGCACGTAGCTGCCGCAGGCGAATTCGACATCGATGTTATTCTCGGCCGCGAGCGATCTGGCGATCTCCACCAAGGCCGGCTCGATTTCGATGCCAATCGCGTCGAAGCCAAGCTGCGCCGCGAGGCAGGCCACGACGCCCATGCCGCTGCCCCATTCGAGAAAACGTTGTCCGGCCGCGAGTTGCGATTCGGCGATCCAGGCTAGTGCCTGGTAGACCGTCTCAAAGTCGCTTGGCACGAAGGCGGGAATCGATGCTTGGAATTTGGCATCGTACTCGAGGAGCCGTTGCTCGGCATCGGCCAAGAGAGTGGCTACAGCGTCGGGAAGAGACGCCTGCGTTGTCGGCAGCTCGATTTCGTTCAATCGCATGGTGGCGTTCCACCCATCTGAAAATCACGGTCCCGAAAGGCCGATAAGTTCACACCCGTACCGACCAACCGCGGCGCGACATGGCCCACAGGATTATCCACCAACAAGTGACGACTGTCACGGCAAAAGCCAACGATGCCAGTCGAGAATCGCCAATCCAGGAGGTAAACAATTTCGAGTAGAGCCAGTTGTGAGTGGACATGTCACCAACGTGCGTTACGCCCAGCAACTGGGCCACGAGTCCCGAGGCTACAAATACGAAAATGGCGTTGATGCCCACAATCTCCCAGGGCCGGGCTAGCCGTCGCCAACCCCAAACGTCGAACTTCAGCAGGCAGCCGGCCAGCACGATCATCGCCAACCCGCCGGTCAGCGCCACGAAACTGCTCGTCCACAGTTTCTTGTTGATCGGTAACACCAACCCCCACGACAGACCAAGCATGGTAAGCACAAGTCCAACTGCTAGTAGCAGGCCGACAGTCTGCATGTTGACACCGCGCTTCTGAATTACCAAACCGGTCCAATATCCGAGGAGCACGGTGGCAATGGCCGGCAACGTACTGAGCAGGCCTTCGGGATCGGTCGGTTCCGTGGTAGCGCGAGTCCACATGTGCGTGTCGCCGATGACAGCCCGGTCAATTACCCGAACCAAGTTGTCTGTGCGTGACAAATTACCGGTATAGTCCTGTGGTATGGGCAGAAAGGCGAGCAATACCCAATAGCCGAAGAGCAGTCCGATCGCTAACACCGCCTGCCCGCGCACGCCAACGTACAGCACAAGCAGCGACACCAAGAAGTAGACGACTGCAATCCGCTGCAACACACCAGGGTAGCGGAGGCTGCTCAGGTCGATTGTGTCTACGTTTCCCGCGAGGAACGAGAAGACGCGATAGGAAACGCCGAGTCCGAGCCCTAACAGAATCAGCACCAAGGTCCGCCGTATAATTCGCCCATAGACGGCCGCGTCGACCTCTGCACCGGATACGTACTTTCGCAGCGAGTAGGCAAGCGACGTGCCGACAATGAACAGGAAGAAAGGAAAGATGAGGTCCGTCGGCGTCCAGCCGTGCCAGTCTGCATGCCCGAGCGGCCAGTACAAGTTGCCCCAAGAGCCTGGATTGTTGACCAAAATCATGCCCACGATCGTCAACCCGCGGAATACGTCGAGCGAAAGCAGACGGCCAGCGGGACGACTGGCGCTGGCAGGCTTGACAAGTTCCGGCGGCGAAATAGACGGTTCAGTAATCATTGGCGAGTTGAGTATATCGTGCCGCGAGAAGACTTGCGACGCCTTTCCTGCAGACAGTACGCTGGACGGTGGACCATTAATGCTCTCAGCTATCTAGTGAGCAAAAAGGAGATTCATGGCGGCAAGAACAATCAACGTCGGCTTGGTGGGCCAGAAGTTCATGGGCAAGGCCCACTCTCAAGCGTACGCGACCGTGGCCAGGTTTTTCGATGTCGAGCCGCGGCCCGTGATGAAGGCCATTTGCGCCCGCGATGCCGACGAGCTGGCTTCCTTCGCCAAGCGGTTTGGCTGGGAGAGCTGCGAAACCGACTGGCAGAAACTGGTAGCCCGAAAAGACATCGACGTGATCGACATCTCCGCGCCGAGCAATGTGCATCGCGACATTGCGGTGGCGGCGATTGAGGCTGGGAAGCACGTGTTTTGCGAGAAGCCGCTGGCGTCGAACTTGGAACTGGCCTGCGAGATGCTCGCCGCAGCGCGGAAGGCGGGCGTCGTCCACATGGTCAACTTCAACTACCGCTGTTGCCCTGCCTTGGCACTCGCACGCCAGATGATCCGCGCGGGAGAAATTGGCGAGGTACGTCACTTTAGGGCGACCTACCTGCAAGATTGGCTCATCGACCCCGCCTTCCCCATGAACTGGCGGCTACGAAAAGAAATTGCCGGCTCTGGCGCCAACGGCGACCTCAACGCGCACCATATCGACCTGGCGCGGTTTCTGGTGGGCGAAATCGGCGAAGTAGTCGGCATGCAGAAGACATTCATTACCGAGCGGCCGGCCGAGGGATGCTCGAGTGGCCTCTCCGCTACCGCCGGCCAAGGGACCGAGCAGGTGACCGTTGACGATGCGACACTGTTCCTGGCAAAGTTCACCAGTGGAGCGCTCGGTTCGTTCGAAGCTACTCGGATGGCCCCCGGCCGGAAGAACTACAACCGCGTCGAAATCAATGGAAGCCAGGGTTCGCTCGTGTTCTGCTTCGAAGACATGAACGTGCTAGAATTCTACAACTGTGGCGACCCGCTGGGACGCCACGGCTTCCGCAAGATGATCGCCACGGAGGGAATCCACCCGTTTGCCGGTGCTTGGTGGCCGCCCGGCCACATCCTGGGCTACGAACACACCTTCGTCCACGCCGTGTACGAGTTGCTGCGGGCGATCAACATGCAGCCAACGATTATGCCCGACTTCCGCGACGGAGCGCAGTGTGTGGCAGTGCTCGAAGCGGTGGAAAAGTCAATTGTGGAGGGCAAGTGGGTGAAGGTGACCGTGTTAGACTCGTTGCAGTAGGAAATTGCACTGGTCGGCCCTGCCAGAACCGCCCCAGCTTCTCTTTACAATACGCCCCCACCGGCGGATATTGTGATCGGCCGCATGCAAGCAGCCTCGGGTACCTTGTGCCTGACGTATAATCGGGGTAGGGACTTCCCGGTTCGGCAGCTGTGGGTATAAAGTCATGACGGATCTAGAAAACTCTGTGAGCGACGGCCCTGCGCCGGCTCCCCGCATCGCGGCCATCGACATTGGCTCCAACAGCGTGCGGTTGGTGGTTGCCGAAGTGCTCCCCTCCGGAGGCTACCGCGTAATCGACGAGGAGCGCGAGAATACCCGGCTGGCTGCCTCACTTGTGACTACTGATGAGCTTACTGAAGCTGCCATCGAAACGACTCTCACCACGCTACGCCGCTTTCTCTCGATTGCCACGGGCTATGCGGTCGGCCGAATCGCGGCGATTGCCACCAGTGCCGTCCGCGATGCCGAGAATGGACTCGAGTTCTGTCAGCGGATCCGCAGCGAACTCGAGCTCGATGTCGATGTCATCTCGTCGGACGAAGAAGCGCGTCTAGCGTTTTTGAGCGTGCAACGAGCCTTCGATGTTTCCGGCCGCGAAGTCGCAGTCGCCGATATTGGCGGTGGCAGCACCGAAATCGTCCTCGCTTCAAGCGGCCTGGTTGACCAAATTTATACCACTCCGCTTGGTGCCGTCCGCGTTACCGAGAAGTGCGATTCAGCCGGCATCTCGACCCCAGCCCAACTCGAGCGGCTGCGCGAGTACGTCGATCGAGTGCTCAGGAAGCAAGTTGGCAAGACACCGCTGGTGCCCAGCATGTTCTACGGAACCGGCGGCACCTTCACGGCGCTCGCGGCAATGATCATGGCCCGTGAAGGTCAGGCCGGCCAGCCGATGTGGGGCTTTCGCGTCACTGGCGCGCAGATCCGCCATCTGGTCACTGACCTGGCGCAGCTAACGCTTGAAAAACGCAAGAAAATCGCCGGCCTCAACCCGGCCCGGGCCGACATTATCGTTTCCGGCCTCGTGATCATCGAGCGGATTATGAGCCATTTGCATGTCAATGTGGTGCAAGTGCATACCCGCGGTGTCCGCGACGGGTTATTGCTGACCATGGTGCAGGAGACATTTGGTGGGCCCCCCAAAGCCATTTCGACCGAAGCCCGCGCCGCTGCCGTCGAACAATTTGCCATGAGTTGCGGCGTCGATCTGCGGCACGCCAAACAGGTCGCCAAGATCGCCGGCTCGCTCTGGGACCAATTGGCCGTCCCGCTCAACCTCCGACCCGACGACCGCGAGCTGATCGAAGCTGCCGCACTAGTCGCCAACGTCGGCTACCTGATTAATTTCGAAGGCCATCACAAACACAGCTACCATCTGATACTCAATAGCGAGTTGCCAGGTTTTGAGCGGGAACAACTGCGGATGCTCGCGCTGGTGGCCCGCTATCATCGCGGTAGCCGTCCAAAGAAAAAACACGATGATTTTCATGTGCTCGGCGAGGAAGACCGACGCCGCGTCGCTGCTGCCGCCGCCATTCTGCGGCTGGCGCTCGCGCTCGATCGCACTCACCAGCAAAAGGTGAAAGATGTCCGCGCTTTAATTGCTGGCAATAGTATTGAAATTACCGTCGACGCCGAGGGCAATGCCGAAGTCGACCTGTGGGCGGCCCGCTCCAAAGTCAAACTTTTTGAACAAGTCTTCGATCGCGACGTGCTGTTTTCCGTCAACGACGGCGCTGCCTGCATGGACCAAATGCATGCCGATCAATCTGGCGCATCGCTCGATAGCAGTCTCCCCGGCCTGGAAGACGACGATCCCGTCGACGCCGCCGGAAACCCCGCGCGCCCGCGGTAGGCGTCTATCTAGCTCCTTGGGGATCGTCTTGCGGCAGAGCTATCGCTTCAAGGGCAAGCGGCTGCTCGCCAAGCAAGGTCGTTAGGCCCACGCCCGGCAGATGAAGCGTGCGGCGAAGATGACTCGCCAATTGAAGACGATCTTGGGCCGCGTGGTGCGCGACATCGAGCGCAAGGCCCAGAAATTGCAGGGCCAAATCACCGATGGGCCGCTCGGCGAGCTGATCGCAATGGCCGAGCGCTTGCTCGCTCAGACGCGGACCAGTAACCACAAGTTCTACAGCGTGCATGCTCCCGAGGTGGAATGCATTGCGAAGGGCAAAACGCACAAACGCTACGAGTTCGGCTGCAAGGCGAGTGTGGCGACCACGAGCAAGAGCAACTGGATCATCGGTACTCAGGCCCTGCACGGCAATCCTTACGATGGGCACACGCTCGGCGGTGCGAGAGCAAGTTGAGCGATTAACCGGTCAGACGCCCAACGATGTCATGGTGGACCAAGGTTATCGAGGGCACGGTTACGCAGGCTCGGCCATCGTGCATGTGGTGCGCACGATTTCCAAGCGAGCGACGCGAGCGATCCGCCGAATGTTGAAACATCGTGCAGCCATTGAGACTGCCTTTCGCATTCCCAAGAGCGACTTGAGCAGCCGCCCCATCTGGCACCAGAAAGAGGACCGCGTGCTGGCCCACCTCCTGGTCTGCTTCCTGGCCTACGGGTTGTGGAAGTTTTTGGGGCGCAACTCTGCCAGC
>JBGSUJ010000057.1:0-14216 GCA_041753435.1 Pirellulales bacterium | reverse complement strand
GCCGCGATTGGTGTGAGGGGTGGTCTTGACGAGGATCACTCGAATCGGATGATTGGGACGCGTGTGGGACTTGCTGCCGATCCCCAGGGTGACGACGATGTCCTGCAGCACTCCAGCGTCTTGCGCCGCCGGCGAAAGGGGGCGTTCTTCTTCAACCGCCTCCAGGTTGCTATTGTCTCGCAAGCGACAGACGTAGCTGCTGCCGAGTTGATGAATCTCGTTGAACAGCGTGAATTGGGCGTACCAGCGGTCCATCAGGTAGCAATGATCGGGCCGTAAGTTGCCGCGCAGCACGGCCTTTTCGTCGGTCTTGCCGCTGTTCTTGCCGCCGGTGACATCGATCCACGTCGGCACGTGCCGATCGATCGAAAAGTGGGTGTGCAGCCGCCAAGCCGACTTCGATTGGCCAGGGATGTTTTTCAAGTCGGCCGCTTGATCTCCTGGTGCTTCGACAACATCGCGACGACCATCGCCTGCACCTCCTCGACGCAGCTGCGTAGCCGTTGTCATACACCATCCCCTAGAAAATCTCCAACATCACTCCAATCCGGGAAACGATTACCCACTTTGCAGTTCTCCTGAAATCGCAACGCGAATGCTTTCGTTCGGCTTTTCGAAGAGCTACAATGGAGGCGGCTCACACGACGAGCTTTACTATCTCTGTTCCATGAGGTTCATCCATGCCTGTTGCCGTGGTGCCACTTTCGGAACTTGCCGAAGGCCAGGAAGCCGATTTTTTTGCCCTGCTCTCCGATAAACAAGAACTGACCACACGAGACGGCAAACCGTATTTCCGAGTCACGTTTCGCGATGCGCGGCGCGAGGTGGGGCTGCCGATCTGGGCCGACTCGCCATTGGCGATAAGCTGCCGCAACGAGTGGGTGGTCGGCGAGTTCTACAAGTTGCGAGCCAAAGTACAGCAGACGAGTTTCGGGCCACAACTGGAAATTCGCAAGATTCGGCCCATCGAAAAGTCGGATCACAAGGACGGCTTCGACCCACAGATGTGTCTGCCAGTTTCGCGGTTCGATCCCGACCAGATGTTTGCAGAATTGGTGGCAACGGCCAAAGAGCAAATCCAGGACGAGCCATTGCGGCAACTGGTCGTCGACATTTACGAAGAGAACCGGGCCGAACTGCTGGTCTGGCCGGCGGCGACGCGGAATCATCATGCGTTTATGAGTGGTTATTTGGAACACGTGTTAAACGTCACGCGCACCTGCGTCTATTTCGCTGACAAGTACGCGGATGTTTATCGCGACCTCCAGCCGGCCCTAGATAAGGACGTGGTGATTGCCGGCGCCATGTTGCACGATATTGGCAAGCTACGTGAACTTCACACGACTGTGGCCGGTGCTGAGTACTCAGCAGCCGGTGTGCTGGTCGGCCATGTGTTGCAAGGACGCGATATCGTGCGCGAAATGGCTGCAGGGCGTGAAATCAATTCCGAAAAACTTCTGCGGCTGGAGCATGTAATCATCGCTCATCAGCGGTTGCCGGAATGGGGCGCACCCAAACCGCCGATGACGCCCGAAGCACTATTGGTGCACTATGCCGACGATATCGACGCGAAGCTGAACATGATGGTCGCGGTACTTGCCGAAGACAAGAAAGAAGGGCCGGTCACTTCGCGACGCAACGCACTGGGCCAGCCAGTATTCCGCGGCGGCCTTTGAACTTGCGGCTGAGCGTGCTGAAACTGCACAGTCCTTGCTCTCATATCGGTCTACCTGCTGTGTTGTTGGGTAGAGGGAGTATGCGATATCTTCGAAGATGGCCGCGGACTCTTGGGTGCCTTGCGGTTCGACGGTTTCGCATGGATACGGATAACGCCTCACCCGAATAGGGTGTCGCATCAAGAATCAGGTGCCGCAAAACCGGTTGAGATCATAGCATTTCTGCCCGACGAATTCTCACAACTCCTCCATACTGCGCGCGTCACAACGGACGAAGCCTTCAATGGCTTCGTATTCGGCGAGGCCCAGGCGGTCGTAGAGGCGGGCAGTTTCGCGGTTGCGTTGTTCGGCGCGTTGCCAGAACTCGCGCATGTCGGGACCGGGGAAGAGCGCCCGGTCCTTTTGCGATTCGTGCTTGAAGATGGCCGCCCGTTTACGGTCAAGTTCCGCCGGGCTGAGCGGCACGGCCATTTCAATTTGGTGCGGCGCCCATTCCTGCCACGCGCCGCGGTAGAGCCAGACTTCGCAGTCGCGATACCATTCGTCCGACGCACACTCGTGGCAGGCACGGAGCACCGCGGCCAGGCAGGTGCGATGCGTGCCGTGAGGATCCGAGAGGTCACCGGCAGTGTACACCTGATGAGGCTGAACTGTTCGCAACAGGTCGACCGTCATGCGAACGTCGGTCTCGCTCAAAGGCAACTTTTTGACGCGGCCAGTCTCGTAGAACGGCAGGTCCATAAAGTGCAAACGCTCGACCGGGATGTTGCAGCAGCGGCCGGCCGCGCGGGTTTCGCTCCGGCGGATTAGCGTCTTGATCATCTGCACCTCGGGGCTATCGACCTGCCCCGGCTGCTTATTGCGCAAGAACTCCTCGACGTGCGCTTCGAGTTCGGCCGTCCGCTGGGGCGATACATCGAAATGGCGGTTGAACTCGGCCACGAAATCGGCAAACCGAATCGCGTCTTCGTCGAAGACCGCGATGTTGCCCGAAGTCTGGTAGGCCACGTGGACTGCGTGCCCTTGATCGACCAGCCGGATCAGGGTGCCACCCATCGAAATGACGTCGTCATCGGGATGAGGCGAAAAGACGAGCACCCGTTTGGGAAAGATGTGGTCGTGCGGGGTGGAGCGGTCGCCCGGTTGTTTGGCATGAGCCGGCTTCCCACCGGGCCAACCGGTGATTGTCGCTTGTAAATGGCGAAAGACTTTGACGTTGATGTCGTAGGCTGGGCCATGCTCGGCAAGCAAGTCTTGCAGGCCGTTCTCGTTGTAGTCGAGGTCGGTGAGCTTGAGCACCGGCTTGTCGAGCTGGCGGGCAAGCCAAATGACGGCCTTGCGAATCCGGGCATCGTCCCAATCGACCGGACCAGAAAGCCACGGCGAACGGAACCGCGTGAGCGCATCGGCGGCCGCATCATCTGTGACCACGAGTGCCTGGGGGTGCTCTTGCAGAAAGCTGGCGGCAATCAATGGGCTGGCGGGTTTCTCGACCGCTTCGCAGAGGATATTAGCTTTGTGTTCGCCGAACGCGAGCATGATGATCTGCCGCGCCTCAAGAATCGTACCAACGCCCATGGTGATTGCCCGCCGCGGGACGTTCTCTTGTCCGAAGAAGTCGCTGGCCGCATCAATCCGCGTGACGCGGTCAAGCGTGATCAGGCGGGTGCGGCTTTGCTTGCCCGAACCGGGCTCGTTAAAGCCGATGTGCCCGGTGCGGCCGATGCCCAACAGTTGGATGTCGATGCCGCCCGCTTTGGCGATTTGTTCTTCATACCACCGGCAGTGGTCGTGCACCTGCTCGACAGCAATGGTGCCATCGGGCACGTGCCAATTGCCCGGCGCGATATCGACCAGATCGAACAAGTGTTCGCGCATGAAGCGGACATAGCTCTGCAGCTCGTGCGGCTGCATCGGGTAGTATTCGTCGAGATTGAAGGTAATCACATTAGCAAGCGACAGACCTTCTTCGCGGTGCATCCGCACCAGCTCGTCGTAAACGCCGACAGGCGTACTGCCGGTGGCCAGACCCAGCACGCAATTTCGGCCTTGCATGGCACGCTCGCGGATGAGATCGGCGATTTGCTTGGCCACCGCCCGGTTGGCGTCGGCCGACCGGCGATAAACTTGAACGGGTATCCGCTCCACAGCGCCGGTTAGATGACCCTCATTACCGGCGTGCAAATCATCGCTGTACCCCGTCATGTGCCCGCCCAATTGAGTTTCAGTCGTCATCGAATCGGCAACCTTTATCTGGAAGTCTTTTATTCAATTCTGGACTCGACAGGAGGCGGGTGTCAATCGACGCATCCTACGCTTTTGCGCAGTTTTCACGCGGAAATTTGTAGTCAACTGCCTCATGAATTCGACCAACTGCCACCACCCCGCTCTCCAACTGGCAACACATTGCGGCAAAGCATGTCCTCAGTGCCGCAGTAAGCACCGACAGCAATCGACCAGAGCTTTCCCAGCAGGCTCGACTGGGGTATGATCCATACCAGCGATTCATTCGGGCCGTAGCGCAGTCTGGTAGCGCGTTTGACTGGGGGTCAAAAGGTCGCTGGTTCGAATCCAGTCGGCCCGACTTCGAAATCTTAACAACTCGCCGCACTCGCTTGCGACGAGCTGTTTCTCTTTTGGCGCCAATGCTTTGCGCCTCATGCGCTATGCAGTCGATTAGGTTATGGCCACGGACAGCCGTTGCGAATCCGAAATCGCGGTCGGTCCCGACATACCTCGGGAGCAGGCCAGAGGCGATCGTCGCCCAGGGCGTCGAAGTTGCCGTGGACGCACGGCACGCATGGGGTTTTTTGGCAACCGCCCTACTCAGGCCGATTCGTAAATGCTCACGCCTTCGCCCGTGTAACTGTCATAGACGTGCTGGTAAATGCCGTCGCACTTCTGCTGATAGATTTCCGGCGTGAAGATGCGGGGCAGTTCGTCCAGCACGGCCTTGACCGTCGAATACACGTCGGCACGGGTCCGCTGTTTCTTCCGCCAGTCCAGCACCAACTTGGCTTCCTTCAGTGTTTGCAGCAGCTTCCGGGCCACGCCCTTCACTTGCTTCTTGTCGGCTGCCGTCATTTCGATTTCCGGCTTCATCAGAATATCGAAGACGGCCAACTCTTCTTCGGTCAGTTGCTCCAATACGCCCCGCTTTTCTTCTTCGCTCAATTCCTTCGTGAACGCCATCAACTTGGCGAAGAACAAATCAACGTCCAGCTCCTTGTTGTATTCCTCAATCAGCTGCTTGAACTTCTCCAATAGATCCGTGCGCGTCTTGTTGAGTTGCACCATCCGAGACAGCTTCTTGCTGACGGCCCCTTTCAACTTCTCCGCTTCGGTGTGCTTACGGCCTTTGTTGAAACGCTGTTTGAGGGCGTCGAAATCAATCTGGCTCAAGTCAATCAGCGACGATACTTCGGTTGCGTGTTCCTACTGCATCGACCGATATTGCGGCGAAGTTTTTCAGCAAGGCGACCAGCGTGGAATTTTCAATCTTGGTGTAGCTCTTGGGGAGAACGCTTTTCAGTTCTTCGTTCTCGGCTTCCACCGCCTTCATCGCTTCGTTGATGGCCTTGCCGATGTTCTCCCCTTCAGGCAGGGTCAGCAGGTGCGAGAAGCGGGCCGTGGGAGGCAGGAACATGACCCCCTTGGCCTGATAGTCTTCCTTACCGATGCCCCGCCGTCCGGTCCCGCCGTTCTTCTTGGCAAACTGGGCCGCCAGTTCCTTTTCGGCAATGGTGAACCGATGATCGGCATATCGCAGGAAGATCAGCCCCAGCACGGGCACAGAGTATTCAGACGACTTCAGCTTGGAGTTCGCCCGCAGTTCGTCGGCGGACGCCCAAAGTCGCTTTTCAATATCAGAGTGATTGTTGGCCATGCCGGGCGGACCTTCGGGGCAGATTTGTTCAAATCCCTAAGTCTACCCACTCGCCCGATGATTCGACAGAGAGAAGAAACGCCGGAAGAACATGCGGTTGCTGTGGGGTGCGTTCAGCCGTGGTGAAAACCCCACAAGTTGGGCGGCCTTAGGCAATTAATACGCGCACGTTTAGCGTCGTCAGCCACGACGACATCCTGTGAGCCAGAGTCGATATCCCACTCCGATTATTCCACCGAATATTCAGCACGGATCGGAGCGGTATTACCGCACGTCAAATGAAATCGAAGCACTCCCAAGCTTGTCGCTTTGACGATCGTCCATTACTAACTTAAGATGATGTTTACCGGCCTTAGCCGTCTTAGGCAGCACGAGCCCATACTGAATGTGGAAATCGCGACGACGGCTCTGACAAATATCCTCGACCATCGGAAAATCGCCGCCCGCGACGCGTTCGCCAGCGTCGTCGACGACTTCATAGCTCGCACCAAGCTTGGTGGTAAAGCCTTTTTGTGTCGACTCGCTATGATAGTTTTCGACTTCGAGATAAATCGTTAGCTGCTGCCCCGGAGCAAACGTCGGTGCGTTGATCGGCTCGTAGGCACCATAACCATAAACGTGCTTACAGAATGCCAAATTCCGCAGCGAGAGTGATCCGAGTTCACGCAGATGACCGACCGCTTCGTCGAGATGCACGACGCTCGCCGCCGCGCGCCGTTCGTCATCCGGCTGTCGATGATGATCGAGGAACGTGGCCAACGCAAATATTTGCCCTGACCAGTAGTCTTGCTCTTGCGCCGAAACGTCGGGGATTGGCTGCAACGCCGCCTCGGTTTGGCCTGCCAAAAGTTGCAACAGTCGCAGGCTCACCAATTGATGTACCTCGGCCGTAGAACGTGGCCCGTCGGATAGCCGCTCGCTCAAATCGCCCACTGTTAGGTCAAGGTACTGCTGCCAATTGCGTCGGGGCTCTTTGCGAGTGACGGTATTTGCGTCCGCCGTATAAATCGCTTGCTGTAGATCTCCAGCCGTTGCAACTGTGGAAATGGAATCGCCAGTGAAGACTTGAATAACTTCCGCCTGGTCGCTTCCTGCGTGCTTTTGCATCGTCGCGGACGAATCCGCCACATCACCGGCAAACGCTGCTCGAGCCGCCTGGGCCGTGAGTCGCCTTTCCACGGGCGCGGGATCGATCGGTGCCGGCATATTGGCTGGGGAAGTATGGGCAAACGCCTGCTCGAGGGCAGCATCATTACGAACGCGGCGCGGATCTGTCAGTTTACCCACTTCTGCCGACGGGGGAGTAAATGCGACATCCTCTATCTCAGGCCGCGAACTGGCTTGTGCTTTCGGCCGCGACGAAAGCTGTTCATGGAGTGCTTGCCGCGAACGGAATTGTTGCAATACGAGGGGCCAAAGCTTCGGTTCCACACTACTCAATTCGTCGAGAAGTAACCCTGCGGCCTCCGGATTCTTCGTGCGGATCTGTTGCACTTCCTGCATCACCGAGGCCACCGTGGCTTCATCCGCAACCGCAATGGATTCGATCGCTTTTCCTTTCGGCGCAGGTTCGAGGTCTGACTCGAGAGAGGTTCCAACCTCTTTCGCGCCCCCTCGTGCAAACGTCGGCCCCTGACAGCCAGTGGTTATTACCACCAAATGACTTACGATTGCGAAAACGATCAACTTTTGCAAGGCATGCAACATGAGCAAACGCGCACGTATCGGCACCAGTAGACCACGCCAGTAGACCAGTAGAATAGGGCACGAATGTTAGAGAAACGGCCCAACTCAGGCAAGTTCAGTGCGGCTGAGGCTCAAGGGTTAAAGGGTCGTTGTTGCGGGTCGTTGCCATCCACTATTCATGGAGGATAGTCGCACCATGAGTCGCTCGAGCTCCAGCCGCGCCCGATTGTCGGCCGAGTTGTGGCCTTTTACCGCTAGGTCGGCTGCTAGCAGCCACGATACGATTTGCTTGCCACGTTCCCGACCCAGTTGCCTTAGTTGCTGTTCCGCGGCGTCGAGCTTAAAGGGTGGGACTCCCGCTTGCTGCAAGGCCGAACGCAACCCGATGCGGTTGCCCGCTCTTTCGGCCACTTCGATCAACTGCGTCGCCGCTGCGAGTTGCCGCAGGGAATGGCTCATTTGCGGCAAGAGTCCCTGTGGCTTTTCGCCCGCCGCGATCAGCCGGCCAAGTTGCACGATCGCATCGGCGGCTCGACCTTCCGCCGCCGCATCGACCATGTCCCAGGTGGTTCGCGTTCGCCAACCGCCGACATTTCCTGAAACCAAATCACCGTCGATGATTCCCGACTTACCAACCAACAGGCTGAGCTTCGCAAGTTCTTGCTCTAAAATGCCAAGCTCTGGTGGCAATAGCTCCAGGAGCGTGTCAACCGCCGAGGCATCGACTCGTACATCGTACCGCGACTTCGCCCGCCCAATTATCCAACGTTTCGTCTGCGGTTCATTGAGTGCCTTGCATTCTATCGCCAGCCCATGGGCTGCCACCGCCTTGGCGAGTCGAGTGGTACTCGGCCAAGAGTTGACTTCCAGCACCAGAACACCGCCGCGTTGTGGCTTGGCGACATAATCCTCCAACTCACCGCGATTCTCGCTGACAAACTCGTCTGCATCCTCGACGATCACCATCCGCCGACCGCTGCCGAAGAGCGAGACCATGGCCAGCGCATCAAACACGTCGCGAATCGCCAGGTTTTCTCGACCGTCGAACCTAGTCAAAGAAAACTCATCCTGTTCACCACCAAGATACTGGCTGCGCAGCGCAAGTATCACTTCCATTTTGAGAAAGGTTTCGCCGCCACTAACGGCGCACACAGATCCGATCGGATGCTTGTCCGGACTCGCGAGAAATATCGTCGCTGGGACGACCGCCAATTTTGTGCCACTCGCTTTGGCCATGGTAGTTCGTAGTCTGAATGACTCTTGCCAGACACACAATATATCCACCATTGACTCGCGAAGATACCATTGGCGCATCCCGTGGCAAATCAGAGTAGGGTAAGGGACAGGTCGGTCACTCGACCGGCGGAAGTCGCTGCCAGCGAGCCATTAAGTCCTCGTTATCAATCACAACAGACTCGCTCGTTTGAAAAATGGCAATATTGCCGGCTGTGTCGCGGACTTCGAGCTTGAGATAAAGTCGGCGTGGCACGTGCCGCTGCAGTGGCCAATTGTAAGCACCTAAGTTTTCGAGATTTGTGGCGATTGTCGTCCATGGGCCGTTTGGTCGGCTGCTGTAGAACAATGAAATTGGCCGCACCTCGAGGTTGTCGTCGTCAGCTTCCCAGCGGATGGCAAGCTCCTCGCCGGCGTCGCTACGGGCTTTGTCGATCGAGAGTATCTGTGCCTGCGGCCGCTGGAGATCGACACGGATCCATAATTCAGGTGTGTCACCGGACCGAGGCGGAAAGCCACCCAGACCGCTTGTGCCGTCGACCACGATCGAGAAGCCGAACTCTCCTTCGCCCTCAACCGTTACTTGAAGAGGGCTGCGATTGTCGTCGTCGACAGCATAGCTTTGCCAGGTCAAGCCGCCGTCGCGGGTACCCCACAATTCAACTTTTGTGATTCCTGGACTGCTCACATCGGCGAACTCGTATTCCAATGAAAAAGTTCTTGAATTGACCGACTTCGTCAGCATATTTCCCGGCGCTACTGTAACAGAACGATGATCAGTCGATGCAGTCGCTGCTTCGGGGGAGGGTGTCTGGTGATTCGTCAAAACCTGTCGAAAAGGCACTGCCGCCATTGGTTGTTGTGTCGGAATAATTCCTAGCGGTCTTTCATCCGCAAATGGAATCGGAATGTCTAACGCTTCCACGCGCGCAGAAACGACGGACGGATTTGACTCGCCAAGGGCGTTTGGCATGCCATACGTGATCGACGCACTCTTCTCGGCGATTGGTTTCGCCCCGGTGTTATTCAAGCGGTCTGCCGGCCACAGTTGCGGTTCCGACGGAAGATCGTGACTGTTGAATGTTAGTGTCGGTGCAGAATTTGAAGTCCAATCAGAGTCAGTCGCGGACTTGCCCATTGCCGATTCGAGATTTCGAGCATTAGAAAAGTCTGGACCTGATGAGAGCACTGCGTCGACTGAATTTGCCGTCTCAATGTTTGATTGGTACACAGCTCGATTGCCAGCGAGATCGATTACTGTCGCACGTACAGCCGTCGGCTGTATGCCTGCTGGCACATGCACGATCGCTGCGCCATCCCAGATACCAGCTGCTGTCTCAGAGGCGCTTGCCAGAGGCACTGGTTGCCAGTTTCCTGCCTCTCCGGTCATTACTTCGACACTGCATGAATGGGCACTCAGATTCGCATCTAGCACTCGCCAACGAACTTGAAGATCTGCTCCGTCGCTCAGTTGGCCGGTGAGATTCTCAAATCTTGGTATTGTCGTGTCGACGATCACGCGCAACTCTGGCTCGAATCCGTTCCCTGCCCCAGCAGTCGATTGCTGATGTGAGTTATTTCCACTTACGTCGGTTATGTGAATTGCAAACCAGTATTCGCCATCTTGTTCGGCTCGATAGTTAAAGGCCAAAACATGTGGCAGGGCATCGCTGACTCTGTGCCAACTCGCGCCACGATCGTTTGACACATAGAGTGATACCGACTTCCCACTCATGCCATTTGTGGAGTTCAATTGATAGGGCACTGTCAGCAGATTCTGCCGCCAGTAAATGACCGCAGGCTGAGCAGCCTCTGTGAAGTGCGTGGATGCTAAAGTCGGCGACACGCATTGAATTGCATACAAGGTCAACACGCCCCAGCTCACCCTAAGTATCTGGCTCGCGTTGGTCGGGCGTTGAGGAGTCTGGGGCATTTGAACGACTCGGAAAGTAAGGGAAACGCTTCCGTCCTTGCCGCGTCTCGCGGAGGATCGCCTCAACTTCGTTATCGGCCGAATTTTCGGTTGCTCCGAGAAAACCATCGTTACGTATCGAATCGAGTCCACTCCAGATATCGCCAGCTATCGGCGAAATGCAACTATTAAGCCGTTCTAGACTGTTTAATGATCCTAGTGCATAATTAAAGGGATTAAGGAGTCCCTGCCGTTTGGGGAAGGTTGTCCGCGCTGTTTGTCGCCGGTCCATGACCGAATTATTCCGTCATCCGTTGTCTTGGGCGGCACTGTGGTTTGCGGCAATTTTTGCCCTACTAGCACTAGCAGTCCTTGTCGTGAGAAGGTTTCGCGGTGATGCCGCTGACGACCAGCCGGGTGCCCATGAATTGCTCACCAAGTTCCGAGATTTGCATGCGCGGGGTGGGCTTAGCGACGACGAATACCGAACAATTAAGACGAAGCTAGCAACGCAAGTTGAAGCCGAGTTAAGCAATAACGACAAGATGAGTTAAGACAAAGCGAGGCAATTCGCGGAACGAGCAGGCTCATGCCGGAGTAACTCGCTAGCAGGATGTCTCTTCGATTGGTGTTTCGATCGATCGTAAGTGGTCGATTGAACGAAGCGAATTGTCGATGCGTAATGGTTGTCGTGGCTTCTAAATGAAGCATGTGGGGACAAGGAAGCTCCTCCTAAATGAACGGTTGGAACCGACCGAAACATGGGGTTGTCAGAGCTCGTCACGGAATGGGATTAAGTCCGCGGTGAGTGGCAATTATTTCGGAACACTCGGTTCGAGCCGGCGAATGACACCTAGGAACTAAACGGCGACGCGACCGCTCAGAGCGGACCAACGCGGCGTCAACTGGGAAGGAGCGATTTGATGGCAACACGGGATATTACAGGTACTCGCCGCGGCGGTACTACAAAGAAAAACGCTTTCTGTTCATTCTGTCGCAAGAGTTATCGCGATGTTGGACCTTTGGTCGAAGGGCCAGGCGATGTCTATATCTGTGGCGAGTGCATCGAACTCTGCCAGTCGATCCTCGACCAAGAACGAAAACGCCGCGGCACCAGCAAGCAGCTCTTTACCCGCGTCCCATCGCCACGCGAGATTGTTACCCAACTCGACGAATACGTGATCGGGCAGGAAGCAGCGAAGCGTGTGCTCGCTGTGGCCGTGCATAGCCACTACAAGCGGCTGATGAACAACGTCGAAGAAGACTCCGAAGTTGAAATTGACAAGTCGAATATCTTGCTCGTCGGTCCTACCGGCTGCGGCAAGACTTTGTTGGCCCGCACGCTGGCCCGTACGCTCAACGTGCCGTTCGCCATCGGCGACGCCACAACGCTGACCGAAGCCGGCTACGTCGGAGAGGACGTGGAGAACCTGCTTTTGAAATTGCTCCACGCCGCAGACTTCGACATCGAAGCGGCTCAGCGCGGCATCGTCTACATCGACGAGATCGACAAAATCGGTAAGACGAGCCAGAACGTCTCGATCACCCGCGACGTCTCGGGCGAAGGCGTGCAGCAGGCCTTGCTGAAGATGCTCGAAGGCACAACCGCCAACGTGCCGCCCCAAGGCGGACGCAAGCATCCTGAGCAGCAGTATATCCAAATCGACACCTCGCACATCTTGTTCATCTGCGGTGGCACGTTCACCGGCCTAGACGAAATCATCCGCAAGCGGCTTGGCAAGCGGTCAATTGGCTTCAACCAGAGCGCGCTGGCCTCAAACGAGAAAAGTCTCGCCGAAACGCTGCCGCACGTCGCGCCGGACGACTTGATCGAGTTCGGCTTGATTCCCGAGCTCATCGGCCGCCTGCCGGTGGTGAGCGCGCTGACCCCGCTTGACGAGTCAGCGATGGTTCGGGTGCTGACCGAGCCAAAAAATGCCCTTACAAAGCAATACGAGCGTCTCTTCGCCATGGAAGAGGCCAACCTCCAGTTTACCGACGAAGCCCTCAAAGCGATCGCAAAAAAGGCCCAAGCCCGCGAGACCGGTGCCCGCGGATTGAGGTCGATCATCGAAAAAGTGATGCTCGATATCATGTTCGAGCTGCCCGATCAGCCACGTGGCAGTCGCTATGTTGTCAGCGAAGACGTGGTCGAAGGCCGACAACAGCTCTTCGACCAGCCGCAAACCAAGAGCGCCTAACAGCCTCGGGTAATAATCTTCACGCGATGCATTTTTCTTAAACTTTTCGCGAATAAAATTGAAACCTTATTGAGTCTCGGGTGTTCGTACCCGGGGCTCTTTTTCTTTTGGTTCAAACCGAGTTAGCCGTTGTCCGTCGGCGTTTCGGCGGTCAAGAACCCCTTGTCAGTGCGTGTTTTTGGACGTACAATATTTGTAGATGCAACTTGCAATTGCAATTTTGCAATTACAGTCCAGACACCTTTCCCGTCTGAGGAACTAGCGAGCACCAGTTATGGCTAGCGTGAAGATTACGCGGAAGAATTTCTTAGAAGATCGGCAAGGCAAGACTTTTTCCGACGTAGCGAACGATCCCGAGCAGCCGTTTGACATCGTGCTGGAGTTTTTCAGCGATCCAAATCGGCAGCGGCGGATGGAAGAGTCGGAGACGCATCACGACCGCGCACCAATGGCGGGAGTCGTGCGCGAGCTCGAATCGCTGGCCCCCATCAATCAATTTCTGTCGACTTTTCACGCCCAACGTAGTCAGCGCTTGCGGCAAGCAATCGGAGTGTTGGTGCGGATGATTATGGAGCGTCGCGGCTGGCGGAAGTCCGGTAAGAAAGGCTCACTCGGCGTACGTAGTGCGCGAGCACCGCAGACTGCAAATCACAATACCGGTGGCCTAGCATTCTGGTTCGTTCGTGCCGAGCGGTACGAAATGGAGCAGGGCATGCCGTTCCGAAGCGTGCGTGCGAGGTGCAAGGAATTCGAGGCGACGGATCCGCCAAAACTCGCGCGAGTGAAGAAACAAGGCGCTAATGGCCAACTCAAGAAAAAATTGACTTGAAAACGGGGCTCCTCGCTCGAGCAGAGATTGGAGCAACATGATGAAGAACTTCCGCGTTTGGGTGCGGCCGCTGGATTACGAGTTCTTGGTGAGCGTCGACGGATTGGAAAACGCCCATTGGTTGCTGGATCAACTGGGACGATCGTTTGTTTTTCGCAGTGCCCAACCGATCAGCCAAGAAGCCGACTCGGCACTCTGTACGTTCCAGGTGCCTTGTGGCCCCATGTTATCGCTGACCCGGCTCCAGAAGCTGCTGGTGCAAATTCCGGAAGTAACTCTACTGCGGGTGGCAGCCGCAATTTGATCGCTACTCGTAATGTTGCTGTTCACGCTGAGAAGCGGCGGCGATTCGTTATCAACTCAATTCAAAGGATTTTCGATGGCAGTTGTCACATGTACGAAACAGGACGGCGTGATCGTCGCTCGGTCGAACGGTTCAGAGCGTTTGCTTAAAGTCACGGTGGTGGCCATTCAAGGTGACAAAGTCACTTTGGAGTTCGACGTTGGGGCCAGCGAGTCGGTTCACGCCGCGGAAGATTGGGAGCAAGCACAAGCCGCAAGAAAGTATGTCAGCTTGGCGGGCGAAACTGGACGGCCTAAACAGCGGGCACCATACAGCGACTAGTGCTGAAGAAGAGATGGGAGTCTGGAGGGAATGGCACTTGAACTTTCGTAAGTCGTTGTCTTGATGATTGATATGGACGAAATCGGCCTCACTTGGCATGAGGGTGTTGTGACACGCACCCACTCACGGCAAGGAGGCCAGGATGTTCGATTCGTTTCGCATCGCCGT
>JBGSUJ010000056.1:0-3168 GCA_041753435.1 Pirellulales bacterium | reverse complement strand
AAGTGCGGGCGGCCGTTATTTCTCAGGACGGCCGACTGGCTCGATTCTGTCGTGACCGCCCAATCTCTCCCTACTCCCCCCGCTGCCAAAACCCCACCATCGTGATCGCAGCGTAAAACGCGAACCCGTTCTTACGCCCGGGATTGGCTTACAATTCGCAATCTCGCCCGATTTCGTCCGCCATCTGGTCGTAATAGATCCGCAGCTTTTCTCGCAGATCGGGCCGCGAATTGGCCAGGATTCGGATCGCCAGGAGGGCAGAATTCTTCGCCCCAGCCGAGCCGACCGCGAGCGTTCCCACGGGCACGCCTCCCGGCATCTGGGCCATCGAGAGCAGCGCGTCGAGCCCGCCCATCAGCTTACCTTCCATCGGCACGCCGAGCACCGGCAGCAACGTCATCGCCGCCGCCACGCCGGGCAGGGCCGCCGACATGCCGGCCGCCGCGATGATCACTTCCAGGCCCCGCTCTTCGGCTGACTTCGCATAGTCGGCGACCAAATCGGGCGACCGGTGAGCGGAGATTGCCCGGCTCTCATGGGCGATGCCGAACTCGGTGAGCACAGCGCTGGCGTTTTTCATGACCTCCCAGTCGTTCTTGGAGCCCACGATGATGCCGACGAGGGGCTGCTTCGTTGGGGGACTCATAGCGTCGGTGAAAACCTCCAGGAAAGCACGGTGAAACGTCCGCTAGAGCTGCGGCGGTGGAGCGGACATTTTAACCTTGTTTGCGGCTCGGTACTATGGGGCAGCGCTTATACCGGTCGAGCAAATACATCGCTTACTCCGCCGACTATCGCAACGATTCCCAGTGTTCTTCCGCACCCTGGGCCGCGGCGCGCACCTGCTCGTCGGGATCCTGCAGCAGTTGACTTGCCAGTTGCTGAAATCTGGGGATTGGCTGCGCCTCCATCGCTTTCACCGCGAGCAAGCGGAACTTCGCTTCGGGTGCCGCGGCCAGTGCCGCAATCAGCAGGGGGCGGCGGGCAGCCGTCTTCGGCAGCTTTTCGCTCTCAAACCACTTCAAGCTGAGGCCCGGTTGCTCGTCTTTGGGCAGTTCGCCGCAAAACCATTTCAATAGATACGCCACGGACTCAGCGTCGTCGATTTCCAGATAGCGGGCCTCGCGCAGCCCACGGATCGCGTAGGCCCGCTGCCAATCGGTGGAAGATGCAGGCCGCGCGTCCTCAACCAAGGACGAAATGATCCCATCCAGAATAGCGGCTCGCTGCTCGCGCTGTATTTCGGACAGTCGCCATGAAATGAATTCGATCATCATGTGCTGCTCGCGGTTTCGCTTCCACGCACTGGCCACCGCGTCAACATACATCTGCGGGTCGGCAGCGCTTCCCAGCGCGACCAGATACCCAAGTTCATTGTCGAGCGCGGAAGGGGCTTGCCGTTCGGCGATCGCACGAAAGCGCGGCCAGTATTTCCGGCCGATGCTCGCCGGCCCCAAGTCATTTTCGACAAACAGAAATGGCAACTTGTCCGCCACGTTCTCGCGCATTCCGAACAAGACAGCTGAGATTTGGTCGGCCGTATTGAAGAGTGCATCCTCGTTCGCGCGCCGAAATTTGCGGCCGACCGGGCCCGGAAGTTGGGCGGCATAGTACAGCCAACGATTGACGTGCACTCCCTGGATGTACTCGAAATCCAAAAAGTTGCTCTGCCAAGTTGCATCTTGTGTCAAACTAGCTTTCCGCATCAAGAATTTCTCGATAGTGGCGCCGCCGAAGTGGGTCGCGCCCATCAAGGCATAAGGCGGCCGACGATTGAGGTCCGCTTTTAGCAACGACGGCGCGAGGCGCTGCTGGTACGGCGTTTCCGAGTCGTTGGAGGATTGCGAATTGATCATCCGCCGATTGCTCAACCATATTGCGTGGGCCAATGCCAGACCGGATGGTTGCAATCGCCCCTCGTTGCCCGAGCTAACTGACATACCGTTCCCTGTAAGGGGTATCTGCAATCCGCGTCCGCCCTCCGATTCAACTGACCAATAGCTGAGTCCACGGCCATCCGAGCCGTGCCCGTATGCGACGCTCGATATCGAGTTGATGAGCGAATCGGCCGCCTCGATAAGTTCCCAGGGATCAAGCCGCGTCGATAGGATTTCGACCGCATGGCCAGCCGGCGACGACGTGACATACCGCCCATCTCGATCGGCTTCGCCGCGGACGCGCTCGAGAGCTTGCCAGGCGTCTGTTGCACTGTGCACGTCGTCGAGATCGTATTGCCAACGGGCCCAGGCATCAAGCATCTGGTTCATTTCCGGTTCGTAAGGCGTCGTCATCCACGTGGCGATCCAGGCGTCCGGTCCGAACGCGGCCGCCGCCTTGAGCCATTCTTCGTTGACCTTGTAGTCGGCCAGACGCGCCTGATTGAGTAGCCGCTCGATCGCGGCGTCACGCTTGGGAAAGCGGAACGTGATCGTGCCGGAATAATTCTCGCCGCCGCCCCCGAAGCCACTGCTTCCACCACTCACGCCAAGTTCGCCATCGTATTCACACTGAAAGTAGATGTAGCGGCCTTTACGCTCCCGAATTGTATTCTCGATTGCCTCGGGCAAACGAACGAAAGGCAATTCCGGCAGCCGCAGCGTGCCCCAATGAGGGTCTTCAGGCATGGATTCGGCGGCTTCAATGTCACTCGCGACAGTACTGTCGGTTCGCAAGGTTGGTTCGGGCGCCTTCTTCCAATCCGGAACCTTTGCCAGGAACTCCGCGAGTGTGATCCGCACTGGCGTTTTGCCTAGGACCACGCCATTGGCTCGCAGCTCGGCGCCGATCACGTTGCAGCCTCCGACGTCGAGCACGAGATTGAGATCGGAGAACTCTTGTTTGTTCGAGCGGCGATAGTGGAATGAATCCATGCGGCCAATGCGATCGGCGGACGCGACCCCGAACGAGTATCCGAACGCGGTGAGCAGCATAGCCACGACAGCGATCGTGCCCGCACCGCGCCACGCGAAGGCCAGTGCTGCTAATAGGCCCATAACCGCCACCACCGTTGCCGCAGTGCCCCACAAACTTAGAACCTATCCCAGAACCTTAGGAATTTCGCCAGAGGATGTGGGCAAACACGAGATGCAACAGCGCTTCATAGTTGGCGGCTTTCTTTTCCCACCGCACGAGGATGCGGCGGTAGCGATTGAGCCACGAGGCGATTCG
>JBGSUJ010000055.1:0-12229 GCA_041753435.1 Pirellulales bacterium | reverse complement strand
GCGGCGCGGCGCGGCACAATCGCGAGCCCGGCTGCCATCGGGAACACGGCCCGCAGGATGGCGTGGCCCGGCACACGGAACGAGAGATGCAAGCCGCAAACTGCCATGGCGGCCAGCGCACCGCAAGCCAGCAGGAGGGCGAACTCACTCGCGGAGATGCGGTCCACCGTGCGCGGGAGCGCGGGCAGTCGGCTGGCTTGTCTCAAATTGGCGGCAGGTGCAAACATCCTCGAATACTCCAGCGATAGCAGTAGAGACGAATTACACGCGGACGACGGCACCGATGCCGGTCGACTGGTAACCGGGCAAGTCGTCGACCAATTGGCGGAAGGACGACGACTGAATCGCCTTCACGAGCGCACGAATGCGCGGATCATTTGCAATCGCTTCGGCAAAGCACAGGTCGTAGGCTTCATTGCGGACCGACAGGAAATTGAGGCTTGCTTCTTCGGCGGCGATTCGGAGGCAGACGCCGGCGTCTGCCCAGCCGCTGCGGATGGCATCGGCCACGCCGCGATGATCGCGGGCCAGTCGGCGCGGTGCGGGACGCGAGCCGAGCAGTTCGTCGAGGCACTGTCGGGCGCCCGAGCCAAGTTCGCGTGCGACCCAACGCTGCTTGGACTTCATGAGGGCGCGGAGTGATGTGCGGTCGCTGGCGGCAGTGGCGACGCCCTCTTCCCACTCGGCGACGCGAACCAGCCGGTAACCGGTGCCGAGTTCGCGCTCGACTGCGGTGGCGTTGCCAGCTTCACGGGCGTGGCCCAAATGAGAGCCAGCGACGTGGACGAGGCCATTTTTCAAGAGGGCGAGAGCCTGGCGGCTGGGTCGGAAGAACGCGAGCAGGCGGATGCCGGAGGTGCGGGCCAATTCGCCCGCCAGGAGGCCGACGGCTGGATCGCAGCAAGCCATGACGAGCGTGGGCGGCGGAGTTTCGGTTCTAGGGCGCAGCTCGCCTGCCAACATCACACCATCGTGCTCGATGGTGCCCAACTGCGTAGACTCGTAGGGATAGAGGAGCGTGCGGGAACCGATCTCGGCCCGCCAGTAGCGACGTTCTCGAGACGGCATTGGCCAGGCCCAATCCGGTTCAACGCTATGGCTCGCAGGGAGTTGAAACAAGTCTTCGACACGGCAATCGAGGGCGGCAGCGATTGCGAGGGCCGCGGCCGTGGAGGGGACGAGCCGCTGGATTTCGATCGCGCTGACGCTCGCCCGAGCGATGCCGGCTCGATCAGCTAGCTTCTGCTGGGACCAACCGCGGCCGGTGCGGCGGGCACGGACAAGGTTCAGGAGGTGCGAGTCGGTTGACATGATCGTGTAATTATAGTGATACTATTCGGTCAGTGCAAGGTCTGGGCCGGAGCAACCAAGGACATTGACGTGAGTTTGAAAACCGCCGGAGCCGCTGTTTACTTGATGACGATTGTCGCGCCGGCGGCGGTGGGCGCAACCGTGACGCTCACTCCCTCGAAGGACAACACAATCATTCAGTGGTCACCGGCAGGGCTGCCGCCGAACCTGCTTCTGGCCAACGGTCAGGGCGATCTCTACGTTGGGAGGACCAATCAAGATGGCCAGGAAGCTGCGACGATCAGCATCCGCCGTGGGTTGGTTCACTTCGATCTGACCACGGCGGTGCCGAGCGGAATGAAAATCGTCGCCGCGACTCTCACCTTGCGCGACGTGCGCGGACGGAACGGTGACCCGATTGTGCGGCTGCATCGCGTGCTCTCCGATTGGGGCGAAGGCGGCTCGTTCTTCGAAGGCGGACAGGGATCGCCCGCCCAGGAGAGCGATGTTACCTGGCTCCACACGTTTTACAACGCCGCGACGCCGAGCGCGAGCCTGACGTGGAACACAGTCGGCGGCGACTTCGAACCGGCCGCCAGCGCGGAGTCGATCGTCACCGACGACCTGGGCGAAGGGCAATTGTCTTCCTGGTCGGGTGCCGGACTGGTGGCAGATTTGGAGGCATGGCTCGAAACTCCTGCCATGAATTTTGGCTGGATGCTCCTCGGTGACGAGCTGCACGGTCAGACGGTCAAGCGGTTCAACAGCGGCGAATCGAGCGAGTCGCCGAGTGTTCCGCCGCAGCTGGCGATCGAATTTTCGCCGCTGCTGTCCGGCGACTACAACGATAATGGGATTGTGGATGCGGCGGACTACACGGTGTGGCGTGACGGCTTCGGCGGGCCGGGACCGCTGGAGAACGAAACGGTCACGCGGGGTTTGGTGACTAGCGAAGATTACGTGATTTGGAAAATACAGTTTGGCGCGGTGGGGGCGGGCGTGGACAGCGTCGTTCCAGTGCCGGAGCCGTCGGCTTGCGGCACGGTGATGGTTGGCACCATCGTGGTTTGTTCGTGTTTTCATCGATCGATGCACTACTTGGGAGACATCTAATGAAAGTTAGATTTGCCTTGATTGCAGGAGTTGCCGTGCTTACCTTGGCTAGTCGTCTGCCGGCAGTTTCCATTGCACTGGCGCCGGGCCGAGACAACACGTTGATTCAGCAAACGAATCCGAATGTTCAGCTCAGCAACGGCCAGGGAGATCTCTTTTCTGGGCGAACGAACCAGGACGGTCAGGGTTCGGCCAGGATCAGCATTCGTCGCAGCTTGATCTATTTCGACATTGCTGCGGCAATTCCCAGTTGGGCGACGATCACGGACGTCACGCTCACGATGCGGGACGTGACGGGACTCAACGGCGACCGATTGACGACGCTCCACCGTGTCCAGCAGGATTGGGGCGAAGGCACCTCGTTTCAAAGCGGCGGCATGGAATCGGCGGCCTCCGACGACGACGCGACCTGGCTATACACTTTTTTCGACGCCGACGATCCGATGGCCAGCCCTGCCTGGACGACACCGGGCGGCGACTTCGACGCGGCGGTGAGCGGGTCGGCCATCGTTGCGGATGATTTTGGCGGCGGCCATTCCTTTACCTGGACCGGAGCTGGCATGATCGGCGACGTGCAAGATTGGTTGGACAATCCCGGCGGGAATTTTGGTTGGCTGATTCGAGGGGACGAACGCATGGGACAAACCGCCAAGCGACTCAATGGGAGAACGCTCAATAATCCGAGTGACGTGGCACCGGTGTTGTCGGTGTCGTATGTGCCAGAACCGGCGACGATCGGATTGGCGCTCTTGGCGGCGGCCGGTTTGTTGATCGTTCGGCCTAAACAACGTACCGCGCCTCGCTAAACTTATGAGTCGGCGACCACACTTTCGAGCAGCGCTGCGATCGGCCGCGGGCTTTACGCTCATTGAGATGCTCGTGGTGATTGTCGTGATCGGAACGGTGGTCGCTTTGTTGTTACCGGCGGTGCAGGCGGCGCGCGAGGCGGCGCGGCGATCGCAGTGTGCGAATAAGGTGCGGCAGTTGGGCGTGGCGGCGAGCTCGCATGTGGCGGCGAAGGGGCACTTTCCGGCCGGTATCGAGCAGTGGTATTTCAACACGTCGGTCTCGCATCGCGGGATTTCGCTGTTTACGCTGCTATTGCCCTACATAGAGGGCGCCGAAGTCTTGGCCGATTGGGACTATGTCGATCCGATGAACAATGCGGACAAGGGATCAGAATCGAGAACCGCTTTGGCGCTGCCGCAGTTGCTCTGCCCCTCGGACGACGTTTCGCAGAATCCGATCACCGTTCCCGGTCGCGAATGGGTTTACGCGCTGACCAGCTACGGCGGCAGCGGCGGCACGCGCTCGTATTTTCCGCAACAGTCGACGGCCGATGGGATGTTCTTCACAACGGGCGAGGCCTCGGAGCCCCGACCGAATCAGCGGCCAGTCCAGCCGCGCGATGTGACCGATGGCCTGAGCAAAACCCTTTTGTTCGGCGAGCGGTCCCACGCCGACGCGAACTATCAATCATTCAACGATGCGCAATGGGGTGAGCCGCTGGCCGAATGGGGTTGGTGGGGCGCGTCGACGAGCCGCAAAATGATCGGACACGTGACAATGAGCGCGTATGCGCCGATCAACTATCGACTGCCGTTCTCTTTCGACCAGCGCAACGGTCAGACGCCGTCGGCGGGTAGTTTTGCTGCTTTCAGCTCGAATTACGTCGACCGACGGATGTGCGCGTTTGGGAGCAATCACCCGGGCGGGGCGAATTTTGTCTTCGGGGACGGCGGCTTACGGTTTCTCACCGACGACACGGAGCTTGACGTGCTGCGGGCGATGAGCACGCGGGCGGGAGGGGATTGACTCATCGCCGGAAGTGCCGCTGCGCTGATGTGCATCGATTCGGTTCGCGCGTTGCTGTGCATTCAACTGCAACGCCGATGGAACTGCAATCAATCGAGGTGCCGGTAGACGTCGCCACGTGTACCGATCCGGACAACTAGCACCAATAGGACCTTGTCCTCGATTTTGTAAATGATGCGATAATCGCCGACGCGAATTCGATACAGCGGTTCGTCAGCCGCGAGTTTCTTGGCGTCACGTGGCCGGGGAGCGTCGGCCAAGCGGTCGATCTGTTTGGCGATTCTACGGCGATGTGGCAGCGGAACTTTTGCCAGCGCTTTTTTGGCAGATGGCTTGAGCTCGATGTTGTAGCGCATGGAAAGGCTTCCGATTCGATCTAATTTCGGCCGTGTCCATCGCGGCTGCCGTCACTGGTCAATTTTGTGCGCTCCAGCTTGACTTTGCCAGTTGCGCGACCAATAATTGTACAAAACGTACATTACATACTATTTAGGCAATATCACTATGAAGTCCCTCGATGCCAGTCAGCTGCGGCAGGAGATCGCCGACGCATTAAATACGGTCGCTTTTGGCGGCGAGCGGATCGTGATCAAGCGGCACGGTAAGCGCGTCGCCGTGCTGGTCCCGGTCGACGATTTGGAGCTGCTCGAGGCGATGGAAGATCGCGTCGATTTGGCGCTGGCCAAGAAGGTGCTCCAAGAAAAGGGGCAAATCCCGTGGGCGAAGGCGAAGAACGAACTTGGGCTGTGAATTGAAGTGGCAGCAAGCGGCGAGCGATGGGATGCCTACCCCGTCTGACGCGTACGAATAAGCACCAATTGCAGCTGACACGAGCATTACGTTTCGTCGCGGATAGTTGCTCAAGTGGACTTTAGCTTCAATCGCTCGGGAGCTTTACGAGTGTGGCTCGCAGATCGTCGAGGTCTTGTTTGGTTAGGCGCATATGCTGCGTGTTCGAGCCGTCCATGTCGAGTGTGCTGAAGTTGTAGACGACGCGGATCGAGTCGTCGTCGTCGGGTTGCGCGGCGGCTTCGGCAAGAATCTGTTCGACAAATTCACGGACGCTGCCGATCTGCTGCTCACCGACCATCCAGAAATTGTAGCCTTCGGCGAGCTTGCCGATGCCGAGGCGTTCGGAATTCTTGCCCGGGTCGAGGATCAGGGCGCCCTGGTCGTTGTAGAGATCATAGGCATTTTTGAGTTCGGGTGTGATGTCGGTGAGCTGCATGCCGAGCACGGCGACTGTTGGCGGCTGTACTGGCAACGAGATTGCTTGCAGGCGGACGACCAAATTTTGTTTGTCGCTATCGAGTGCGATCGGCAGTTTGACCTTTTGTTTGAGTTTGAGAGCATGGGCTCGCAAGATGGATGGCCCCGCGGCCAGGCCACGCAAGACAAACTTGCCGCCGGCGTCGGTCATGGTCGCCTTGCGATCACGGCCGTTTTCCCGGGTCGCTTTGACCATCACGCCAGAGACTGGTTGTCCTGCGACGTCGAGTAGTGTGCCGGCGATTTGGTGACCGGTGGGTAGGACAATTCGCAGGGTTTCGCGTTGGTCTTTGGCGAGCGCGTAAACGTCGTCGATTTGGCTACGAACGAAGTCCGGATGAAAGAAATACACGGCTCCCTTTGCGACATCGTCGCCACGGGCGAAAGGCTGTTTGGCGTAATTGAACAGTTCGAACGAGCCGTCGGGATTACTAACGGTTCTCTCGACGCCGCCCGAAGAGCGGGCGTATTTTGCGTTTGCACCAATCTTGACTCTCGGAACAGGTTTGCCCTGTTCGTCGACGACAACGCCTTTTAGATAGAGTGCCGGCACAAGTGCCAAAGAGGCTTCGGTCACGGTTCCGGGTGTGACTTCAATTCGCTTTGCCTCGGGACCACCAAACAAAGTGCCCACCAACCGGCGATAGCCGGGCTGCATGGCGTCGAGGGAGACAGTCGTGGGTTGTTTGACGTCGGGCAGCGCGAGCTTGTACGCTCCGGTAGCGTCGGTCTTGGTCTCTAAAAATTTGTGGTCTGAACTGGAATCGACGAATCGCATATCGGTGGCGGGAATCGCAACACGCACGCGGGCGTCGGCCAATGGCTCGCCGGCGTCATTCGTCACGCGCCCTTGGAGGACGGGCGCAGTTTGCTGAGCCGAATCGCCCGATTTCGGCGGAGCTTCGGCAATGGCGACGGCTAGCGGCAACGCCACGAGTGCGGCGACCAAAGAAGCGCTGCGGACGTTGAGGCGGTTGGTTCGAAATTGAGCCAGCATCACAATTCTCCTGGATAACGAGCCATTTGAATAAGCGGCGGTCGGCAACGGTACGACGACGCACGGATGCGCGGAGAGGAATTCCAACGTTTCGACGAGTGCGGTGGCGTAGGTCCGCGCCTGGTGGGGCACCAGTTCCAACACGCGGCTGTCGCAGCACTGTTCCTCGAGCTCGCGGAGCTGCGAACAGGCCCACCAGACCACGGGATGCCACCAAAAGAGCGTGGTCGCCGCCAGTTCGAGCAGCCGCACGAGATAGTCGCGGCGACGGATGTGGGCGAGTTCGTGGGCTAGGATGGCGGATTGGGCGTCGGTGGTCAGGCGCGCGAAGAGCTCGGACGGGAGTACGATTCTCGGCCGACCACCGATCGACCAGACCAACGGCGGCACCGCGCTGGTTGTCATCCAGACGCTGGGAATGCGGCCGAGGCCGAGCTGTTTGCCAAGCCGCCTGGTCAGCGAAACGACGTCGTCGGGAGCCGGCTCCATTCGATCCAGCAGACTGGCGAACTGACGGATGCGAATCGTGAACCAAATCGACACGCCCACCGCCCCGCTGATCCAAATGGCGACGAGGAGATTCGGCAGCGACCAGACTCGGCGAGCGATTGCGGCGGTCGAGAGGCTTTGATCTCGGCCGAGCGGCTTGACGCCGTTCGCGGTGGCCATGTGGCTGGGCTCGCCGGGGCTTGGTGTCGTTGCGAGCGCGGTTGGAGACAAGTCGCTCGCTGCGGTAAGAGCGCGAGGGCTTTCGTTCGAGGCGTTGGAACGCTCGGTCGCCAGTCGCCAGCCGGCGGGGATGGATAGTTCGGCCGTGAAAAGTGGCGGGGTGAACAACTTGAGCAGCACGACCACCCACAACAAGTGGATCGCAGCGGGATTTTTCCAGGCGCGGCTCAAGAGCGCGGTGCCAATCGCCAGGGCAGTGGCGACGAGGGCGTTGCTGACGATGATTTGCCAGAAGTCGTGCATAGGTGCCTCGTGAATCGAATGATTTTGAGGGGGTTATTATTGTGTTGGCCAGAGTTTGTCGATGAGCTGGCGAAGCTGATCGCGGTTCTTTTTGGAGAGCCTTTTGGAGCGGAGCAAGGTCGTGACGAGCGGGGCGATCGCCCCGTCGCAGAGCCGATCCGCCAGGGCCCGGAGACGGTTTTGCAGAAAGTCCTCGTGGCTGACCAGGGCGCGGAAGCGATGGGCCCGCTCGCTGCGATCGCGGGCGACGCAGCCCTTGGCTTCGAGCCGTTCGAGGAGCTTTTGCACCGTGGCCATTTTTGAATCGGAAACTTGCTTGTAGGTCGCGAGGGCAATATCGCGGCTGGTCGGATCGGTTTGGTCCCAGATCACTTCCAAGATCGAAAGCTCTCCGTCGGTCACTTGTTCAATGTTCATGGCAGACATCCTGGCAAAGTTGGCTCCGTGCAGTCGAATATTGGCTTGATTTGCCGACTGGCGTTCACAGACAGACTGTCTGTCTATTGTAGGGGGGCGGTCAGGGGCGTCAATAGCGGAGTGCAGATTCTTTCGGAAAATGTCGCGAAGCGCGAATTCTTGGGCGAGACCCGGCTGCATGACGGGGAGCTGTCGGCGGCTAGCGATGGGAAAAGTGCGCGCGAATGGGCAAGTCAAGACGTGGTGGCGGCGGGATCGCGATTAATTGCGGCGGGCGTATACGAGCGCGATCAGCGGGCTGACGATGAGGTAGTGGGCCGCGACGAAGGCGGTTTCGATGACGACGAAACCGGAGACCGAGGCCATGTGGTGCTTGGCGGCGACGGCGAGCACCATGAAGCTCCAAGCCAGCGGGGCGGCGAGCGCGGCGAAACGGACGGCGCCGCGGAGGACGGGCTCGCCGGCGAAAAGGTGTGAGTAGACGTGTGCCCAGACGATGCCTTGGACGAGCATTGCAGCGACGCCCATTGGGATCACGATGTCGGTGCGATAGACCTGCAGCGACTCGTAGTAGTGTTTGAACGTGGTGAGATGCCAGAGGTAGCCGAGGGGAAAGGTCGGCAACACGTAGGCCAGGACGGCAAGCACGTGGCGCGACCAGGGGATGTTGGCAGATTGGTTTGCTGCTGTGGATTCCATATGACTAACTCGTAATAACTGGAGTTAACGGTTATTTTTGGAGCCGTGCTAGCGCGCTCGGCGCGAAGTCCTGGCCGGGCCGGCGGCTTCGATTCGTCGCTCGCGGGCGTCTGTTGGCGATTTGCCGCCCGCGTTCTTCGTCGTGTTGCGGCGGCCGCGAGCTTTGGCAGTTCTCTCGGCCGATTCCTTCACGCGCAGTAGCGTGCCGGCCCAGAGGTCCTCGTAATTGCTGACCCAGCGCTCGTAGATCTGGCGGATCGGGACGGCGTTGAGCGCGTTGATCCGTCGGCGGCCTTCCTCGCGCGTGACCACCAGCGCGGCCTGGCGGAGGACGTCGAGGTGCTTCATCACGGCGAACCGCGAGAGCTTGGGGAACTGCTCGACGATATCCGTCGTCGGCCGCGGGCCGGCGCGCAAGAAATCGAGGATCGTGCGGCGCGTGGGGTCGGCGAGCGCTTTCCAGATTTGATCGAGGTCTTCGGGCATGGGGTTCGGGGGTCGGGCGGAGAGCGAATAGATTGGCGCGGTCGGTTATTCTTCGGCGCCGTTTTTGATGTGGCCGAGGATTTGCTGCCAGCCGCTGGAGACGCCCTTGCGATGCTCGTCGTCGATGAAACCGAGCACGCGGTGGCGGAGGACGAGGAGGCAGCCGCCGGCGATTGGCGAGATGCGAAGTTGGAGGTGACCCGCGGCGGGATAGGACATGAACATCGGGCCGGTGATTTCGAGCAGCGTGGGGGGGCTTGATGACTTGCACGAAGCCCCAGAGGTGGCCTTGGCCAGCGCCGAGGTCGCGGAACCAGCGACCGCCGGGCCATTGTTCGAGGACCATCTGCATCGAGGGGTTGTTGGGGTTCGGATTCATCTCGGCGAGTTGTTCAAGCGTGCTGCGGAAGACGTCGCCGGGGGCGGCTTGGATTTCGATTTCTTGGGTGACGTCGAGGGTGAGCTCTTCGAGGTTCATGGGGAGTGCTCCGTGATGGTGGGAGTTGGGGGCGGCCGCGTGGAAATACTGCGTCGCTGTTACGTGTATTATTTGTAACGTAACTATTTAGTAACGTCAAGTGGTGAATTTTTGAGGCGGTTGACGGGTCGGGGCGTGGGTCTTTAGCTAAGCCGCAAGCGGCGGGCGGAGCGAACGGGGAGAAACGGGAGATCGTTCGTGCAGGGCGCCGGCCGACGCGAATTGGGGCGTGGAATTCGTCGATGGATGGGTGTGCGAGTTGGCACATGGCGTGCTTCGAGGCACTACCTCGAGCACATATTTGTGGCGGAAACGCACATCTGGTTTGTGTCACAAAGTGGAAGTACGTTGGGTGGAGGAGATTGTTTGAACGCTGGCGAAGGAGGTTTGGCTGCGATGAATGTGTTGTTGATTTCTCCGGCGACGCCGGTGACGTTTTGGAGTTTGAAGCATGCGATGCGATTTGTCGCGCGGCGGGCGGCGTTTCCGCCGCTGGGGCTGCTGACGGTGGCCGCGATGCTGCCGCGGCGGTGGAATCTGCGGCTGGTGGATATGGAAGTGACGCAGCTCTCGGACGCGGATATTTTGTGGGCCGACTACGTGATGGTCAGTGCTATGATCGTCCACAAGGCGTCGATCGAGGCGGAAGTGTTGCCACGGTGCCAGGCGTTGGGGCGGCCGGTGATTGGCGGCGGGCCGCTGTTTACGACGGGGTACGAAGAGTTTGCGGGCCAAGTGCAAGCGGTGCTCGGGGAGTGTGAGGAATCGATCGACGCGCTGGTCCGCGACATGGAGGCGGGCAGGCTGCAGGAAGTATATCGAGCGCCGGCGGCGTTTCCGGACGTGCGGCGGACGCCGATTCCGCGGTGGGAGCTGGTCAACTTGCGGCACTACGCGACGGCGTCGGTGCAGTTTTCGCGCGGGTGCCCGTTCGATTGCGAGTTTTGCGACATCATTGTGATGAATGGGCGAAAGCCACGGACGAAATCGCCGGAGCAGATGCTTGTGGAGCTCGATGCGCTGGTGGACGCCGGCTGGCAGGGCACGGTGTTTGTGGTGGACGACAACTTCATCGGCAACAAGCGGTGCGTGAAGGAGTTTTTGACGGCGCTGGTGGCCTGGCGCGAAGTGCGACGTCCGCAGATCGATTTTCTGACCGAGGCGTCGTTGAATCTGGCGGACGATGCGGAGCTGCTGGATCTGATGACGCAGGCCGGTTTTCGCAGCGTGTTTTTGGGGATCGAGACGCCGGTGCCGGCGAGCCTGGAGGAATGCCACAAAGTGCAGAATGTGCGGGGCAATTTGGCAGAGAAGATTCGCACGATTCAGCGGGCGGGGCTCGAGGTGAAGGGCGGGTTTATTGTGGGTTTCGATCACGATCCGCGGGAGATCTTCGAGCTGCAATTTGATTTCATCCAGCGGACGGGGATCTCGGCGGCGATGGTGGGGCTCTTGAACGCGTTGCCAAAGACACGGCTTTATCATCGGCTGCTGGGAGAAGGTCGACTCCAAGCGGCTACGAGTGGGAACAACACCGAGGCGGCGCTCAACTTTGTGCCAAAGCTCGACCGCGAGTTCCTGGTGGAGGGATACCGGCGGCTGATGGCCGCGCTGTACGAGCCGGGCACTTACTACCGGCGGGTGTTGGTGTTTCTGGAGGAGTATCGGCCGCGCGGGCCGCGGCTGCGGCTCACCTGGCGGGACGTGCGGGCGCTGGTGAGCTCGTTGTGGGTGATGGGCGTGCTGCACCGCGGGCGGTGTGCGTTTTGGAAGTATTTGGCGATCGTGCTAGTGAAGCATCCGCGGAAATTACCGCCGGCGATCACGCTGGCGATTCACGGATATCATTACCGTCGCGTGGCGGAAGGGTTGTGAGGGGAGCTAAACCGGCAGCGGTGGGGTAGGGGGTGTTGGTGGGAATTCGTCGTGATCGACGACGCTCAGGCGGTAGTGATTACAGTTGGAGGGCGGTGTTGAGTTCGTTGATGACGGCTTCGACGGCAGATTTTCCCTGGATGCCTTTGGCAAGGATGCGGCGTTTGCCTTGGCGTGGGACGAGGACGACGCTTTTCCAAATGTTCTTGCCGGAGGACATATTTTCTTGGGAGGTGAGCCGGCGGATTTGATCGGCCGCGTACATTCGCAAGCCACCGAGGCCGAACAGGCCTCCCCGCACGGTAAGTCGGTTGGGAGATGCCTCGACGACGCTGCGGTAGAACCAGAGATCGAGGGCGACGTAGCCGAACAGCACGGCGAGTACCGGCAGCACGAGGCCAACGGCGAAGAAGTACAGCAGGTCGCGGGCGCGGAAGTTGTTGATGATCTGCGCCCAGGCAGGGGGCGCGAGGAAGACGGCCAATCCGCCAAAGACGATGACGAACAACGTCACGAACAGCGCTGAGGTCCAGTTGCGGGCGGCAGGAAAGACGAGCCGCACGCCATCGGGCAACGCTTCGCGAAGAATGCCAGCGGAGCGGAGGGGAAGGGCGGGGTCGGGTTGAGCGGCAAAGTCGGCGACCAGATTTTCGTCCAATCGGAAGTTTCGTCGGCTGTCAGAGTCTATCCGAAAAAGATTTGCAGGTTTTTGTGAGGTTTTAAGCCGCTCGGGCTCGGTAGCGGAATTGTCGCTCGTCGGCCGGCGCGAGCCGCCGGAGCATGAGATGCGTTTGGCTGACTTGAATCATGGCGGTGCT
>JBGSUJ010000054.1:0-1523 GCA_041753435.1 Pirellulales bacterium | reverse complement strand
TCGTAACCGTTCACGGGTCAGAAATTGGTGAGGCGATATTCTAGCGGATTTGCTATTGTCCAGCGATGGACAGTAGAGATTCGGTGATCGATGCGCTTCGTGGCGAGGTAGCGGAGTTGCGTGTGTTGGTGCGGCAGCAGGCCGAGCGGATCGCGTCGTTGGAGCTGGCCTTAGCCCGGGCCGAGAAGGATTCGTCGACTTCGTCGAAGCCGCCGTCGAGCGATATTGTGAAACCGCCTGCCAAGAAGCCGCCGGGCAAACGCCGGCGACGGCGCCGCGGCGGCCAGACGGGGCACCAGCGGCAGTTGCGAGAACCACTGCCGCCGGAGCGCGTCGATGAAACCATGGACTATGAAATCAACAAGGACGACGTTCAGCGTTTGGGGCTGACTCCCACCGGCGACTGGGAGGTGATTCAAAAGATCGAGCTGCCGGAAGCTCCGATTCATGTGACCGATCATCGATTGATGGTTTACCAGGGCCCAGAGGGTTCGTGGTACACGCCGGATGTCCCTGAATTGAACGGGCCGATTTTCGGCCCGCGTTTGCTCGCGACGATCGGCTGGCTCAAGTCCGTCGGCCATTGCAGTGACTCCACCATCGAAATGTGGATGGAAGACGTGTTGCAAGTGCCCGTTTCGCGCGGCTACCTGTCCAAACTCTGCACGGGAACGATTTCCGCATCGTTGGCCACCGCCTACAACGAGTTACAGGCGGCGATTCCCCGCCAAGCACGACTGGGCAGCGATGAGACGAGTCTCAAGGACAACGGCCGGAAGCACTGGATCTGGTGCATCACGGCGGCCACGTTCAGCCTGTTTCACATCGCGAAGACCCGTTCGCGAGCAGTCCTGGAAAAGCTGGTCGGCACCGAGTTCGCTGGTTATCTGAACTTCGACTACTTCTCAGCCAACTGTTCCTTCGCCTGGAACTATTGGATCAAGGCCCAGTACTGTTGGGCTCACTTGATACGCGACATTCGGTTCCTCAAGGAAAAGCATCCGGACAAGAAAACAAAAGTCTGGGCCGAGCAGCTCCTGGAACGATCGCGGCGGCTGTTTTCGGCCTGGCACCGCCGCGACGAAATGGCCGCTGAAGGCTTTCATCGCTCGATGATTATCCACCGCGACCGCTTTTTGGAACTGGTGTGCCATCCCCCTTCCACGAAGGAGGCGACGAATCTCGCTGCACGGTTCGCGGTTGTGAATTACTCCACCGACGACTCGCCCCAACTTCACAAGTACGATTTGTCCGAGGACTACTTCCGCTTCATGTTTAGCGAAGGGATCGAGCCCACCAACAATCACAGCGAACAACAAATCCGTCACTGCGTGATCGACCGCCGCATCACTCAGGGAACGCGTGGAGAAACCGGACAACGCTACCACGAACGCATGTGGACGGCGATTGCCACCTGTAAAAAGCACGATCGCAACTTCTTCACATTCCTGCTTGATTCGATTAACGCTCAATTCCCAAACCAGCCCGCCCCCAGCCTGCTCCACGGCTAAAGCCGTGAACGG
>JBGSUJ010000053.1:0-13642 GCA_041753435.1 Pirellulales bacterium | reverse complement strand
CCTTCAAGTGCGGGCGGCCGTTATTTCTCAGGACGGCCGACTGGCTCGATTCTGTCGTGACCGCCCAATCTCTCCCTACTCCCCCCGCTGCCAAAACCCCACCATCGTGATCGCAGCGTAAAACGCGAACCCGTTCTTACGCCCATTTTCTCGTTTTCTCGCTGACCGGACACAAGCTGATCGGGCATCGATTTAGCTAGCGCGAGCGGCGGGAGGCCAGTACGCCAGCTACAAATCCAAACATCGCCAATAGGCCGGTCGTAGGCTCAGGAACAACGGGAACATTGGTAATGATGGTTACACCATCAGAATCTTTCTTGGCGATAAACGATTGTGTGCCATTCTCGCTAAGGGCCAGCAAAGTGTTGTCCAATGCCACGGACACCTTGGTCGCGCCAAACTGGAATGGGATACCAAGATTGGTTAGCTCTTGGTTGATGTTGAACCCAACGGATCCACTCCAATCTGCTTGAAAGAACCCGCCGCACCCACCGTCAGCGCACAGGAAGTAGTCACCATTTGACGGCGTAAAGGTCATCTCGTCTTGGAGATTGATGTTGTTGATCGAGACACCGTCGATTTCCAGAATGTCGATGAAAACCTCAGATCGCACGAGGGTCAATGTCGCATCAGTTCCGAAACCAACCATCGTCGTGTCACCCGATTCGCCAAGCCAAACATTGGTGATAGCTTTGCCCGGCTTGGCTTCAATCATGAAGTTGAGCTGACCATCCGTGATATCATTTCCCGCTGGTCCGGCAGCAGCAGCGTTGAAGCCGATCGGGTTAAAATCAATGGAATTGCCGGAAACGATCGGGGCGCCAAACAGCGGAGGAACATCGCCAGCAGAATTGGCACTTTCCGTTATTTGACGATACCAAACATCGGTACCCATGAAGTCGCCGTAGTTAATCGGCGCCGACCAAGCAGGCGATATTACCAATGCGGCGAATGCTGCCGCAAACAAAAATGAGAGGTGTTGAACCGGGAGTAACTCTCGGCGGAATTCGCTATTCATTATTCACACCCACCTTCATCAACAGTGCATGCCAAGCAAAAGTAGAACGTATGGCAATGCATTCCGTTGACGTGTAAGCGCCAACGAAACATCGCACACACCCATCCCTAACCGGCCGAAACCGGTCCCCAACCCCACTGACTAAATCAACTGCGATCCTAACCGATTCTCAGCCGGAAGTAAACAAATCCGTGATTTTTTTGGAGAAAACCACATATTCCCGCGATTTCAATCGGCTGCTGCCTCGCCTCTGCCTACCCGCGATTTACCGCTTTTTTGCAATCTCTCATGTTCTGACAATTAACTTATCTGACCCTGCGAGAACCTAATACCCCAGCCAAGCCCATGACGATTAGTACCACCGACGCAGGCTCTGGAATGGGGGTGTTGACCGTAATGCTCAACGCGTCAAAGTCCTTCTTGGCAATAAATGACGATGTACCAGCTTCGGACAGCGCCGCAAGTGTGTTGTCCAAGCTGACAGCGACCTTGGTTGCTCCTAAAATAAACGCCTGACCAGCCCCTGTCAGGGCCGCGTTCAAGTCGATCGATAACGAGCCTTGCCAATTGGCCTGAAAGAACGGTCCACCCCCACCATCGGTCAATAATTTGTATTCGCCATTCAAAGGCGTAAATACCAAGTCGGCCTGGACGTTGATCTGATTAATCGGGTTGCCGTCAACTTCAAAAATGTCGACGAACACTTCAGCAGTCACCTTGGTAAAGGTCGCGTCAGTGCCAAACCCGGAGAGCAAGGTATCGCCGCTTTCAGAAAAGCCCACATTCGAAATCGCATGGCCATTGTGAGCCATGATCATGAACGTAAGCTGTCCATCCGTAATATCGTTGCCGCCCGCTCCGGCAGCCGCTGCACTAAAGCCGATCGGATTGAAGTCCAGGGAGTTCCCTGCGACCGTCGGAGCACCAAACAGAGGCGGATTGTCGCCAAAAGAGTTAGCGTCCTCGGTCACCTGAAGAAAATCGACCGTCGCTGCAGTAAAGTTCCCATAGTTGATAGGAGCAGCAACTGCGACGAGATCGCCCATCGCTGTGACAATCAATGCAATCGCCGCGGAGTGGATTGCATAGCGCGCACAAATCGCAATGCGCGAACGAAGAAATTGCAAATCAATGATGCGGAGCATTAGCCGACTCCTATAGCTGTATTACATTGCCGACAGGACCATGAACGTGCGACAATTAACAAAATGTGTACTGCAAACGGTGACCGGCCCATCGTGCGGTACATGGTCCCTAAGTGCATGGCCCCTAAAACGGTCGCAAACTTCTTCCAGAATAACCATGTTTTTAGGAATTGCAAGGATTATGTAAAATGCCCAATAAAATCGGCAGCAAGAAGTTGCCGACCAGCAATTCGCAAGGCCATACCAGCGAACAACTTCCAGCAAAAATACCCCCCTATTAAGGGAGGCAATAATTCTCCGGGAACACCCATCCTTCGTGACAGATTGGCTCGCTCGGTAGCCGTGTTTTCATCCGACATCACTCAATTCTAGTGCGTGACCGTATCGCACTAGCATCTGTCGCCGCAGCTTGGCGTGTTCTGCGCGCGCTAATCCGGGATCGGTTGCGAGCAATGCTTCGGCCGCAAGTCGTGCGGCTTCGAGCGTAGCTCGATCGCGGCGCAGGTCGGCTATGCGCAGCGGCGGCAAGCCATGTTGCTGGACACCGAACAAATCCCCTGGCCCACGCAACTCGAAATCCAACTCAGCTAACTCGAACCCATCGCTCGTTGCCGTGAACGCATCCAGCCGTGCCCGCGATTGCTCCGTAAGTTCCTGATCGACCAGCACGCCGCAAAAACCGGGAAACTTGCCGCGACCCACACGACCGCGCAGTTGGTGCAATTGCGAAAGCCCGAACCTTTCCGCCGAGTCGACAATCATCACACAGGCGTTGGGCACATCGACTCCAACTTCGATCACCGAAGTCGACACCAACACCTGCGTCGCACCACTCCGAAATGCGTTCATCGCAGCATCTTTCTCAGGCGGCGACATCCGGCCGTGAATCATGCCGACGCGAAAATCGGCCAGCTCGCCATTGGTAAGCCATTCGAAGGCTGCTGCCACACTCGCTACAGCGATACTCTCCGATTCATCCACCAGCGGCGCGACGAAAAATGCTTGCCTGCCAGCACGCAGTTTTTCCCGCACAAAACTCCACCATTTCGGCTGGGCCTCGGGCGTAACCAGATAGGTGCTCACTTTCTGCCGGCCGGGCGGCAGTTCGCGGAGTGTTGTCACATCGAGATCGCCGAACAGTGTCATGCTCACCGTCCGCGGGATTGGCGTCGCAGTCATCACAAGATAGTGGGGCGATTGCTGGCCCTGCCTCAGCGCCGCACGCTGTCGTACGCCGAATTTATGCTGTTCGTCGATGACTACCAAACCGAGCTTGGCGAATCGCACATCCTCTTGCACGATGGCATGCGTGCCGATCACCAGGTCGACATTCCCTGCCGCGATGTCGGCTAGCGCCTGCTGGCGCTGTTTGCTCGTCAACGAACCTGCGAGCAGCCGGTGTCGAACTCGGCTCGCCCGCAGCAATTTGTCGAGCGTCGTCAGATGCTGCCGCGCGAGCATCTCGGTTGGAGTCATCAATGCCGCTTGGTGTCCGTGGGCAACGCAAACCAGCATGGCGTACAGAGCAACAACCGTTTTGCCGCTGCCCACATCGCCTTGCAGTAGCCGGTTCATCGGCGTCTCGCGTTCCATGTCGCCCGCCAGTTCGCGAATGGCCGCTTGTTGCCCTGAGGTCAACTCAAACGGCAAACGTCGGCGAATGCGGGCGTCGATCTCCGCAGTGGCTGCCAGTGCCGGTGCGCGGAAGCCGAGCCGCTGCTGCCAGCGTCGCGCCACCACGGCAAGTTGCAACACAAACAGCTCCTGAAAAACAAACCGCCGACGCGCCCGTTCCAATTGATCTTGATCCTCCGGAGCGTGAATCGTCCGGAGCGCCTTGCCCACTGGCATGAGGTCCAATTCTGCGAGCATCGGCTCGGGAAAGACCTCCTCGATCACCGATCCAAACCGCTCGACCGCCGATGCCACCATTCTCCGCATTTCCCATTGGGGCAGCCCTTTGGTGAGCGAATACAGCGGCAGTAGCTTGGCATCCGGCAAATCTTGCTCGTTCTCCAGCCAGGTGACGCGGGGGTGGGCCATCTCCCAGCGCCCGCCGCGAAAACGTGGTTGAGTGGACATCAGCACATGTTGCCCAGCGTGAAATTTCTCCCGCATGAACGGCTGATTGAACCACATCGCACGCAAATAATCGTGCCCATCGAATACCAAAACCCCGACACGACTCTTGCCGAAGCCGCTCGATGTGGCGTCGACCTCGGTCACCACGCCGCGAATCGTCTGCAGCTTTTCCTCTTCGAGGTCTGCAATGGCGCGGCGGTCTGAGAGGTCCTCGTAATCACGTGGAAAGTTGAAGACCAGATCGCCGGCCGTGTGAAGCTCAAGTTTGGCCAGTAATTCGGCACGCTGAAGTCCGACCCCCGGCACAAACTGCACCGGCGTATGCAACAATTGGGCCGGAGTTTGCTCCGGCCGATGAGGAATTGGTACTGGCGATGACCCGCTCATGTGGGCATTGTACGGTGCAAGAGGAGGCAAGGGCGAGTCTCTTCGAGACGATCTCATACGCCTCCGTGGCCAACACTAAGCATTAGAACTGCGACCAATTCATAAATACTTCTGATAGGCCGCGACTGCCAACTGATCGACGCGGTCGTTTTCTTCGTGGCCGCTGTGGCCGGCGACGCGCGTATATTTCACAGCATGTTTGGCCAACAGTAGGTCCAATTCGCGCCACAGTTCTGGGTTGGCAATTGGTACCAGCTTTTTGCCGTCTTTGCGTCGCCAGCCGCTGGCCTTCCATTTGGGTAGCCACTCGCTGATGCCTTTGCCGACGTACACGCTATCGGTGAACAACTCAATCTGTGAACGCTGCTTGAGTGCCTCGAGTGCGCGGACCACAGCGGTAAGTTCCATGCGGTTGTTGGTCGTTTCCCGCTCGCCGCCGCTTTGCTCCATTTCTTTGCCCGAAGCAGGATGGCGCAGGATAAACGCCCAGCCACCAGGGCCGGGGTTGCCGCTGCACGCGCCGTCGGTAAACAATTGGACTTCGGACATAACAAGGAAACGGGAGGTTGGTGGGGCAGGGAACCAGGCAAGATGGCGGCGACGCCCGCGATTCAAATATTCTCGCTGTAGACTTTAGTGTCTGTAGTTGTGCCGAGCAACTCCGGCGTTGGGCTCGTCGGTTTCGGCCGCGTGAGCATTTCCAGATCTTCCTTGAGCTGTGCGTCGAGTCGGGGTACTTCTTCAAGCCGCCAGGGCAGCCGCACCATGAACGTGCTGCCAGTACCCAACTCGCTCTCGACCGAGACATCGCCCCCAAGTAACCGGCATAGTTCTCGCACAATTGAGAGCCCCAGCCCGGTGCCCGAGTACTCGCGGGTCATCGCGTCCCCGTCTCGAGAGAGCCCTGGCGCCTGGCGAAATTTCTCGAAGATGAGCTGCTGATCGTCGGGGTTAATGCCGATGCCGGTATCGGTCACCGTCAGCCGCAGGTCACCATATTCGTCGCGTTCGGCCCCGATCAAGATCCGCCCGCCTTCGGGAGTGAACTTGATTGCGTTGGAGAGCAAGTTGTTGAGGATTTGTTGCACTTTAGCCTGATCTTGCCGAATCGCTGGCAGGCTTGCCGCCGCGGTGAAATCCAAATCGATGTTTTTCTTTTCGGCCAGCGGCCGGGCCATGTCGCACTGCGCCCCCACCAGCGACCCGATCTTGAACTCGCTCAGCCGGACCTCCATCTTGCCGCTCTCCATCTTGGCGAGGTCCAGAATGTCGTTGATCATTTCCAAGAGCGTCGTGCCCGAGCGCTGGATGTTGCCGACGTAGCGCCGCTGCTTCTCGTCGAGCGCCGCGATCGAGCTCAGCACGTCGCTAAAGCCGATGATGCTGTTGAGCGGCGTGCGTAACTCATGACTAACGGTGGCCAAAAAGTCGCTCTTGAGCCGGTTCATTTCGTAGAGCCGCATGTTGGCCTGAGCGAGCTCATCGAGCCGATTGTCCAGCTCGCTGTTCACGTGCTGTAGTTCGCTTTGCTGGCTTAAGAGTTGCCGCAACATGCGGTTAAACGACGCGGCCAATTCTTCGAATTCGTCGCCGGTGCGAATCATCGCTCGCTGTTCAACATCGCCCTCGCGAACGGCATTCGCCACGTCGCGCAGGTGGGTCACCGGCTTGACGATCACATACCGCACCACCGCCCACAGCGAAATCATCGACAAAAACCCGACTACGATAGCTGCCACCCAGGCGACCGCCCGATTGACGGCTCGCGCATTGACGGTGGCCTGGTCGTCCTGCGTGACGCGAATCACGGCCATCAGGTCGCCTTCGCTCAATTTGGGATTGGCCGACTCTCCCATCGCTCTGTGACACTGAATGCACTTCTTGGCCGCATACATGGGCTGATAGAACTCGTACACCTGCCCATCGTCAGTTTCGATACGTTGGTCAAAATAGGGCAACGTGTCGGCCTGCGATTCCACGCCCACGGCCTGCGATCCCTCTGCATCGGCAGGCGTCCTAACTGGTTTGACGGCCCATTCTTTCAAGAGATCTCTTTCGACTTGATCGCGCGGCTGAAATTCCCGAGGTGGACGCGGCCGATTTGGTAGGGTTGGCAGAATCGCGTCCCATTCAAAGGGACGACTCAACTCCAGGCTGCTCTCGGCCACGTCGCGGTAGAAGTCGAAGTCGTCTGAAGATTGCTCCGAAGTCCCAACCTCCGACCGAGCAAGCTCTGCAAGCTTGGAAAACTTGGCCATGTGGACTTTTTGCCAGCCAGCCCGCACATATTCCTGGCTCAGCGCCTGGATGTGCCCTTCGACCAGCTTATCGGTCTGCTGGCTATACCAAGTGAAACTGAGCGTCAACATCACGGCCAGCGAAATGCCGAACCACCAGCGGCACTTCCGCTCGAGATTTGTTTCGCCCAGCACACGCTTGAATGTTCGATACGACATGGCCCTCTTTCCACCTAGATTGTAGAGGCAGGGCGCACTAGCGTCCAAGTGCAATGAAGAGCGAAACCTTCTTTCACTCTCCCCCCTCGCCCCTCACATCATGTCCCATGGGTCGACATCCACGGTCCACACGAGTCCCTCGGGCGGCTTCAAATCAGCCATCGCCGTGCGAACCACGGTCCGCAACAATTCGCCATCCACGGACTGCAATTGAACCTGGAACCGATATTGCCCACGGAGCTTGATCATCGGTGCCGGTGCCGGGCCGAGCACTCGCACACTTTCACCTGAGTTGCCGCGTAGCCGCTGGCCGATATCCTCGGCGAGGGCTCTGGCGGCGGGCTCACTCGCGCCACGGACCACAATCCGGACCATCGAAGCGAAGGGCGGATAGCCGGCCGCCTGGCGATGGGGAAGTTCCATCCGCGCGAATGCGTTGTAGTCGTGCCGCGTCGCGGCGACGATGGCCGGTGTATCGGGAGCGAACGACTGCACCAATACTCGGCCTCCCTGTTCCCCACGCCCCGTTCGCCCTGCGACTTGCGTTACCAATTGAAAGGTGCGTTCCGAAGCGCGGAAGTCTGGCAGGTTCAGCGCGGTATCGGCGTTGATCACCCCGACCAGTGTCACATTCGGAAAGTCGAGCCCTTTGGCGATCATTTGTGTGCCCAACAGGATCTGCACCCGCCCTGCACGAAACGATTCGAGCGCGCTTTCGTGGCTGCCGCGCTGCTGCATGCTGTCGGTGTCCATGCGCAGACAGGCGTGGTTCGGAAAGCGTGCCCGCACCTCCGCTTCCAGCTTCTGCGTTCCCAAGCCGCTGAACCTTAGTGCGGGCGATTTGCAGTCGGGGCAAGCGGTCGGCACCGGTGTTTGGTAGTCGCAGTAATGACATATGGCCGAGCTTTGGTGCCGATGGAACGTGAGCGGCAACTCGCAATGGGGGCACTTTTCCACATGTCCGCAGCCGGGACATTGAATGTGCGTCGAGAAGCCGCGGCGATTAAGCAGCAAGATCACCTGTCCACCGTCGCACAAGGCCGCTTCCATCGCCTGATGCAGCGGCCTGCTGATCGCCCCGCGTGAGAGCTTGTTATGGGCTTCGTCGCGCAGGTCGATCGTTCGCACCGCGGGGAGCGGCCGATTGAACACTCGCCGCGGCATTTCCACCAGCTGAAACTCTCCCGTCACGGCGCGGTGCCAGCTTTCGAGCGACGGCGTGGCGCTGGCCAACACCAGAGGCACGTTCTGGTCCGCGGCTCTTCGCAGCGCCACGTCCCGCGCATGATACCGTGGTGCCGATTCCTGCTTGAACGTCGATTCATGCTCCTCGTCGAGCAGGATCAGCCCCAAATGCGGCGTCGGCGCGAAGATCGCGCTGCGGGCTCCCACGATCACTTCCACCTCGCCCCGCGCGATCCGCCGCCAATGTTCGTGTCGTTCGACGTCGGTCTGGTGGCTGTGGAGCACCGCGACGCGGTCGAACCGGGCTCGGAAACGGGCAACCGTCTGCGGCGTCAGGCTGATCTCCGGCACCAGCAGAATCGCCTGCCGACCGAATCGCACCACCTCCTCGATCGCGCGGATATAGACCTCCGTCTTGCCGCTGCCGGTGACGCCATGGATGAGAATCGTGCGATGCTCGGCCGCATGGAGCGACTCGCGGATCACGCCGAGCGAGGCAACCTGATCTGCGTTGAGTTCATGGGCATTCTCCCGCGGCACCGGTGCCTCGGCTACCCGAGCTGTACTCAACCGTTCGACGCTCGCTGTGAGCAGTCCCTTCTTCCGTAACGCATGGATCGGCCCCACCGTGCAACCAGCACGAGCCGCAATTTGCGGGATTGGCAGCGGACGAGGGCTAACCGTGAGCACCCGCATAACCTCCGCTTGTTTGTCAGAAAGCTTTAGCTCCGATATTCGCGCCAGCGCCTCGGGCGCGACGGCCAACAAGGTGACGTCGCGTGTCCCTGCCCGGTGCCGCACCCCGGCCGGGACGACGGCCTCCAGAACCTGCCCCCACGGACAGAGATAATAGTCCGCCATCCACCGCGTCACGCGCAGCATCGATGGCGATAAGAGCGCATGTGCGTCAAGCACCTCAGCAATCGACTTCAGCTTGCGACCGCCGGCCGGCTTGAATCCAACCTCGATGCAATAGCCCACCACGCTGCGATTGCCGCGCCCGAGTGGCACTTTCACTCGGCATCCGACCGTAACCGACAGACCTTCGGGCACCAGATAGTCAAACTCATTTGACGGCCCACGGGCCAGCACGACAGTCGCCACATGCTGCTGCGCCGCATCTTCGAGCTCCCATGGCGCCGGCTCTGGATCAAAAAGAGTTTGCTGATGTGGCATGGAAGGATCGAGGGTCGAGAATCGAAAGCCGAGAACCAGATTTACAGGGCTGTCTCGCTATCTACTCGTTACGATACAATCAAAAGCTGGCAACCCCCAGCCCCTTGAATTCTGGCGCTCGACCCTCCGCTCGCGACTCTCGATCTTTCCCATGCGTCTCGGCATTTTCGGCGGCAGCTTCGATCCTGTGCATAACGGCCACCTCGCGTTGGCCCGCGCCTGCCAGCGTCAGGCGGCGCTCGACGAAGTGTGGTTTACGCCAACCGCTTTGCAGCCGCTCAAACAACATGGGCCGCGTGCCAGCGATGCCCAGCGCCTCGACATGCTCCGGCTGGCCATCACCACGGAGCCAAGTTGGCGCATTTGTAATAAGGAGGTCGAACGCGGCGGACTCAGCTACACGATCGATACGCTTCGTCAACTCGACGCAGAAATGCCCGACGCCCTACTGTTTTTCTTAATGGGCGCCGACGCAGTTCGAGAGGTGCCCCGTTGGCGCGAGTCACAGGAAATTTTCCGCCTTTCTACGCCGCTGGTGGTCCACCGAGCCGGCCAGCCGGAGCCCGATATGGCAGCGCTGCGGGCTGTTTGCGCGCTGAACAAGCTGCCCAAGCTCATCCAGCTACCCGCCATCGACGTGAGCAGCTCCGAGATTCGCAATCGTCTGGCCGCAGGCGCGAGCATCGAATCGCTCGTGCCGCCACCGGTTGCCAATTACATCACAGCGCAGGGTATTTACCGCTGATCGTCGCACTGCATACGAAAATTATAGAGCAGGTCTACACGGCAGTTCGAAATTCGAGCAGTTCAGCCAGCGAGCGCGAGATCGAGAGCTGTGCCATGCAAGCTTCGCCGCGCAAAGCCTCGGCCACCACATCCAGTTGCTCGTCGGGCGATTGAGCCACGTCCAAGAGAAGCATCCGCCGTCCGCGTACCAGGCAATGCCCGCCGCCGTCGCCACCCAGCCAATCTTGTCGCACGTCGTAACCGATCCCGCGAGCAGTTTCCAGAGCTTCCTGCAATAGTTCCACGGTATGCATTTCTTGGCACCTCCATCAAAGCTGTTTGCGATTCGCCGGTAGCTGTTAGCCTGAGCGCGCGTGCGTTTTGCAATCTGATAGCTACTGGCCAACAACTAAGAGCTAATAGCTTTCATATCGGGCTGCAGATTCTAACGCCTTGTTCTCTAGTCGGCCAGCCGGGTTCGTCGATACCAGAGAATGACACAAATATCGAACGGATAAAGAGTTAAGAGTTATCTTCTTGGGAAGACAACGGCCCCACGAAGATCACGCAAGCCAAGCAACCTGGTGGCCCTTGGCGAAATTTGCGGCCCGATTCCCCGACAATGGGGATTTCAGGGTGGTTTGCCGGCGGTTCGAACTACGGAGCTAGCAAATGCCAGAGGCTGGGATTCCTCTCGACGAGCAACTACAGATTCTTGAAGCAGAACTGCGCCGCGCGCAACGCTTTGCCGCCCTCGGCGAGCTTGCCAGCACCACGACCCACGAGTTCAACAACGTCCTTACGACAATCCTCAACTACGCCAAACTCGGACTCCGCCACAAAGACGAAGCCACCCGCGATAAAGCCTTCACCAAAATTCTCGAAGCCTCTCAGCGCGCCGAGAAAATTACCAACGGCGTGCTCGGCTTAGCCCGCAACCGCGGCAGCGACCGTGCGCCCACGGACCTTGCCAAGCTGGTGGAAGAGGCACTCGTGCTACTGGAGCGCGAAATGCGCAAATACCGTGTACAAGTTGAGTTCTCCGTCGAACCCGCACCGCTGGCGCTCGTCTGTGGAAATCAAATTCAACAGGTGCTCTTGAACTTGCTCACCAACGCCCGGCAAGCCATGCCCAACGGCGGTCGGGTGTTGATCCGCGTTGCGCCAGATTTGGCAGCCGGAACCGTCGATCTTTCCATACGAGACACTGGCAGTGGCATTCCCGCCGATCAGCTCCCGCGGATTTTCGAACGCTATTACACGACCAAACGGGGCCCGGATGAAACCGGCAAAGGCGGCACCGGAGTGGGTCTCTCGATGTGCCGCGAGATTATCGAGCAGCATCAAGGAAAAATCCGCGTCGAGAGTAGTGTCGGCGTTGGCACGGCCTTTACGCTCAAGCTGCCTGCGGCTCCCGCCGTACTGCCTTCCCTCGACACGCCACCTTTGCCCTCACTCGGTCTGCCCTCAAGCGCTTCATCCGGCGCCCGCTGAGTCCTGCCGCTTGCGGTTAGGCGTCCGCCGTAATGGCTGCTCCGGCTTGCCAGCACTCACCGTCGCGCTCGATGCGGCGGTAGAGGGTGTCGCGTTCGACCGGCTCGCGGCCGGCCTCGACGATCAGCCGGCGGATCGCGTCGACGGAGAGAATCTCGGGCGTCGTGGCCCCGGCGTAGTGGTAGATCAGCTCGTGACGCACGGTGCCGTCGAGGTCGTCGGCCCCATACGAAAGAGCCACTTGCGCGGTGCCGATGCCGAGCATGATCCAGTAGGCCTTCATGTGGGCGATGTTGTCGAGCATCAGCCGGGCGACCGCCATCACGCGCAGGTCGACCAGGCTCGACGGCTTCTTGATGTGGGATAGGCCGGTGTTCTCGGGGTGGAACGCCAGCGGGATGAACGTCTGGAAGCCGCCCGTTTCGTCCTGCAGCTCGCGGAGGCGGAGCAGATGGTCGATGCGATGGTACGGCTGCTCGATGTGGCCGTAGAGCATCGTGCAATTCGAGCGCAGGCCGAGCTCGTGGGCCGTGCGATGGGTCTCGAACCAGCGGCGGGAGTCGGCCTTGTGCTCGCAGATCTGGTTGCGAACCTCGGGGTGAAAAATCTCCGCCCCGCCACCGGGCAGGCTGCCGAGGCCCGCTTCGACCATGTCTTCGAGCACCGCCCGTACGTCTTTACCCGAGAGCCGACAGAACCAGTCGATCTCGACCGGCGTCCAGGCCTTGAGATGCAGCTCGGGATAGGCGTCGTGGAGCATGCGGATAATGCCCAGGTACCAGTCGTACTTTCGCTGGTGGTGCAACCCGCCGACTATGTGCATCTCGGTGCAGCCGGCCGCGTGGGCCTCGGCCGCCCGGGCGAGGATCTGCTCGTCGCTCATCGCGTAGCCCTTCGAGTCACGCAGGTTCGAGCGGAACGCGCAGAAGGTGCAGCGGTAGACGCAGATGTTGGTGGGGTTGAGGTGGGTGTTGATGTTGTAGTAGACCGCGTTGCCGTTCTTCCGCTCGCGGACCAGGTTCGCCAATTCGCCGAGCTCCGGCAGCGCCACCTCGGGCGACTCCAGCACGAGGCCATCGTCGAACGTGAGCCGCTCGCCGGCCTCGACTTTCTCGCGGATGGGGGCCAGGAGTGGTGACGACGTGCGGAGCATGGGGACTAATGGCGATTCGTATCTATGTTGATGGCAAGCGGTTTGGGCGGTCATCCGCAACGACGGGGGCCGACCATCGCTGCGCGACGGTGCCCGCACCCCGGCTCGCTCAGTATCACCCATGACCCAATAGGAGGTCCAGGGTAGCAACCGCAAACAGGCCCAGGCTGATCACCGCGTTGACGCGAAAAAAGGCGAGATTGACGCGGGAGAGGTCGTCGGGCCTGACCAGCGAGTGCTCGTAGAGGAGCAGAACGGCGACGGCCGCGATGCCGGTCCAGTAGATCCATCCGAGCGGTGGGTACACAAGCGGCATACAGGCCAAGAGGGCGATCGTGGCGACGTGGCACGCGGCGGCGAGGCGAAGTGCCCCCGCGATGCCGAGCCGCACAGGCACGCTGTGGAGGCCCGCTCGCGTGTCGGCGTCGTAATCCTGGCAGGCGTAGATGATGTCGAAGCCAGCGACCCAGGTGAGCACCGCCCCGCCCAGCACGAGGGCGGGCAGCAGGTCGATCGGGTTTGCCAGCACCGCGTCGCCACGGATGGCGATCCAGGCGGCGACGGGCGAAAGGGCGAGCGCCGCTCCGAGCCAGAAATGGGCCAGCGAAGTGAAGCGTTTGGCGTAGCTGTAGCCGGCGAGGAAGGCGAGCACGGGGAGCGAAAGGTAAAGCGGCAGGCGGTTGGGCTGAAACAGGAGCGTCGAGGCGATGAAGCCGAGGGCGCTGGCGGCGACGAATAGCGAAACGCTCGTGACGCTGAGCATGCCGGCCGGCAGGTGGCGGCCGGCCGTGCGCGGATTTGCGGCGTCGAGCCGGCGGTC
>JBGSUJ010000052.1:0-5079 GCA_041753435.1 Pirellulales bacterium | reverse complement strand
TGCGCAACACGTAAAAAATGCCGTTCATCACTTGCCGCAGATCGGCCCGCGGCCGACCTCCTCGTGACGAAGCCGCATACTTGGGTAACAGCGGCTCGATCTGCCGCCAAAAAGAGTCTGCCATCCGCCAACTCAATCCACAAAACTCCATCCTCACCTGCGTCACCTCCGTGCCGTTGTGAAAAGTAAACTGCCCGAAGATGAATACGCATGCTAGCGATCATAGGGTTCTGGGATAAATGCTTAGTCATTGTCGGACAAAGATGTTAGGCTTGCGGGTTCGACTCCCGCCTCGGCCACTAGGTTTGTGAACTACCTAACCACTTCGAAGTACTGCGATGCACGTTGCCTCATGGTCCTTCTGCGGCGTGCGCGAGGAGGACTCGCACCACTTCGGCCGATGTTTCGGTGCGTTTCTGAATTCCGGTGTGGCTGGCGTCGACGAAGATCTCACTTTGCACGCCGGCCATTTGGGCGCTGGAGACGGCCACGATGCCGTCGGAGCGCCCCTGAGAGAAAGTCCAGCGGTCGTCGCCGATGATCGAATGCAAACGGACCCCGTAGCGATAGGGCAAGCGGTTGGTCGCCTGCAGAATGCGGCTTGATGGCTCGAGGAGATTGACGCTGGAGGGGATGTCACGGTTCAATTCATCGTAGAAGGCATCTGGGTTATCGCGAATCAATTGGGCATGCAGTGCTACTCGTTCAGGCGGCTCCTGGACCAGCGCCGAGCTGATTTTTCCGATGCAACGTTGGGCATAATTTGAGCCATGGTGGGGTGTGGCGATATAGATCACGCGGCTGACATCGGGCGACGGCGCGAAGAAGAACAAATTGGTTAGCTGTGCGCGAGTCTTTGGTTCGGCGCGGATCGTTTCGAAAGGCTGTTTTGCGGCAGACCACCACAGCTCATCGCCGCTCTGAGTCACTTGCAGTTTGGAGACTAGTCCGCCCAAGCTGTGGCCGATCATCACCATCCGCGATAGGCTCTGGTCCGCGCGACAGGGGTCGACCGTTTGTCGAAGTTTGGCAAGTTGCCTGCGTAGCTCGGCGGCGCTGGTAAGGAAGGGTGCCCCGGTGTCGTAGCGGAAGACCCAAACCTGATAGCGGGCCATTATCGCGGGGTGGGCGCGCAGATCGTTTTCCAAATGCGACCACGTGACCGGACTCGACGCGAGGCCGTGGACCAGGACGACCGGTATCTTGCCGGGCTGAAAAGGCTCGTTCATGCGAAGGGTTGCGAGGTCGTCGTTGGCGGCAGGGCGGATGAAATCGTCGATCCAAGCATTGCTTTCCTGTGTCGCGGCGTAGGCGATGGGCGCGGTCAGGTCGCGGGCGAGTGGCAGGTTGGTATCGGTAACTGCGGTGCGGAGGGGATCGTAGAAGTCGAGTGTGAAACCGCCGGCCAATGGTGAGCTGGTGGGTTCAAGCACGGCGGTAGCAGCAAAAGGCTGACGGCTTGCCGTGAATGGGTGGCGCGGGACATCGCTGGTCAGAATGACGTACGCGGCGCCGACGCCGCTCGACGCATATTGCCGGATGAGTTCAGGTGAGGCGTAGGTACCGACCGGGAGCACGCAGCGAAAGTCCTCCGGCTGCCAGAGAAAACCAAAGTATCGAACGGGAATCTGCTGGCCGTCGCCCAGCGAGATGCCTTGCGTCGAATCGAAACGGCCGAACTGAGCGGCCGACTCGAGCAGTTTTCGCAGCGAAGCGCGGTAGAGTTCCGATCCGGGGTCGCCCGGCGTGGCCGCGCAGGCAACGTGTAGCGGCCACGCTTCGGTGGCAGCGGCGTAATAATAGTCGATGGCAATCGGGTCGCGGGCCGCCTCTGCCTCGATTCCTGCCGAAAAGTTGGCCTCAGCCGAGGCGAGATTTCCGCTCGCATGCCTGATTGGCGGCGGCGAAAGTGGCGGATACCAGACCGTGCTCGAGCGGGTAAGCGAGCAGCCGGCAAGCACCATCAGGCCGAGCGCGCACCAGAATCGCGCGCGTTTCGCTCCTCGAATTCCCAGCTCCATCGGGCGGCTCCATGCCAAAACTGGCGGCTCCGTCATGGAGCCGTCCTAAAAGTATTCCCGATAAATGCCGCAGCGGCCGCCCCCGAGGCTACTCCGGCCCAGATTCTTTACCCGTCGCGGACCGCACGATCGGAATAGACGGCAGAGTTTTATGCAGAGCCAGCCGTAGAGTTCTGGGTGGTTGGGGTCGAGTGTCAGCGGAAGATATAAAGCTTGCCAGGGATCATTTTGCGACACCTTGTTTGCCCAACTATTGACGACGACGGCAAGTATTGGTGCTCGATCCGGAGTCTCGGTAGGTTTTCTGCCGATGTGGGCGGACGCTGGGGATGGTCTGCACGCAACGGTGCGAATCTTGCCCCGCCGATTCCCGCTGCCGACAAAAAACCGGCAAACCACGTCGGCCAACTCCACCGGACGCCCCAGCCTGAACCTCAAGCACAGTGAAAGCTGGTCCAACCCAGCAAAAACTTGAACATTACGCCCCAGCTAGACTACAATCCAAGCCGGCTGGCAGATTAAAATGGCATTGTTGAACAACTCCTTCAAATCAGGCGTATTCTGTTGAGGATTGGATCCGCCTGTTTATTTGAAGGAGCGATTTCATGACAGCAACGGGCAATAGTGTATTACAAAATTACAAACTGGAGAAAGTATAACGAGTCGCTGGTGCAGCGGGGCGACATCACGTTCTGGTTCGACGAGGACGTGATCGATGCCTGGGAGCATGACAACGACGAACCGAAAGTCGGTCGCCCGTTCACTTACAGTGACAGGGCTGTCGAATGCTTGCTGGCGTTGCGTGAGCTGTTCCGGCTGCCGTACCGCCAAACCGAAGGACCGGGCCGTTCCCTGGTGAAGTTGATGCAGGTCGATGTCACGATTCCCGACTACTCGTCGCTGGCCAAGCGGGCCGCCAAGCTGAGTGTTTCGCTCTCCGTCGCCGCTCGTCAAGGGCCGATCGACGTCGTGGTCGACAGCACGGGTCTGAAGGTCTTCGGCGAAGGCGAATGGAAGATGCGTAAGCACGGCAAGAGCAAGCGCCGCACGTGGCGAAAGCTTCACCTGACGGTGAATCCCGCGACGCAAGAGATTGAAGCGGAGGTACTTACCGAGAACAGCGAACATGACGCGGATCAGGTCGACGAATTGCTCGACCAAGTGAACGGACCAATCGCCGCGTTTTACGGCGATGGCGCTTTTGACCAGTGGAAAGTATACGATTCGCTCTCCGAGCGAGCGATTCAACCGATCATTCCGCCGCGGCGAAATGCCAGGATCAAGCAACATGGCAACGCCCGCCAGGCCCCTTTGGTGCGCGACGAAGCAGTCCGCTGCATTCGGCACGTAGGTCGCAAACAGTGGAAAGAAGAAATCGGCTATCATCTTCGCAGCCTCGCCGAAACCGCCATGTACCGCATCAAGTGTTGCTTTGGTGACAAACTGAAAAACCGAGAACTTCCCAACCAGCAGGCCGAGGTCCGAATACGATCCAAAATCCTCAACCGCTTCACCCAACTCGGCCTGCCCTGTTTTGAGTGGAGTTAGTCAGCAAGGCCATATCACACTGCTGAGAGGACTGCCGCAGTCGGATTGATCACGAGAATTGCAACGCCCAACATCAGACCTATACAACGATGAGAGAAGTGAACTGTTACAATTGTGGTTCGGAGGCGCGCAAGCCGTACACGTCCGAGAACGGTTTTGCTCTGGTTCAGTGCATGTCTTGTGGGTTGTTGTACGTGAACCCGCGCCCAGCGGAGGAGGATATAGAAGCGGCACACAAGTTGGGAGTCCATCACGGCGAAGATACTCTGAATATGACGGGTCAGTTCAATCAGGCGAAACTTCCACGGTATCTTGCAATTCTGGAGGACTTCTTTGGCAACGACGTGGCAGACGGGCAGGACGCCCCGCGAAAATGGCTAGATATCGGCTGCGGCCATGGAGAGTTCGTGATGGCCCTGCAGAAATTCGGCGGAAACAACATCGAGGCGAGAGGACTGGAGCCGAATGTACTGAAGCAAGAATCAGCTCGCGCGAAAAAATTGGACGTTTCGTACTTTGACCTCCTGCAACACTCGGAGCGATACGATGCCATCTCGCTTCTGAATGTCTATTCCCATCTGCCTGACCCACCGGTTGCTATCGCAGGTTGGACGCGGCTGCTTCGGCCGGGCGGCGAAATGTTCTTGGAGACTGGCGACACGGCGGGTCTCCCGCCCTCCCAACACCCGCGTCCGCTGCTGTTGCCCGACCACCTCAGCTTCGCATCTGAGAAAATAGTTGTTCGCATTTTGGAGGACTGCGGCTTCGAAATCGTATCTATTAAGAAATACCCGTTCGCCGATCAATTTCGCCTGAGCATGATGAAGGAATTGCTGAAAGGGTTCTGGCCGGGTAAGACGTCGAAGTTTCGGTACATGATCCGCCCGAACAAGTATCGCATTGACATGTACATTCGAGCGCGGTTGCGACAGTAGCTCTCGAGCAGCGGCAGACGACAGAAATGATTCACAAGTTCTGACACGCCTGGATTGGGACGAGGACATCTATGGAAAGGGTTGTGTCAACCGGTTGGCTTATGTTTTTTGATCTTCGATGCATTGGGCGGGAGGGTGCCTTCGTCGGAGCCGGCCGTCGCTCGCTCGCCCCGCCGTTGGTGAGCGACGGCCGCGCGCAGGCGAAGGCACCCCGGTGCCTTGGTTGGTGAGGCCCGAGCGAGGCGACTTCGTGGCAAGCTATTCAGCGCCAAGTTGACCACGACCGTTGGTTTGCGTGCATCGGCTCCCAGTCCGTGCTCGAACATCTATTCGGGAGCAACCTGGGGACACCCAGCTTTCGCGACGGAAGAAAAGGGGACATTCCAGAATGGCATTAACATTTGCGTAACATATGATTCTCCAACGGTTAAGGTTTGCTATCGAAGCACTCGAACGTAGTCTGGCAAATTGGCAACCTGCAAATTTTGCAGGGCTGCATTCCGTTGCAAGCGGCGCCATCACAGCAGTGCTTAACGCTTATAGAGCCTTGACTTATCTAAATGTTAATGCCATTC
>JBGSUJ010000051.1:0-6024 GCA_041753435.1 Pirellulales bacterium | reverse complement strand
TCTCCCGGGCCATCGGCGACTGGCGAGCAATCAGTTCCTCGGTAATTTCCGACGACATGCCCCACGGGGTCGCCGAAAAACAGGGTACAAGTCCAGATCAGTTTTGCGAAAAAACGACCCCAGGGCGTGAACGGTTACGGCGGACGTTGCCGAGCGTCCGGGGTTGTGGGCTTTCTTTTTTGAGAGCGTATCGGCGAATCGCGGCGGGTCGTACTAGAGCGGGACTATTGGCCGATACAGCCGAAAGCCCTTCCCGCTCACCCTCGTCTTGGGACAGTCCTACGGCTGCCGCCCAACGAACACCGGGAGGAAAGAGGACCAATCCGAGTTTGTCTGCCATTCTTTCTACAAGGCAAAAGGCATCGGGACTGCTTTCCGCATGGGTAATCCACAACCGCAACGGACGTTTCAAATTGTCTGACATTTCCAGAGCCGCCGCCACAAGCTGATTGCCAATTCCATTTTTGCGGTACTGCGGTCGGACAAATAAATCTTCTATGTCTAAGTGCCCGTTTCGGTGAACCATGAACAACCAGCCCATGCGTTCATCATTGTCGCCGTCAAAAAGCTCTGCACCATGTATGATCCCCCGTTGACGCTCACGATAATCGAGCAGATCCGGCATTCCCCAAATGACACGTGTAGTACCTTTGCCGCGAAAATAATCTTGAGTCAAGCCAAGGCCATGAGGCTGCCATGAGGACACAAAATACTTATCGAAATATGCCATTGGGAGAAAACCAAATCCATTTACTCCCCATTTTTCTCCCCAACTGTTCACGAAAATGAAATTACAGTTTGCGAGGTCAAAACCGACGATGCAAACGCAATGACTGCCGATTATCTTGTCCCCCGGCTCCGGCATTGTAATTACGCCGTGTTCGGCATCAAACCATTGGTCTGTAATCTCGAATGATGCCGAGACTGGTAGGCAATTAGCCAGTAACACTCGGCAATCGTGTGCTGACCGGACTCGCTGATAGTGATGGCATCGACGCTGCTTAGCCTTTGCGTCCAATCCAGGCGGTTCGGGTGGCGGCCAGTTATCTACAGATGACGTGTATGGCCAATCGCTTTCAAGCACACCTCCCCAACCGCAAGCAATTCGAGCGGCTGAAACCGGCCACACTCCCATCATGCAGTCGCCGGGAAAATGCCCTTCCAGTTGCCGACACCGTATATCGGTATAGGTGACACTGCTACGGTCAATCGTCGGGCATTCAGGCTGTGACATTGACTCCCATTTTGCCCGGTACACGACCCGCCACGCAACATCGCTGGAAATAGGTCGCACCGTATGCCCCCAGAATCATTCCGATGGGCTAAGACGACCCTGGACAGGTCGGAAAAGGGATTCAGGTAGGATTCAGGTCTTTATTGGCGGCGACGTGATTGTGTCCAGCAAATCCTTTATGTAGCCATTGGTTTGATCGGCACTTGGGGTCGTAAATGTCGGATGGGCGTAGCTATTCCGCCGTCGCAAGTAGAATCGCAGATTGTCCCGCAAATGCTCGCCGATCAACCCGGCATGGTAACAAGTGTCAATCACGGTTCGCTCGCCTGGTTTGCCCGTACAGAAATCGTCATAGCTGTTGATTGGATCGTAAATTGGTTTGCCGTCCTTCCTCAAGTACATCGTCGTTAGCTTGCCGTTGAATGCGGGCAAATGGTTGTCTAAAATCCACTGACGTATGTAGTCGTATGCCATATTCCAAGCCAAAACGATACCCGCACGGTACGCACCGCATTCAATGCAGGTAATCGTTTCGTTAAGCAAGTCTGTTTGCGTTGGGGTAAGTGCTAGGACAGTCGGCAATTGTCGTAATTGCTGAGACACAACGCCAACATTTATCGCTACCGCGACTTGCTCGCCAATCTCCGCGTAAATGGTTCGGAAGATTGGTTCAAGGTAGGCTTTGAATTCCAAGCGAGCGACTTGGCCAATTAGGCGAGAACCACGAACAAGCGGGATTGATTCAATTCGCGTTAGAACGTCTGCGGCAGTGCGAGAGCGATGTAAGCCGCACTTTTCAAGTGACGCTAGAAAGCCGGGAATCTCCGCGATAACCACATCGGCATTTTGCGGATTCATTAAGACGTATAGCTGCTGTCCCAGCGTGACGAAGTCCGCGAGTGGAATCGTGCCCGCCATTTCTAAGGCACACTCCAAGCCGCACGGTCAGTAGCCCGCCAACGGTCAATCATGCTGTCCAGTGCCCCGCCTCCATTCTCTACGGCGAAGCGATAGTAGACGGCCCAAAACTCGCGGCCAACGCCAGTGGTCAGCCCTTCAATTGTGCAGCGGCGAATGTCTACAAATGCCCCGCCATAGCTGAGCATTGCCCCGCACTGCCAGTCTGTTTCGCCTTCCGCAAATCGCCTGGCTCTGTCGGATGCGAGCCGTTCGATTACATTCGTTTGCCGTTCAGAGAATAGAAGCGGCTGAATCTTGGAAAGCAGGAATAGGCAATCGTCCAAGTGGTAGATTAGGTCGCAGCCCCGAAACCGGATAACTTCGTCGGCGTGGCCGTCGCCAAGAATCATGGCGTCCCGCCATTCGTCGCGGTATTCATCGTGGTATTCTTGCCCGTCAACTTCCAAGCCGATACGGCGATTCTGTACCGTGGCCATCATATCGAGCCGGAACGTACCGCAGAGCGTGGGCACACTTACTTGCGTTTGGAACGGAGTGCCACGCGGTTGCCGCTTTAGAAGCTGGTCATAGAATAGGTTTTCGAGTGGGCTCTCAAATTCATCCATGCTGAGATTCTACCCGAATCGGGTTGCGGGCCAAAATCGGTCGCACAGCATGCCCCCAGAATCGTTCCGAGCAGGTGAGACGACCCTAGACACGTCCGGATTCTGTTAAATTGGCCACATTCCAACGGTCCAAATGCGGTTTCTTGGCCATTCGGTACGGTGTTGAACCGTGCCCAAGTACAAGCATGGCAGAGTGCCAATCGAATACTCGCCGCGGAGCGACAAATCGACCTTCGGAGCGAGGAAGCGAGGGCGGGCGGCATCCCGATTGTGCAGTTTGGTGAAGCACCGCATGTAGCTAATGTGACGATTAGTGGATCGAACTCGACGCACGATCCGTACTCGTTCAACAGCGCCACCTACAACGGTCAGCCGATCATCGGATCGGGTAATCAGTTGCGAACCGTTCCGGTCGGTGGGGCCGATACGATTTCGATCACGTTTACTGAAGACGTGAACATCGTAGCGTCGGACCTGCAAGTTGTAGGACTTCGCACTGCCAATCGGCCGGTGCTGGCTGAGTTCAGCTACGACTTGGGCACGATGACTGCCACTTGGCGATTCGTCGATTGGATGCCGTTCGACCACTTTGCCGCGTCGCTAAGCGACGCGGTGACTGATGTCGAAGGGAATCCGCTAGACGGCGAATGGACCAATCCGGCCAGTCTCTTCACGACGAATTCGTTGGTGAGCACATTCCCGTCGGGCGATGGCGTAGCGGGTGGCGACTTTACTTTTGTAATGACGCTGCTAGCCGGCGATGCGGATCTCGATGCATTCGTTGGTAATGCGGATCTCTCGGCGGTACTGACGTTCTGGGGCTTGTCTCCGGAGGCACTTTATAGCCAAGGTGATTTCAGCGGCGACGGTTCGGTTAGCCAGGCCGATTTTTAATCTATTGCTTTCAACCTGGGGGAGTAACTTTCAGAGCATGATGTTGCTTTCCGACTTGAACGGCAACTGGATCGTCGACGACAGTGATGCCCAGGTTCTCTATGACAACTGGGAAGACCAACTATCGAATCCCACACAAGCGGACGGTGACGTGGATGGAGATGGCGATATCGACATCGACGATCTGGATATGATGTTCGCACAGTATGGCTTGGCTCTGAGTGTGGTCAGCTAGGCGCGGCGACGGCCTGGGCGATCACGTCCTGGCCGAGGATGTAGGTGCGGTCAATCTCAGCCGCTTGCAGCTTGCCATCGGTCGTGCCGGCCGCTTCCTCGCCTTCTTCCAACACCTGGGACCCCGAGCGCGGCTTCTGCTTGCTGAATTAGCGACTTTGCGGTTCTTCTGTCAGCCGGCCGAGGATTCTAGCCCAAGAGAACAGAAGTTTATAAAATGGTTTCTCGTTGCAGTGTGTCCGGATGATGGGCCCAGCGGCAGATCCCCCCTTCTTGTGGATGTCCAAGGAGTGCCCACCGCGAATACGAAGTTCAGACAATTTAGAGCAGGCAAATAAATTATGACAGCAAAAAACTCTACGATGGCATCTCCCTGGGATATGCCCCACCCGGTGAAAAAGGTCGCGATCCTCTTTGCCGGCGGCCCCGCCCCTGGCGCCAACGCCGTGATCTCCACTGCGGCGACTGCCTTTCTACGCCACGGTATCGAGGCAGTCGGGATCAAACACGGTTATTCGCATCTCGTTGAATTCTCGCCGGAGAATCCGCTCGTGGAAGGCCGCGACTACGTCTCCATTACTCAAAAAATGCTCGGGCGCACGCGCAACTCGCAGGGCATCCTCATTGGTACCGCTCGCACCAATCCTGGCAAGAACATTTCAAAACCCGAGCATTTGAACGATGCCGAGCGTGTCAAACCACTCAAAACGGTCGACGAAGCACTCCGTTCCATCGGTGTCGACGCCCTGATCTCGATCGGCGGCGACGATACCCTTAAGACCGCTAACAAGTTTAAGCTCTATCAGGAAAAACTCCCGGCCGACGTCCAACGAATCCCCGTCGTCCATCTGCCCAAGACAATCGACAACGACTACCGCGGCATCGACTTCACCTTCGGCTACTTCACTGCCGTCGATTTCCTGGGAAGTGAGGTGCGCAACCTGATCGCCGATGCGGAGGCCAATCGGGCTTACTTCCTGGTCGAATCGATGGGCCGCAGTGCCGGATGGCTTGCGTACGGAGTGGCAATCGCTGGCGAGGCAAGCCTTGTGATCAGCGTCGAAGACATTGTCGGCCAGTACGCCGATGAAGAGGACTCAAGGAATCCTAAGACCAATGAGGTCAAGAAGCGCAAGGTAATGGACCTAGACAAGGTTATCAAGCGGATCGTCCTCACCATGACCGCCCGCGAAAAGGAAGGCAAAGAGTATGGCGTAATCGTCATCGCCGAAGGTCTCGCCGAGATGCTGCCCGAGAAGTATCTGGAAGGCATCGGCCGCGACGAACATGGTCACATTAGCATTTCGGCAGTCAACTTGCACGACATTTTCCAAGGCCTGATTACTAAGGAATACACCCGCCAAACCGGCAAAAAGCGCAAAGTTACGCCGCTTCAACTCGGCTACGAATCCCGTTGCGCCCAGCCACATGCCTTTGACGTGATGCTCGGCTGCCAATTAGGAGTAGGCGCTTACCGCGCATTGGTTGAACACGGCTTGAATGGCGTGATGGTCTCAGTCTCCGGCCAGTTGCAGCTCCATTACGTACCGTTCGAAGAGCTGGTCGACTCCAAGACGCTCGTGACAGTCGTCCGCTACATCGAAGCCGAGAGCGACTTTCAACGGCTGACTCGATTCTTGGAGGTGTACGTCAACGAAGAAGAGATCCGCTGATCTCGTCCGAATGTGCGTCTCCATTTCGGAGTAGAAAGAATGAGCACAGTCCCGGACGCCAACTGGGCCATCGTCTTCTCCCCGCGGCAGGCCGACAGCGCCACCTTCGCCTTGAACGCCGCACCAAAACTCCGTCGCTTCCTCGACATCCTCCAGACCTCCTGATCGCCTCCATCCAACGGGGAAAACGTCCATCTTATCAGGCTGTCCCAATCCTGTTCAGCGCGATTGTTGCAATCATAGCTTGAAGCAGGGAATTGGATTCGGCAATGGGGGTTGATCGCTCGCGGATCTGCGGTTCGGAAGATCGCGGCGCTGGGCGGCGTGTCGAGAAAACCCAATCGTGCGCAGCGTGATGCGGCTCGTGAGCGCGCTGGCGTGCGGCCGAGCGGGTCAGGCGTCGTGAATTTTCAGCTTGGCCAGATGAGCCAGCAGCTCCTCTTCGTCGGCCAGGCCGGTGAAG
>JBGSUJ010000050.1:0-5987 GCA_041753435.1 Pirellulales bacterium | reverse complement strand
CTCAGACCTTCGGACGTCACGTCCCTGCTGCGCGAACAGATCCTGAAGTACGGGGAGAAGCTCCAAACGGAGAGCGTCGGCACCGTGCTGCAGGTAGGCGACGGCGTCGCCCGCGTCGCCGGCCTCGACCAGTGCATGATGAGCGAGTTGCTCGCGTTCCCCGGCGGGGTGATGGGGGTCGCCCTCAACCTCGAAGAGGACAACGTCGGCTGCGTGCTCCTCGGTTCTGAGAGCGAAGTGCGCGAAGGCGACGAAGTGCGCACCACGGGGCGCATCATCTCCGTGCCTGTCGGTCCGGAGCTGATCAGTCGCGTCGTCGATTCGCTGGGCAATCCCAAAGACGGGCGTGGCCCGATTGACACCAAGGGCCGCTTCGGTCCGATCGAAGGTCAATCGCCGAACGTCGTCGAACGTCAGCCGGTGAAAGAGCCGCTGCAGACGGGGATCAAGGCGATCGACTCGATGATTCCGATCGGCCGCGGACAACGCGAGTTGATCATCGGCGACCGCAAGACCGGCAAGACCGCCGTTGCCATCGATGCGATCATTAACCAACGTGATTACGACGTGAAGTGTTTCTATGTGGCCATTGGCCAGAAAGAATCGACGGTCGCCGGCGTCATCGAGAAACTCCGCGAAAATGGTGCAATGGACTACACCACGGTGATCGTCTCTGGGGCGAGCTCCCCTGCCCCGCTGCAATATGTCGCCGCTTACGCCGGCACCGCGATGGCCGAGCACTACATGTTTGGCGGCCAGCACGCGCTGATTGTGTACGATGACTTGAGCAAGCAAGCCGTAGCCTACCGACAGTTGTCGCTGCTCATGCGGCGTCCGCCGGGCCGCGAGGCGTTCCCGGGGGACGTGTTCTACTGCCACAGCCGTCTGTTGGAGCGGTCGGCCAAGCTCTCTGACGAGCTCGGCGCCGGTTCGCTCACGTCGCTGCCGATCGTCGAGACGCTCGAAGGCGAAGTGTCGGCCTACATTCCGACCAACGTGATTTCGATCACCGACGGCCAAATCTACCTGCAGCCGGACTTGTTCTTCGCGGGTGTGAAGCCCGCCATGAACGCAGGTATTTCAGTGTCGCGCGTGGGTGGTGCGGCTCAGATCAAGGCCATGAAGAAGGTGGCCGGCGGCTTGCGGCTTGACTTGGCTGCGTTCCGTGAGCTCGAAGCGTTCGCCCAGATGGGCACTGACGTCGATGCTGGTACACAGGCTCGCCTTGATCGCGGTTACCGCATGGTAGAGATCCTCAAGCAGGGTCAGTACCGGCCGCTCAACGTGGTCGACGAAGTGCTGATCATTTACGCCGGCACACGCGGCCACCTGGACAAGATTCCGGTTAAGGAAGTAGCCGCTTGGGAGAAAGGCTTTGTCGAGTTCATGCTCAATCAGAAGCCGGAAATCCGCGAAGAACTGGCCACGAAGAAAGACCTCAGTGACGATCTGATCAAGAAAATCGACGCTTCGATCACTGAGTACCATTCCCAATTTAAGGCCGGTGCCGCTGGTGCTGCCAAGAAACAGGAACGCGAGACCGTCACCGTCTAAGCCTTCCGTAACCCGAAACCTGACCCTCGACCTCTGTCCCCTTCACCATGGCCAATCCTCGCCTCCTCGACAAACGACGTAAGTCGATCAAGAACATCCGCAAGATCACGCGGACAATGGAATTGATCGCCACCGCGCGATTCAAGAAGGCGATGGACCGCGCGTCGGCTGCTAGCGCGTATACCGACAAGATGACCCAATTGGTGAGCGACTTGATGGCGAGCGGCCTCGAGGTGCGGCATCCGTTGCTGGAAGTCCGTGAGAAGGTCGGAAATGCAACGCTCTTGGTGCTCACCGCCAACCGCGGCTTCTGTGCTGGTTTTAATGGCAACGTCGTGCGGGCGGCAAGCCAGCAATGGGAGAAACTCAAGGCCGAAGTGCCCCGCTGCCGGATGGAAGTCGCCGGCAAGAAGGGCATCGCGGCGATGAAGTTTCGTGGCTTGGAAGTCGATCAATCTTTCACCAATTTCGAGGACAAACCGGCGTTCGACGAAGTCGACGTGCTCGCCAGCCGGTATCTCGAAGAATACTCGACCGGCAAACTCGACCGGCTGGACGTAGTCTACACGCGATTCATCAACATCGCCCGCCAACAGATTGCCGTAGAAACGCTGCTGCCGTTGGGGGCGATCCGTGCCGAGGCCGCTGATACCGCTTCCGCAAGCTCTCGAACCGAGAACGGCTCGCGCTCGATCTACGATTTTGTGCCTTCGCCTGAAAGTATTCTCGAAGAGGTCGTGCCCGCGAGTTTTAGGATCAAGCTTTTCAAGTGCTTCCTCGATTCCGCGGTGAGCGAACAGATCGCCCGCATGGTGGCTATGAAGAGCGCCACCGAAAACGCGCAAGATTTGATCCACCGCCTGAGCATGCAATACAACCGTGCCCGACAGAGCCGCATTACATCTGAGTTGATGGATGTCATTGGCGGAGTCGAGGCATTGAGCTAAATCACAACACTTTAGTTATTTCTCGACAATTATCATGGCAACCGCAACAGCAAAGCAAACTCAGAGCATCGGTCGTATCACTCAGGTTATAGGCTCCACGTTTGACGTCGAGTTCGACGCCGACAGGCTACCTGCAATTTACAACGCCGTGAAGATTGTTTCCGACCACAAAGGCGTGAAGATCAATCTCACCGGCGAGGTGCAGCAGCACTTGGGCGGTGGCCGCGTGCGGTGCGTTGCGCTCGGAAGCACCGACGGTTTGATCCGCGGTCAAGATGTCATCGACACCGGTTCGCCAGTGACGGTACCTGTTGGCATGGCCACGCTCGGCCGCGTGTTCAATATCATCGGCGAGCCTGTTGACAATCGTGGCCCGGTCGACGCCGAAGAGCGTTGGCCGATCCACCGCGATCCGCCGCTCTTGCGCGATCTTTCGACCAAGACGGAGATGTTCGAAACAGGCATCAAGGTGATCGACCTGTTGACGCCGTTCGTCCGCGGCGGCAAAGCCGGCTTGTTTGGCGGCGCCGGTCTCGGCAAGACGGTCATTCTCACTGAGTTGATCGCCCGTACCGCGTCGGCGCATGGTGGCTATTCGGTGTTCGCCGGCGTCGGCGAGCGGACCCGCGAAGGCACTGACCTGTGGCTCGAAATGCAGGAAGCGAAAATCGGTCAGACCGGCCGCAGTGTGATCGATCAAACTTGTATGGTATTCGGTCAGATGAACGAGCCGCCCGGTGCCCGTCTTCGCGTCGCCCTGTCGGCCCTGACAATGGCGGAGTATTTCCGCGATAAGACTGGAGCCGACACGCTACTTTTTGTTGACAACATTTTCCGCTTCTCGCAAGCAGGTAGCGAGGTGTCTGCGCTCTTGGGTCGTATGCCATCCGCGGTGGGTTACCAGCCAACGCTTGCCACGGAAATGGGAGCGCTGCAAGAACGGATCGCATCGACTAATCAAGGGGCTATCACCTCGGTGCAAGCCGTGTACGTGCCGGCCGACGATCCGACCGACCCCGCTCCGGCCACCGCCTTCGGCCAGCTCGACGCATTCATTTATTTGGAGCGTTCGATATCGGAAAAGGGGATCTACCCGGCGGTCGATCCGCTCGCGTCGAACAGCCGTATTCTCGATCCGCAGTACGTCGGTGAGCGGCATTATGCCATCGCTCGCCGCGTGCAGATGATCCTCCAGCGATACCGCGAACTGCAGGATATCATCGCCATTATGGGCGTCGACGAGTTGCCAGAAGAGGATCGAAAAGTGGTGCTTCGCGCCCGTCGCATTGAGCGGTTCCTCTCGCAGCCGTTTTTGGTGGCCGAAGTTTTTACCGGCAAGCCGGGCGAACTGACGTCGCTGGCTGACACGATCCGCAGCTTCGAAGAGCTGTGCGATGGCAAGTGGGACCACCTGCCGGAAGACGCCTTTATGTACGTCGGTGCCATCGAGCAAGCCGAAGAGCAGTGGAAGAAATCCCAGAAGAAATAGTTTAACCGCGACGCGCCGCGGAGTCTTACGAAGCGCGTAGTTGTATGCGAAACCCATGGCCGATCACTCCCCCACCTCCGGTTCCACTCTGCGCGTTGTCATCGTTACGCCTGAAGCTACGATTGTCGACACGTCGGCCGACTTTGTCCGGCTGCCGCTTGTCGATGGTCAGTACGGCATCGCCCCGCTTCACAGCCCAATGATCGGCCGGCTGGGCTTCGGTGAATTGCGGGTGACAGCGGGCGGGAAGGTGCAGCGTTACTATGCTGACGGCGGCTTCGTACAGGTCAATAACAACATGGTGTCGGTGCTGACAAATCGGGCGCTGCCTGCCGAATCGCTCGACCCAGCCATTGCGGCTGATCAACTCCGCGCTGCGATCTCGCGCCCCGCTGCCGGCGTTGAGGAACTGGCCATCCGCGACCGCCTCATCATCCAAGCCCGTGGGCAGCTTCGGGTTGCGAAGTATTCGCATTAGCTTTGTCTTGTAGTCTTGCTGCTGCGGCAGAGACCTCAAGGGCCTCTCGTGGCGGAGGACCCAGCCGATGGCTAGATCGCCTCGCCGCCGCGTTCGCCGGTGCGAATGCGGATGCAGTCGTCGAGCGGAAGGACGAAGATCTTTCCGTCGCCAATTTCGCCACTCGGACCTGTACGGCCGCCCTTGATGATGGCGCTGATCGTCGGCTCGACAAAATTGTCGTTGACTGCGATCATCAGCTGAACTTTCCGAAGCAGGTTTACCGAGATTTCTTTGCCGCGATAAACCTCCGTCTGCCCCTTTTGGCGGCCAAAGCCTTGGCAGTCCATGATGGTGAGCCGCACGACCTCGACCTCGGAAAGCGTGGTCTTGACGTCTTCAAGTTTGCTGGGCTGAATAATGGCGATGATAAGCTTCATGAGACTATCGGCTGGACTCTGGATGCATGAGTGTTGCTATCCAGTATCCGAAATCCGGCATCCAGCATCCAGTCCTATTCTTGGACGCCCCGGCTTGGGCAGATCAGGCGGTGACCCACCCAAGCCATTGGGGCATCCTTCTGGCTCCGATGGACAGTCACCAGTGCGGCCGAACAGCCGGCAAGCGACTGAGAGGTCACTGAGAAAGAATGCCCTGGCTTGGGCGGGCCAGGCGGAAAACCCGCCCAAGCCTAGAAGGGGCATTCGGTTGGTTTGTTGTACTTGCTCTCGGTGCCTAGCAACGAAGCTGAATCACTTCAGGCATTGCTAGTCGATTACAGAGACCGAGGATGGCTTCGATACTCACACTCTGTCAGAATCAACAGCGATGTACTAAGGATGTCCCGGCTTGGGCGCTCCCAGGCGGAAAAGAGCGCCCAAGCCTTGTGGGGACATTCGGTTGGTTTCAGGGACGGTAGTTTTGGATTCCTGCTACGGATAACGCTGAACGAGCGCTTGAACATCCCCGGCTTGGATGGGCCAGGCGGAAAACCCATCCAAGCCGAGGGGGACATTCGTTGAATCCAGCAATAAACTTTGTTACGTTTTTTCGGCCGCTTTCAGTTATAGAGCGGCTAATCCTGTATTTGTTTCAACTCTAACTGCTACTTCGTGTCGCTGCAGTATTGTGATCTGCTGGCGACTTCTTGGTTTACACAGTACCGTTAAAGCAAGGTGCGTACCAATCGCGATCAATTTTTGGCAAAGATATGGAAGTAGCCGTAAGTCAATATCCAAATTCACTTTGTAGCAATCCGGGGAGTATGAATTTTGTGTCTCCCAAGATTTCAAAGTCTTGCACTGCCTGGGGAATGAGCAGTTGCCTCCCTCCCTTTAGGCAGCATTGCCTCGTGGTGGACTGCGTAAGAGACGGCTAAAAAATAGAAGTGATGTGATGAGCGCACAAAAAAATCCGGGGACCGATTCCTTGCGAAACCGGTCCCCGGTGGAGGGACGCTCTACTTACGAGGCGTTTCGAGTTGCTAACTCAACAGCAAGCGATCACATCGGTGCCGATTCTTCGTTCCCCAATTCTTCGT
>JBGSUJ010000049.1:0-69810 GCA_041753435.1 Pirellulales bacterium | reverse complement strand
CGACTCTGCTTGACCGCTTGGGGCTCGAACTCCCACCTCACCTCTTGCAGTTCGAAGCAAACGACGTGCCGATGTAGTGAAGACTTCGCCCTTCCTCACGTTGCGGCGCAAGAACTTACGACGACAGTTGGGGAAGTTGGGTTAGTATGAAGGTGGTTCCCGAGCCAGGAAGTATTGTGCTATACGGCACGGCTACGGCAATGGGCTTCTACTTGGTGCGGCGTCGGCGGCAACACGCTTAGTCGTTTGCGATCCGTCGCAAGCTGTCAATGTTGGACGAATACTCCCCCGTCCGGATAGCCGGGCGGGGGAATTCCTTTTTTTGGCGAAGTCAAAAAAATGCATCCACCGCCACGATGGCCACCATCACCGCCCCACAGGCCAGTTTGCCGAGGGTGCCCCAAATCTTGCCGACGAACGCCCCTTGCCCGGCCGCCATGCGTTCCGGCTCGTCCCGCCCCTTCCACATCTCGCCTAGATACGCCCCCGCAAACGCACCGCTTGCCCCACCGACCAGCGCCATGACAAATGAACCGAGCACTGGCACGGGAGTACCCACCATCGCGCCGGCAAGACTGCCCACCAGCGCCCCTACGAGCGAAAGTACGATCGCTCGTCGACTCGCCCCCTGCTTGGCCGCTCCAGCCGCCCCGGCCGCAAATTCAATTACCTCGCCCACCACCGCCAGCGCCAGCGACACTCCAACCACAGTCCAAGATATCCCGTGCCCCGCTTCTTTGGGAAACAACCAGGCAAAGCCTGCCACTAACGCCAGCACAAACCAATTTCCTGGCAGTGTGAAGACGGACGTGAACCAAGCAATCGTACATAACACGACCAACAGCAGCGCCGAGGGGTAGTAAACCCATGTTGGATCGATATGCCAAGAAGAAATGTCCATGGGCGGCACTATTCTGTGGTCGTATTCGCACGAAAGAACTCTGCTGCCGCAGGCTTGCTGGTTTCACCGCGAGCCACCGAAAGTACAAGTTCGGCGAAATCGCCTTCACTCGCAACGAGCCTCGCGTCGTTCAGCGCAAGAAATACGTCAGCCGCCACTGCACCAGCACGTTTGTTGCCATCGATGAACGGAAGATTCTGAACGATGTGAAACAAATACGCAGCTGCCATCTCGCACACGTCCGTATGAAGATACTGGCTTCCAAACGACACGGCAGGCATCGCAACGGCGGACTTCAGCCGGTTCCAGTCGCGCACGCCGAGCGAGCCAACGTAGCGTTCAATCTGGTCACGGTATATGGTCACCAGTTCGTCAAGCGAGAGGAACAACGGCTCCAGAGCTTACTCCGCGAGCCGCTTAATGGCCTTGCCGTAATGCTGGTTGCTGGACGTGAGTGCGTCTTCAAACTTCTTCTTCCGCTTCTTATCGCGCACCGGGGCAACCACCAGCGATTCGCCTTCCGTCGACAGTTCGAGTGCCGTCCCCACGTCGATGCCAAGCAAATCCAAAATTGACCGGTCAATCACCAGAGCCAGGCTGTTGCCATGTTGACTTGGCTTCTTAATCATTCGGCAATACCAACGTGGTTATACAATAGTAGCAACAAACGTATAACATACCAAATCGCGTTTTCCGGTCGCCCACAATGGCAGTGAGTAGAGTGCAGCCACAATCATCGCTATGACGGCCAGAGACATTAGGCAATTGTGTATCGTCCGTTTGGTTACGTCGTCCATCGTCTTCCACCTTCCCCGACAGCGTAGCAGAGGGGGTGCGTCAGGGCCTTATCTACACCAATCGGCAGCCATCAGGCCAACACCAATGACGGCCAATATGGCTACTGTTGCACCACCATCTTCGCCATTCGCTCCGCCAGCCGCTCCAGCGATCGACTGCAATCTTTGGGGTCCAGTTGGACCTGCAAAATGCTTGGACCGTTCGTGTCTTGCCATGCCGCCGTGAGCGCCTTGTCGAACTCGCCTTCGGTCCGCACCTGGTATCCTGTGCCGCCGCCGAGCACCTCCGGCAGTTTTGAGTATTGCCACTTGTGAATCTCGTTGAACTCCCACTCGCCAGGGTGCAACAACTTTTCAGTGCCGTAGCCGCCGTTGTCAAGCACGATCACGACCGTTGGGAACTTGTGCCGCACCAGGGTCGAGAGTTCCATCCCCGTCATTTGAAACGCTCCGTCGCCCACGATGGCCACCACCCGTGCCCCGGGCTTCGCCATATGGACGCCGAGCGCCGCAGGCACCGCAAAGCCCATCGACGTGTAATAGGCTGGGCTCAAAAATTCGGTCCTTCCCCGAGTTGTGAGCTCCGTCGATGCGAACAGTGCGTCCCCCACATCGGCGATCACCACCGTCTCGCCATCAAGCTGTTCGTCGAGCCGGTCGATCATTCGCGCGATCGTGATTCGCTCTGCTGGCCGCAGTGTGAACGGCTCTTTCCAAAACTCAGTCGGTGCTTGGGGAGGTGATGTATTCGGCCGAGGCTTCCGCGCTGCGAGCGTCTTCACAAAGTCCGGCAGCGTCACTTCATGGAAGTGATGGTGCCGAATTCGCAGTTGCTCGCTTGTCACCAGAATGCAGTCGCTCATGTCGAGTTCGGCTGTGTAGATGCCGAGGTTGATGTCTGTCATAAACGTGCCAAGCATCAGCACACAATCGCTCCCTTCGACGTACTTGGTAATTTCTTCGCGGCCCAGCGCTCCGCTGTACAAGCCCATGTAGAGCGGATGTGTCTCGGCGACCACGCCCTTGCCAAGCATCGTCGCCGCCAGTGGAATCCCGGAAGCCTCGGCTAGTTTTATCACGTCGTCCTGCAGTCCGAAGCGATGCACCTCGACCCCCAGAATGATCACCGGCTGTTTGGCCGCTTCGATCCGCCGCACCGTTTCGTCCACCGCCTCGCCCAGAGCCCGTGTGTCGCTGACTATTTGCTGGTTCTCATACCTCGGTGCCACCGGCGGTTGCACATGCACCAAGTCCCGCGGAATCTCGAGATACACGGGCCGCTTATACCGTGTGCAAGTCGCCAACACTCGATCGATCTCGCTGAATGCTGTGAGCGGATCGGCCAACTCCGTTCCCGCGCAGCAGAGCTTCTCAAACACGTCGTACTGCGTACGAAAATTCCGCACCATATGGTGCAATAGCGGGTTGCGGTTGCGCTCTTTGAGTCCCGGCGAACCGGTGATCATCACCACGGGAGACTTTTCTGCGTAGGCCCCCGCGATCGAATTACAAACGCTCAGCCCGCCGACGCAATACGTCACACACAGCGCCCCCATGCCATGCACCCGCGCGTATGCATCAGCCGCAAAGCCCGCACAATCCTCACGCGTGCAGCCGACTGTCTTTAGAGGGCTTTGTTCCAGCATCGTGTAGAATGACAATACGTAATCGCCCGGAATGCCAAACACATGGCCGATGCCATATTCCTCGAGCCGCTGAATCAGATAACCGCCGATCGAGACGTCGCCCTGCGAAGAATCTGCCATCCTCGTCCTCACCGTAACAAGTGCTACACTTCCGCCACCAATCCACGCCAAAGGCATCGCATTATACGCCCAACGCTCTGATCGCCGAGCCGATTTGTCGGGCCTTTTCACCTTCCTGCCTGTGCGTGAGGATCTCATTCTCATTGGCCTGACAGATTGGTAGGCTCTTAGCTGGAGAATCTATCACATGGATAAAGTTCGCTGGGGCATCTTAAGCACCGCCAAAATCGGCCGTCTGCAGGTCATTCCTGCGACCAACCGCGGCCAGTTCGGCATCGTCGCCGCCATCGCCTCGCGCGACCTCTCCCGCGCTAAACAGGTTGCCACCGAACTAGGCATCGACCATGCTTATGGTTCTTATCAGGAACTGCTTGCAGACCGCAATATCGACGCCATCTACAATCCCCTACCCAACCACTTGCATGTTCCCTGGTCGATCCGTGCGCTCAAAGTCGACAAACATGTTCTCTGCGAGAAGCCCATCGGCCTGTCAGTCGCCGAGGCCGAGCAGTTGGCCGGCGTCGCAGCCGCTCATCCCAAGCTCAAGATCATGGAAGCCTTCATGGTCCGCTTCCATCCGCAATGGCAGATGGCCCGTGAGCTTGTCTGCGCTGGCCGCATTGGTGCGCTCCGCACCATCCACACTACTTTTTCGTATTTTAACGACGATCCCGACAACATCCGCAATCAGCGCGACATTGGCGGCGGCGCGCTGATGGACATCGGCTGCTATCCGATCACCACCGCGCGTTTCCTTTTCGATGACGAACCGATCCGCGTCATGGCTCACATCGAGCGCGACCCCAACACAGGCGTCGATCGCCTCACTTCGGCCATCCTGGAATTCTTCCAAGGCACGGCCACCTTCACCGTCTCCACGCAACTCGCGCCGTACCAACGGACCAACATTGTTGGCACTGCGGGCCGCATCGAAATCGAAATTCCGTTCAATGCCCCCAATGACCGGCCCACCCGACTCTGGGTCCAAACCGGCTTCCCACCAGCCGTGCAAAACGAAGAAATCGTTGTTGAGAGTTGCAATCAATATACGATCCAGTCCGACCTCTTCGCCCGCGCGATTCTCGAGGATACCCCGGTCCCCACGCCCATCGCCGATGCCGTTGCCAATATGCGCGTCATCGAGCGCGTCCGCACCAGTGCAGACACCAATAGCTGGAGGTAACGTGGCTGTGTCACTAGCGGCGTACGGAAAATCCGGATTGCCGTCCTGTCCGAACTGGAGCTGCGCCTCACCAGCACTACGACCCTCCGCTTCCGCAAACTTTTCGCAGCACTGCAACTCTGCCGCGGATCGCACCGATGTTGGTACTATCCTGAGCTTGCCCTTCCCGTTCGATCCGACGAGAGTCCACGGATGTTGACTTCGCCGCTAGTGTTTCCTTACGCTCAAGCTGCCGATGAGCTCCCCATCGTGCCAACTGTGGTGTCAGCGTCAGCCGATCCCATCACCGCGCCGCCCTGTCTCCAGACGGCGCGTGTGCTGCACCTGATCAACGGCGAGCATTACTCCGGCGCTGAACGCGTGCAAGACTTGCTCGCCCGTGAGTTGCCGAAGTTTGGCTACGATGTCGGCTTCGCCTGCGTCAAACCGCTTCGCTTTCCGTCTGCCCGCGAGACGACTTCAGCCCCGTTGCACAAGTTTCCGATGCGCGGTCGGTTCGATTTGCGCGTCGTAAGAAAGCTGATCCGTCTCGTTGCCGACGAAGAATTTGAGTTGGTCCATGCTCACACGCCGCGCACGGCCTTGGTCGGCCGGCTGGTAGCCAAGCGAGCGGGTGTGCCGTTCATCTACCACGTCCACAGTCCTGCCGGCCACGATTCGACACGGCAACTGATTAATGTGTTCAATGCGCTGGTCGAATGGCATTGCCTCCGCGAAGCGGATTGCTTAATCGCCGTTTCGCCCAGTCTGAAGCGCTACATGATCGCCCGCGGCTTCCGAGCCGATTGCGTCGTCTGCGTCCCCAACGGCGTCTCTGCCCCAGCTTGCGCCTGCGATCGCAATCCGCCAGTTAGTACCTGGACGCTCGGCACCGTCGCCCTCTTCCGTCCGCGTAAGGGTATGGAAGTTTTGCTCGAAGCGCTGGCCGCGCTGCGTTCCTGGGGCGTCGACGTGCGACTGCGGGCCGTCGGCGGATTTGAAACGCTCGCCTACGAAACCGCGATTCTCGGCCTTGCCGATCGACTCGGGCTAGCCGGCGCAATTGAGTGGACCGGTTTCACGCGCGAAGTGAACGCCGAACTCGCCAAAATGGATCTGTTCGTGCTGCCTAGTCTCTTTGGCGAAGGGTTGCCGATGGTCGTTCTCGAAGCGATGGCGGCCGGTGTGCCCGTCGTCGCGACCCGTGTCGAAGGCGTACCCGAAGCAGTGGTGCACCGCGAAACAGGCCTGTTAGTAGACTCTGGTAGTGTGAGCCAATTGGCCAGCGCTATTCGGCACTTTGTCGAGGGCAAAATCGACTTCGCCGCCTTGAGCCACAACGGCAGAGAGCGCCATACCGCGCTGTTTTCAGATCTCGTCATGGCTCGGAATATCGCGGAAGTCTACCGCGCAGTACTTGCCAAAGGTCCATCGCTGGCGGATTAGCTCCGCTGGCGATGGACCTCGCTTACCGTGGCACGCTATCCGGCTGTGCTGCCTGCCGATTGTCGAGCGGCGCCGGCTGCTGAGGAGGTGCTTCCTCGACTACCCGCTTCCAGCCCCACGGCGTGCGCGGCACCTGGAACAGCGCCATGATCCGCTGCAAGTGACCGTTCACTGTCGCCTGAGTAATGTCGAACATGTATACGTGCCGGTCACCGTTGGGCAGATGGACTTGCATCGCCTTGGGCATCATTCGGCCACGATCGAGTATTAAATCAACCTGTCGGTAGTCGGCTGCATCGGCTGCACCCCGCGGCCGCGTGACGATCATGATTTCGTTGGGGTCTTGGTTCTGTTCGGCTCGCATCCAATAGCGGGCCTTGAGCTTGGCCGCTTCGGCACCGAATAGAAACGGCAACGGTCCATCAACAATCGCCTGTCCGCGCATTGCCGGCGGAATCGAACGTACCACGAGCTGCTTCTGATCGTGCCGATATTCGTACACGTTTTCGCCGTCGCAGACCCAGTGTTCGCCGATGGCATTAGGCTGCTTGACCCAATTGCCCTTGGCCTGGGCCGGAGGAGCGCCGCCTGCCGGAACTGGTTCGGCCTGCCAGGTGTTTACCTCGGTGATTTGAAAACTGCCTTTGTCGGGCTTGTGGTAGCTCAGTTCGCCCTTGTTCTTATTGAGCGGAATGTCGTTGCCTGGGCCAAAGGCCCCATTGTACTCCCAGCGCTCGAACGGACACTGAAATATCGATACCTTCCCGCTTTCGATCTGCCAACTGCTCAGTACTTGATCCAAGTACGCCTGCTGCATCGCGTTGAGTTCGAAGCCCTGCGGGGCAGCGGGCGGCTGCGCTGGGGCCACCCCACCCGGCGCCTGGGCCACCACACTCGAACAAGCGGCACAACAGGCTATGATGGCATACAAACTGCGGCGCATAGTGTGGCTCATTCGCAGCATCTCGCAAGCTAGCAAGGGACAAAACATCGCTAAAAATTGGGCGGCGGACTATACCAACCGATCGCTAGGCGAGCCAGGGCGGATTGCTGCCAAAAACCGCTCTTGCCAAAGTCAATCCACCCCACCCATGCTAGCTACAAACAACTTCGGATCATCGGGCACACGCGATGCAACTTATCTGGAAAGCCAGCGAATCCACCAGCGCGCTCTACGCCGCCCTCTGCCTGGCTGAGGGAAGAACTGTTGCCGATTCGCGGCTGGCAGAAGCCTTCGCTCCCGCAGTTGCGCACCTGCTAACAGAGCTCGCAATCGCAGGCGTTTCCACCAACAGATTTCTCACTACGCTCACCAAGATTTCCGCCAGCGGCGTCGAAGACAATCGTCAACTTGTCTCACAAGCACTGGGCAAGCTCATCGGTCGCAATACGCCAGTCGACGCACTCATCGGGCGACTTGGCAGCCTGATCGGAGGTTTGAAGGCCGCATTTTACAACGCTTACCGCACGACCACTACCGTCGACGCACCCAACCTGGTCGACGAACTTCTGCTCCGTGGCCGCCCGTTGGTCGCACAATGGGAAGCCCGCGGTCCGGGCCTGTTGTTGCAACTCGGCCGAACGGCCGAAAAGAGTTTGCTCGTCGAGAATGCCTGCATCGTGTTGGTCTATCCGCTGGTTGGTGGAAACGGGCTCGCCCACCAAGCAGTCAACGCCATTTCATTCGAAGCCGTCCTGACGAATCCCAGCGCTGACCTACCCGAAGTGGTGCGACTCGCCTGGCTGCTGGCACAACTGAATCTCGACCTGCCAAGGTTCGCCGACCACGTCTCGCCAGCCCATCGCGAATATACCGGCCAATTAGCGCTGGTACCGGCATTGCTTTCGGCCGCCGAATACGTGGAGCTGACCAGCTTCACCACGGAGTCCGTCGCCCAGGCCCTCCATGCCTGGCGAATCGATGCCGCTGCTGCCACGACTGCCACGGCCGAAACACTCATCACTTGGTGGGAGACCTACCAGGAAGGCGAAACTCCCTGGCATGTAGCGCTGGCGGCCTTGGAACGTATGCTGTTTGCTAGCGAGTGATCGACCTTGACCCCACTTCCAGCGGTCCGCATGATACGAGGCCCAAATTTCCGCCGCGCCGCCGGAGACTTCCAACCATGCCTCGCAATCATCTCGGGATTGGCACCTTCATTTGCCTAGCCTGTCAATTTGCGTCGCTGATGGCGCTGACATTCAGTTACGAGTGTTCAGCGCAATCAATCGTTCCAATGGACGAGCAACCAACGTCCTATGAACGCATGGCTACAGTGGCACCCACCGGCCAAGTAGTTCGCTTCAGTCGCCGCGCGCCGCTGGTCGGCGACCAACTGGAGCAAAGCCTCTCGGTCACACTCAAGCTCGACACGATGGTCCGGCAGAACCAGGAAGTGCTCGAACAAACCAAGACCGCGCTCCGCCGCCAACAACGCCGCGTGGTCACCACCGCGCATGTGACAGGTGGAACAACCGACACCGTCTTCGTCCGCTATGCCGAAGCTGCCAAACGCGTTGCCAATGGCCCCAATGCCGACGAACTCGAAGTCGCACCGCCCACCCCCCAGTCGGTCGAGGGCAAATCGTATCGTTGTACCCGCGCTGGCGACGCGCTTCTGATAACCGACGAGCAAGGCGGCGTCCCGCCACTTGATGAGTACGAAATCGTCACACGCAACATGGAATCCCTCGGCCGCCCCAATCCGCTTGCCGATTATCTCGTCGGTCAAACGCTCGCCGTCGGCCAGCGGCTTGCGGTGCCAAACGAAGTCGCCGAAAAGCTGCTTGGCTTGGGTGACGAAATGGGCCAGGTCTCTCGCTTCGAACTCACGCTCGAACGCATTGCGCAGAGTAATGGTCGTTCGTGTGCCGTGTTTTTTGCTAGCATCGAAGCCGCGTCAATCGATTCCTCGCAAATGCGACTGAATGTCGAAGGCCCACTGACGATCGAAATCGACACTTGCCGTGCCGTCGCTGCTGACCTCTCTGGCCCAATCGGCATGTCCGAAACACGCGGCAGTCTTTCCGCAACTTACCAGATAATCGGCACCGGCAAGATGAGCATCAGCATCGCCTCCAAATACAACGACCTGCAACGCTAGTACAACCAGTTGCCTTGGGCGGTGTCGGCCACGACACTGCAACAGCGTTCGTGCCTTCGTGCGTCTTTCCTGCCATCATAATTTTCCGGCGCACCATCTCGTCGCAGCAGTGCCAGCACGCGCACAATCGCGTTGCCAGCTAAACCCGTCGTGTTCAGGGTGCGTAACTAAAACTACCCGGGGCGGCGCCTTTGGGACGCTCGAACTTGGGATTTGCTAGCGCGTCGCCCCGGGCCATTGTTCGCGCGCCCACCGAGCTTAACACGGATGGCAACTGTCACTCTCTCCACGGAGGAAGTTCCCATGAACAAGCATTACTCAAAGCGACAACGATCGGCGCTACGCTGCCTATTGCTCATTGCCGCCGCTAACTTCACCACGCTTGCGCTGGCGCAAGATGTCAACTTCGATTTCGCGCGACTCATCGAATATCGCGACGTGACACCGCACGAACGCCTGGCACGCGCACCACACGAACGGCTCATTGAATTGCGGCTCTCCGTCTCGGTCCGCTTTCAAGGACTCGCCGGCGGCGAGATCGAACACCTCGACTTCGAAATTGACGGCACCGCCGCCGGCATTCGCGTGGATAGCTTCTCGCCCACCACGGTCCTTGCAGCCGATGCAGAAGCTGTGGAAACCATCACGAAGAACTTCAAAGAACGCTCACTCGGGGCGACGCTCAGCGGCAAGCTGCCTGTGCCGGTCGGAGCGCTCACCGCCGATGTCGGGCCTTCCCTTTCGGCTGGCATGACCAATGCCAACGAAGCCATCGAAAAAGTCCAGCGCATCCCGCCCAAGAAGCCCGTCGTTGTCAGCGGAACTTTCGCCCAAGGCCAGGGCGTATTTTTCAAGTTGAAGCCGTCGTCGCAAACTGCCTTCGAAGGTATGCACGAGCTTGTGGTCACTTTCGCAGTGCCGGTCGATTGGCAGGGCGGTGGTGTCCGCATCTCCGCTACCGCCCGCGGCCACCGACCCCGCTGGTGGATGGACCAGCCCGCCGTCTTCGGCCAGGTGACGACTGTCATCGAACTCTACCCTGAAGGCGACGACTCGCTCCGCAAAGCGGCACTGCGCCGTTTACAAGCAGCTGAAGCGAACAGCTGCAGCAGATGGGGCCTGGGCGATTTGTTCCTCTCCAGCGGCTCGCGCAGTTAATTCATTGCCGTGCTGCAAGGTCGTGCCTGTTAGTGGCGTTGGCCACGACGTCTACCTCAGCAAAACACATTTCCCACCTACAGCTCCACAATCGGCAGTCCACCCGACTGTAGTTCATCCGGCAGCTCGCGCAACCCGAGCGGGTCGCTTGGGTCGAGCCGCACCAAGTCGCGCACCACTTCGACCGCTTTGGCCGTCATCCCCAGCTTGACCAGCGATGTGATCAGGCCGCGACCAGCTTCGTAGAACGATCGATTCGCTCTCTGCGAGTAGGGCACCGGCCCGCTGACCTTTGCCTTGGCCAGCGCCTTCAGCCCCAACTGCACTGCAAAGCCAAAATGCCCGCGCGCCAATGCGAAGTCGCCCTCTAGCAGCGCCAACTCGCCCAGCAATACATGGGCCTCGATAAACTCGCTACACCCGCTCACCAGCCACCGCAACTCATCGAGCGCCACGTCCACTTCATCAGTCTCGATCATCGCCCGCACTTCTTCCAGGTCTTCTGCCCGTTCTCGTACGCCACGTGGATGCACCAGCACCCAGCCGCGCCCATCCGAAGATCGGCGCACGCCGACACCATCGACCTCAGCAGATTTGCGACGAACTGGTTTACGCTTGGCCAAACGGGAGACTTTCGAGGAAAATGGTAGCGAACGGTGGGCCGGCTAAGATGCGAGCAAGAATCGCCGGTGGCCTCCGACTCCTCCATTAACTTACTCACCTTCTCTCCGACTCACAAACACTTGGGGTGATCGTCATGGACCAGCTCGAATTGGCATGCCCTTTTTGCACGGGCCGCATCCAAGCCACTGCGGCGACTGAGAGCCGAGTGATGGCCTGTCCCCACTGCGCACGGCAGGTAACGGTTCCCGCCTCCCCACTCGACTTAACCACGTCGCTCGCGACGCGTGATTTCGCCCCATCTTCCCCCAACTGCTTGGCGGAACCCGCCGAAACCGTTTCCAACTTCCGTGGCGAGCCAACTCCTCTCCGCCGCCTATCACCCCAGGAAAAAGCCCGCATACGCCGTCGGCTGCACCTGGCTTTGGCAGTAATTTGCATGACATTGCTGGCGATCACGCTCCTGGTGCTTGTCCGATTACGTCCCTGATCGCTGGCAGAGGGGATTCAACGGCTGGACGGTGGCCGAACCGTTCGGGCGGCAGCAGCGGCCACGAATCGCGGCCAAATCGCTCCAGTCGAACGTTTCCTGGACAAATCACTGCCATTTTGAAACAATAGGTGTAGACCACTCGTCGCATGCCAGGCATTCGAACCTGAGCACGACGAACGCATCGGTCAGACAATTAAAGTCCGACGTTTGATCCGCCGACTGCAGCATACGGATTTTCCGTTGCTGCGGGAAAAAATTGGAACAGAGGCATTCGGCGCGATTCTTCGAAATTCGAGAAGGGATGATGTTATGAGGCGCTGCGTCAAGTGTTCGCGGGATCGAGGTCATTGCGTTCGGGGTTTTACACTGGTCGAGTTGTTGGTCGTGATTGCGATCATCGGCACGTTGGTTGCACTGCTCCTGCCGGCCGTGCAGGCGGCCCGCGAGACCGCCCGCGGCAATACCTGTCGCAACAATCTTAAGCAGCTCATGACCGCGCTCACGCTGATGGATACCACGCAGAAGAAGCTGCCCGGTTATATTAACGAAGTTTCCGATCCCTCGTCGCCCCTGGGTTCCAATGGCGGACGGGTGAGTGGCCGTCGTGCAAGTTGGGTCGTCCTGGCATTCCCTTACATGGAACAAAACGCCGTCTGGGATCTGTGGACCAGAAACTTTACTTTGCAGCCCAGTGACCCCGCTGCCCGCGGCTTTTTCCCAGCGATCGAATTCCTGACCTGTCCTAGTGACTCTCCCGATACCCTCACCGAACCTTGGCTGAACTATGTGGGAAATGCTGGCCAGGCTTTGTCGGATAAAGTCTCTCCGAATCAAAACCGCGAAAACGTCGCTGACGGCGTGTTCTTCGACAATAGTCGGAATATCGACATGTTGAGCAGCACCTCCGCTCAGGACGGCCGCGAAGGCAATCCAGAAATTCGTACCTCGATGAATTACATTTCCTCCGGCGACGGCACCAGCAAGACGATCATGCTCTCCGAAAACGTTGCGCCTTGGTTCTATGCCTACGACGGTGACGGAAGTACTCCCGACTTCGAGCCCGGCTATTCCAGCAGTGGCGGGATCGTCAAAGACACTTCTCCTATCCGCGATGCCCCGCATATCTTCGGCTTCATCTGGAAATCCAATCCAGGCCCCATCGACCGCATCAACGGCGACCCCAATTTTGACGAGAATCCTCCGCCGGGCAACATGGCAGAGTTTGCCGTCACCGGCTCCGGCAATCCAGCCCTCTACGAAAGCTACGGCTACCCGTCGAGTAACCACCCCAACGGTGTGAACGCCGCCTTTTGCGGTGGCCAGGTCGAGTTTCTGGCTGAAAACATCGACCCACGAGTCTATGCTCAGATCATGACATCGAACTCCAAACGTTCGTCGCTGGTGATCGGCAGCGTCGAAGATCGCAAGCTGCCGCAGCCGTCGGATTCAGAATATTAGCGCACTCCGGCGATTTGCAAATCGGTGGAGGAAGCGGAAGGCGAACTACGCCGTGACGCGGCTACAGCGACCAGCGACGCATGGAACGTGCTGAATCGGTTGTTTACTAACCCAACAGCACGTTGCATCCGAGCTGCCAGAGGTTGGCGCTTCAACGCCAAATTCGACGCGATAGGCGGCGGTTTGCGCCAACTCGCCTAATCTTGTGGCATATCGCGGGACCGTACAATTGGCGTATCTTGCGGTCAGAGCGAAAGCTGAGTGTATGCTTGCCCCGAAGATGAGTCTTGGGCACTCCACGGCCTCGCCAGACACCGGGCCGACGAGGCCTGACCTTCGCCCCTTACGGTGGCCGATATCCGTCCGATCGACATTCAAGGGAAAGGTCCAGCAATTTTGCTCAATTGACGAGTTCTATCCCTACTGTTTCGGTTCCGGGATTCGCACCATGAGCCACTGCTGTGTTTGGCCATCCGCAAAATGAATCAGCGCCGGGGACGAGTCTTTCGTCAGGTTCGACAGCCCGGTCTCCATGATAGGACGCTCCTGATCGACGACGCCCCAAGCCACTCGCTGGCTCTTCTGATCGGCCATCCCTTCCAGCGACTGAACCTTGCCTGTAAGTGTGTTCTTGAGCGTGCCGTTGATCATGCCTTGCTTGCTGATCGCAAGCTGCATGTAAAGTGAAGGGGCTGCGCCTGAGGCCTCACCGTCCTGCGTAAGGGCAAAAACGCCCAGAGGAAGCCAATCGGACTCCGCAGGCGTTTCGTTCGGGGCGCTACTGGCGATCGTGGCAGCCTGGTCGGCATATTCCTCCTCTGTCGCAATAGGCTGGTCGCCCGAGTAGACTTGATCGTCCGAATAATAAACGTCCTCGCCGTAGTTGTAGGACGTTGGCTCGCCGGCATAGCCGCACCAACTTCCGACCGAATTCCAGTCCGCCCATGCGAACGGTCGAGTAACGGCCCAGGCCGTCCAACCAGGATTCTCCTGCCAGAAATTGCCGGGGTTGTTGTTCTCAAACTGGTCGCGGACTTCGTCGCGCCGTTGATCGCGGTCACCCTGCCGCTCGCCCGCGTTTTCAATTCGACCGGGGCGGTTCTGGGACAAATTCTGTCCCGCAGTACCGGCCCGACCGCCGTCTGCCCGCGCTCGGCCGGCAGCAGCAGCGCCTACGGCAGCGCCGCCGGCCGCTCCCACCGCGACGCGACAAAGCCCTTTCCGCCTACAACTACAAATTCTCACCCAACTGAAACGCCGAAGTAATTTTTGAGTCGTCCCTAAGTACGCCCCATTAGTTGTACAGGTAGGATAATACTCTATCTTGATCCTTCACTCAAGCATTTATCCGCCAGAAAAACGCGGCCGACGTCGCCAAAGTCGAACGGCAATAACCATGCCAAGAATCACAATCAATACCAGATTCAAGGCAATCGCCCACATCCGCGGCGACCATTCCAGCAAGAAAAATGGTGGCTGAGGAAATTCGTCTGGGTGTGCTCTCGCGACGGCTTCCAGGAGGTCGGGCCGAATTTCCTGTGCCTTGCGGAATAATTGCGAAAATTCATCCTCCGCCGACAAGACGTAACCCGGGATTTGCATGCGAAGATATGTTTCGCAAAAAATTTGGACCGAATCCGACTCGTCACGTATTTCGAGGTATTCGCGCATGCGGGGAATGGTAGTGAGACTTGCTTCCAACGTTTGTCGCTCTTCCAGGAATTGATCTCGAATCTGTTGCACTGCCGTTTTGAAAACTTCGACACGCTGCGCTTGAGTCAAAGGCACAGCATTCTCAGAGAAGAGAACTGCAATAGGTTTCTGAGGCCAGGGTTCATGGGAAGACGACAACTTGATGTACCATATGCAAAGGCTTACGAGGTCCACGTCAGCGGTATCCAGCCATGGCATCGGATGTACTTCTCGCCAACGCGCGTACTTCGCCTCTTGTTCTTGAAACGTTTTATTTCCGTATTGTTGTCGAAGTTCTTGTCGGGCAGCGTTGTATTGCGGGGACAACTCATCCTGCGAGCGACGAAAACCCTGTAACGCTCGTTCCAATAGCGGGTCATCGTTAATGGCGCGGTCCCATGCAACTACGACTTTGCGCGCGGCTGCTCCAGCCAGCGTCCATGCCCGTTCAAACTCTTGTAGTTTTTCAGGAGGAAGCGGCTCTTCCGCCGCAGGCAACTCGGGAATCCACAGCCTGGCAAGCGTGAGATTTGAATCAAACTCATGTGCACAACAATTCGAGCAGCCGCTGCCAAACATAAGCGACAGATAGGCAACAAACCCTAAAACAAACGCAATTCGAATCCACGCGCCGCGCACCAACGTTTTTCTTGGAATTGACTGCCAAAGCGCCTTACACTCCCAACTCATGTCGCAGTGCCGAAGTGCCCTAACCAAAACAGCAGGGCCTATGTTCGATATTGACATAGCAGATGACTCCACATATGGTTGAGAATTATCTTACAAGGAGTAGTCTAGAATTCCGCCTGAAATGTTTCAAACGTAATGAGACATTTGTTTCTGGAGCAACTGGAGTAATATGACTTTCGTTCGGCCATGTCAAACCTCAATGCAACACTCTTGAGCCTGCATTCGTTGGGCATTTTTTGCAGACGCAAGCAGTCTCAGCCTGGAATTGTCGAGGCACCCATGCTAGCAGCTTGAAAATACCCGGAGATTGTGACGCTTTTGGCTGTTGCATTTGATGTTGGTACATATTCTGCTGAATGAGTGATCGCTTCATATTTGCCGTAGCGTAGGGATACGAGCGGCTGTCGAACCTAGCGCCGTGCGCCTTCCAGGGCGTCGAGGAAGCGCCCGAACAGGTAGTGGCTGTCGTGCGGGCCGGCCGAGGCTTCCGGGTGATACTGCACGCTGAAGGCCGGCACTTCGAGGTGGTTGAGCCCCTCGATCGTGTCGTCGTTCAGGCTGCGGTGGGTGATCTGCAGGCAGTCGGGCAGCGATTCTTCCTCGACCGCGAAGCCGTGATTCTGCGACGTGATTTCGACCGCGCCGGACTCGAGATCTTGCACCGGGTGATTCGCGCCCCGGTGTCCGAATTTGAGCTTGAACGTCTTCGCGCCGCAGGCCAGGCCGAGCAACTGGTGGCCGAGGCAGATGCCGAAGATCGGCTTCTTGCCCAACAAGCCACGAATTGTGCGGATCGCGTAGTCGAGCGGCTCGGGGTCGCCAGGGCCGTTCGAGAGGAACACGCCGTCCGGCTCGACGGCGAGCACTTCGTCGGCCGAAGCGGTGCCGGGCAGGATGGTCACGCGGCAGCCCATGTCGAAGAGGTGGCGGGGGATGTTCCACTTCATGCCGAAATCGAGTGCGACGACGTGGGGAGCGCTTGGCTCTCGGCCTTCGGCTCTCGGTTCTCGGCTACTTAAGTGCGTCCACTCGCTAAGCGGTTGTTGCCAATCGTGCGGCTGATCGGGCAGCACTTCGCGGACGAGATCGCGGCCGACCAGCCCTTGGCTAGCCTTGGCTTTGGCAACCAGGCTCGTGTCGTCGAGGTCTTGCGTCGAGAGAATACCTTTCATCGCGCCGCACGAGCGCAAGCGCCGCACCAGCGCCCGCGTGTCGATCGATTCGATGGCGACGATGCCCGAGGCCCGCAGGTAGTCGGTCAGGCTTTGCTGGGAGCGAAAATTGCTCTGTACGCGACTATGCTCGCGGACGACGAAGCCGGCCAATTGCGGCCGCCCGCTTTCGACGTCCTCGGCATTGATGCCGTAGTTGCCAATCTCCGGATAGGTCATGGTGACGATCTGGCCACGGTAGCTCGGGTCGGTGAGGATCTCCTGGTAGCCGGTCATCGACGTATTGAAGCAGACTTCGCCAGCGACTTCGCCTTCGGCGCCGATCGAGGTGCCGGTGTAGACGGTGCCATCTTCGAGCGCGAGTTTTGCAGGTTGTGACATCTGGAGGAGACTGTGAGGATGGGTGTTGCTTAGTTGTTGGGCCCAGGCATTGAAGATCTTGCGCGTGCCGCTCCGATGACGTTTGTTAGGCTGTGGGTCTCCGAAAGTGACTCCGCTACGATGGCTCAGCTTTTGGGCGGAGTATTTCGGTCAGCCAAATCGGGAGTTCTTGTTCCGGCGAGCAAGGACTCCTTTTTCTCACGGGTGCGGCAGCGAGTTGGCTGCAGTTACTGAAGTATACCCGGTGTGCTTTCTGCGCGCCAGGGACCGTGAACGCCAGGGACCGTGAAATTGTCGAAAGAGTCTTGGATTTGCGAAGATGACGGGACGAGATTGGAAAAATGCCTTGTTTTTCCGAAGACGTCACGAGGCCGTTGTCGTAAGTCGATAAAGTTTCGAAGGCGTCACGGAAAAAACAGGGGGCAGGAGCGGGGGTCGAGAAAACGGCGGGTGGGCGCGTAGGCTGGGCGCTGAAGGTGGCGGCTGGCGTGACTGCTCACCGCGAACGCTGGCTAATCGCGTATGGCTAATAGCTGAAAATCGACTTTTCAAAGAGCTGGGCCGGACTTCGCTGCGGAGGAATTTGGGGGCCTCACACGCTACGACTACCCAGATTTGACTTGGCGGAGGAAACTGCCTCACACGCCGTCGGGTAAGCAATGCAGCGGAGGATTTTGGGGTGGCCTCGCACGCAGGGGCGCTTGCAAATGTGTACGGGTGTTTATATCATGAGGAGCGGCCGGAATCAAGAATTGTTTTTGGCCAGGGCGGATGGTTGGAAATGTAGAAGTCGCGGAGGGTGCGAGGAAGCGAAGCGTGAAGACGGCTAAAATGCACTAATCAATGCAAATAGTCGTTCAAATAGTCGAGTGGATTCGAGTTGCTTGGGATCGCTTCTCAGAGCGACCCGTCTACAAGCACTTGTCCGTGGCCGTGTCTCTCCGAGACTCGATCCGAAACTCCTGTTTCGGCAGAGCCAGCGTCAGTAAACAAAACGGGGACATGTTCGTTCTGAGGAGGCCCCCCAAGTACGAAACGCTCTGAACCCGTGACTGTTCGTCGCATTCTCAAGTTTGGCAGCTTCTGTCGATCGAGAAACGAAACTGGCCGCCATTCAACTTATGGCTGATCCCGTCCTTACACATGCCACGCTGGAGGATTGGATGGCGCGCGAGGCGATCCAGTTTTCGATGGACTCGACGAATGCGTTTCATGCTGCAGTTGATAAGGTGATGGCTTCGTTATGGACTGAGGTGGAGATAATTGGTTTGGGTGAGCCGCTGCACGGCGGCGAGGAGTTTCTTCTGCTCCGCAATCGCCTGTTTGCACGGTTGGTGGAGGCACATGGCTTTCGTGCGATTGCCATCGAAAGCAGTTTTCCGCGGTGCCGTGTGGTGAACGAGTACGTGGCGGGTCTAGGTACGGAATCGTACGAGGCTGTGGCAGAGAGCGGATTCAGTCACGGGTTCGGTGCTCTAGAAGCTAATCGCGAGCTTGTGGAGTGGATGCGGGTGTACAATGTCCGCGCTGACAGGCGCGAGCAGTTGCGCTTCTACGGCTTTGATAGTCCCACCGAAATGACCCACACCGATAGTCCGCGTGTAGTCCTGTGTTTTGCACTCGATTATCTCGCCGCGATGGACGGTCGGAGCGGACAATTGCATCGCGAGCGGATCGACCCGCTGCTTGGCCAAGACGCCGATTGGGAGAATCCAGCTGCCATGATGGATCCGGCCAAGTCGATCGGCCTGTCACCGGCCGCGACAGCGCTGCGAATTGCGACGGAAGACTTCATCTCGGAGCTACGCGTAAGGCGCCCCGAACTGGTGGCCAAGAGCAGCCAAGAAGCGTATTTAGAAGCAATCCACTACGCCGTAGTGGCACGGCAACTGCTAAATTATCATGCGGGAGTGGCGGGAACTTCGGAGCACCGACTGGCTGAACTCCTCGGCCAGCGCGACGCGATGATGGCGGAAAATCTGACAACCTTGGTGTCGCGCGAGCGGCGACGAACGCCAGGCGGTGGGAAGGTACTCGCTTTCGGCCACAATAGTCATCTGAAACGCGGTACGGCCGAGTGGCAATTGGGGCCTCAATTACTTACGTGGTGGCCGGCAGGAGCACAACTCAGGGAAATGCTCGGTGCGCGGTATGTGGTGATCGGTTCGGCGGTGGGAGTTTCCGAGGCCAACGACATCGGCGAGCCGGAAGCTGGCAGCCTTGAGGCACGGCTGACTACTGTACCTGGGCCAGCCAAGTTTATTCCCACTCATCAAGGGAAAGGACTTCCTGGAGCGGAAGTTGCAAGCCTGCCGACGCGCTCAAGCAGTGTGAAGAACTCGTCTTATTTTCCGCTCACCCGGCAAAGTGTGGTCGATTTCGACTGGTTGGTAGCCGTGGATTCCGTTTCCTACAATCGTGGCGGCCCGCCGCTGCCGTAAGGGACAGCCGAGAGCACCCTTGGATCCCTGGTTGCTGTGGGTAAATCGATGGGATTCAAAGCGCTGCGGTTAGGCTGGATTGGGTTTTGCTTGCCGGAGCATGGTGCCCGGCGGATAATGCACGTATTAGGGAGAAAACGTGTGCCTGGCGACCTGAAATCAACCGAGGCAGTGACTACAACAGCGCCGCAATTGCCGGTGTTGCGGTTCAGTTTGAGGCATCTGTTTTGGTGGCTCACGGGGGCGAGCGTGCTGTTTGCGGCGCTGGTCCTATCGCCCCGGCTGGATTTATCGCCGCTGGCGGTGCTGCTGTTTTCTTCGCTCGTGGCGCTGCATGTGATCGGGACGGCCCTGGGCACTCGGTTGCGCGCTCATGCCAATGAACTGAGAGCTTGGGAAGCGACGCAAGCGACTGCGGAAGGGCCGCCACGACCAGCGCTGGCCAGAATTCCCGTTGCCATGGGCCCGCGTTCGCCACTCCATGGCCACCATCGGCCACTCCGCCGACTGCCGCAATGCTTGGCCGCGGGTGCCATGGCGGGTGGAATTTTGGGCGTGGTGGTCTTGAGTCTGGCGATCGGCGATCGGTCTTCGCTGGCTGGGGTAGCGGTGGGCTCGGTTTCGATGGCGGTGGTTGGGGCCTGGCTAGCATTTGTCGGGGTCAGCGCCTGGTCGATTATGCGAGAAGGCTGGCGTGACGCGGTGGCGGGGTCACAGGTTGACTATCGTGGAGGCACGAAGCAGAGTTAACCTGCGAGAAGCGCCGTGACGCTTATCGGCGCAAAAATCGCTGCAAAAGTAGAGGTTCCACTCGCCCGCGAAATCGAATCTTGCCGTCGATTTCGACGACTGGCACGCAATCGTGGAAGCAGTTTTTGAGTTCAAGGTCGGCATCGATGTCGATGCATTGGGGCTCCACACCATGTTGTAAGAGCATTTTGTGTACCACTTCGCAAAGATGGCATCCATCACGCGTGTAGAGGACGACGCGAGGCAACGCATTGCTGGCTGATTGAGAATCCATATTCATGTCGTTGGCCGCGCTACAACCAAGCTCTTGGGATTCCCGTCAGGGAGCCGATGTCGCGGAAAAGCAACATCTTTAAGTGCTTATTAATTAACGAGTTAGGCATTTTCTTGAACCCCAGCAAAACCGCTGCCTAGGATAGATAGGAGGCCCCAGCGGGCTTCCTGCCCTCCCTAGAACGCCATTCGGACGTGGTAGACCACCGGAACCGCCGACTGCGTGAGTCGGCCACTTGTCACGGAACGGTCAACAAGTGTATTTCCCAGCCCGTAGTGCTACGAGCGTTTTTTGCGCGAGTCTCGTCATGTACATCCGCCGCGATTATTCCGACAAGTCGCCAACTCGCCAAGCCCGTCGCCGCAATACAGCGGTAAACGGTGGGCATTCGCGCAAGCACCCCAAGCAGGCCCGCCGCACGATTAACACGCGTCCGAATGACTGCGCCCCCTTCGCACCACCAGAAGATTGGCACGAGCCGACCGACCGTGTGGGCTACCGGGTCATCATTCAGGAGCCAGGTGAGGGCTACAAGCATCTTGTCACCGAAGCTCAAATCCGCGACCGGCTTCGGTTGGTGCGGCCGGAGTTCCTGGACCAGTTGGAAGTTGTACAGTTGAGCTGCATGACGCGGAAGAAGCAAAGTTTCCCCTGTTATGGGATGCAGTGGGGCAACGCGATATACCTTTACCCGCTGGAGGACTCGCTGGTCGAGCACTTTTACCAGCCGCCCCGGCCTGCTCTGATCAACGAAGCCAAAATGTATGGCGGCGTGTGGGGTGAACCGGGGCCAGGTGTATGGACGCTGACCTGGAGCCAGCCAGCGGCTGAGGATTTCTACCTCAACAACATTCTAATCCATGAGCTCGGCCACTTGGTCGACGAGAAGAATTCCAGCTATGTGGAGCGGGAACGCTACGCCGAGTGGTTCTCAATCCAGCATGGATACCGTCAGTCGGGCGGTGGCCAGTCCCGGAGGCCGAATCAAGCAGTGCAGCGGCGACACCATGCGAAGCGACGTGGCTAGTAATTGGATGTCAGCGGCAGAGCTTATCGCCGGCAGAGTTCAACTCCATCCAGGAGCTCATCTGGCTAAGCGGCCCGCAGTTCGCGCTGTTTTTTTTCGAGTCGTGCCATCTTCTTGACGATGCGACTGCGGCGGCCCAGGTGCAGGCAGAAATCGATCACGCTGGGTGCGAATCGCTTGACCGTTGTGAGCAACTTTGCCAGTGGCTCGACCACGACGACCCTGCGATTGAGGCGGATCGCTCGGAGGGCCTGGCGGGCGATCTTCTCAGGCGTAGTACAAAAGATGCGGGGAGGGATTTTAGGTCCTTTACTGTTTGCAGCCACCGGCGCGGAAGCAAATAAATTGGTGGCCACAAAGCCAGGGCAAAGTGCCGTCACACCCAACCCTTCCCGTCCGTATTCGGCCCGTAGCGCTTCGCTGAATCCGACGAGCGCGTATTTGCTGGTGCAGTAGGCCACCAACTTGGGCATTGCGACCAGTCCGAACATGCTGCACACGTTGAGGACATGGGCTTCGCGGCGGGCCAGCAGGGACGGCAACAGCTCGCGGGTGAACTGCACATGCGACGAGAGATTGATCTGCATCAATCGATCCCAATGTTCAATCGACATATCCTCAGTGCGGCCATAATAGGCGATGCCGGCGTTATTGACGAGGATGTCGACCCCTTGCCAACGATGCAGAATCGCCTGTACGCAAGCCGTCACTTCGTGCGGTTGACAGACATCGCATCTGCGAGTGATTACTTCGACACCAGCTCTGCTCACCTCCTTGGCAACCGCTGCAAGTCCGACTTCGTTAATATCGACGAGAAACAGATCGACATTTTCGTGCGCCAGTTCCAGGGCAATCGCCCGGCCGATGCCTGAGGCGGCACCCGTAACCAACGCACACTTTCCAGCAAGATCACGCATGAAACAGTCGAGAATCGAGAGCAACACAACGAGTCGAGAGCCGGTTCACTTCGGCCCTCGACTCTCGGCGCAGATCGCTTGATTTTGCCTTAAGCAGCTTTTCGGAACGCCGGTTTCGGCAGCGGCTCGGCGGGCGGAATCACGCGTGTGAAGACACCCGACTCCAGATCCGCCGGCGGAATCGCTCGGCTTACCCGGTGACGATCTTCGCCGCGGAGCAGGGCAACACCCCATTTATCGAGCTTGTACTTCCCGCCGTTGTACACGCTGCGGTAGTAACGCTTGTTGGTATAGGCGGGCACATGCGTTGGAATGACACGAATGTTGAAGGCCAGTCGATGCTGGTCGGTCGTGTTTGGGCCGGAGCCGTGAATGCAACGCTCGATGAACATAATGAACTGGCCAGCCTTGACTGGCACTTCGACACAGGGCTGATCGGCTTCGTTGAAGTCGAGCGTGTAGGCCGCTTCGTAAAAGCCTTCTTCACCGCCGAATTTGATGGTACGGATGCGGTCGTGAGTGCCACAGGCAAACCGCATGCAACCTTTTTCCGGCGTTGAGTCGTCGATTGCTACCCACACCGTTATTTGAAACACCTCGCTGCGATCGGGCGGGTAGATGCCCGGATCTTGGTAATCTTCGACCATGAAGGTGCTGGCCTGGTGCCACTGGATGGCCGGCGCCTTCGGGCCTTTGTAGAAGTACTGCGACCGCCAGGTAAGCAAATCAGGACCCAGGATTTGGGCACAGCGCTCGGTGATGGCGGGGTTCTTCATATAGTTCCACAACCGCGGCGACTCGAAATGCCGATCGCGGGGCGTGACAAAGCCGTAAGTCTGCGATTTGGTTTTTTCGAGCGCGAGAACTTCCTTCTTGAAGTCCATCATCTCTTCATGACTGAAGGCGTCGAACGGGCCGAGAAAGCCGCGTTCGTAGAAGGTGTGGATTTCCTGTTCGCTCAATTGAAACTGCGGTGCGACTTTGCACTTTGGTTCGAAGGAAGTCGGCATTTTGAAATAGCTTGGCTGATCGATATACGCCCGGGTGAAGCCTGATTTGATCAGCACCCAGAACATTTCGTGTTCCCAATTCGTAACTACACTACGGAAATCGCGTGGCAGAATGAAGCGGGGCAAATGCAACGCCTTGTAGGCCCAGAGCATGGCCGTACCGATCATCAGCGGCACACGCTGCCAGAGCGGCCGCACTTTTGGACTCATGTTCATGTTGGTGACTTCCTTGTCAGTAATTTTTTCGCGTGGAATCTGCGAAACGAGGGGGAAGGGTATGGAGGCTGACTAAGCTGCTGTCGCAGTCTGTGCTTGCCGCGGGAATGCGACATGGCCCATTCGCAACGGTTGATACAAAGTATCGGATAGTAGAGGAGACTAGGTGCAGAGGACAAGGCAGACTTTTTCGATCAGCGGGGTTATTCGGGCCAATTCTGCTAGCGACGCTGTCTCAGGCCCTCGCTCGAATCCTCGTCAGGCCGTAAACTGAAATAGTCGAAAAATCGTTGTGGTAATGCGACGGGTCCGTTGCGGGATGGTCTCGATTGCCACTGCGATTTCTCACTGAATGCTGGCAAGATCGCTGTGGTTCACACCTAACGACCGGTTGTCCCCAAATGATTCCTTTGGTCAATTCAGCTGTCGCTAGACAAAACGTGATGGCACAGCCATGGCTGCGTGGGACCGCCCGCTGGATTGTGGTCGTTCTGGCACTCGTGGCGACGCTCGATGCTGCTTATTTAACCTGGAGCTCGCTGACCCATGGCGTCGTTGCCGGTTGCGATGGCATGACCGCCGGAGGCTGCGATGAAGTGCTGATCAGTCGCTGGTCTCGAGTGGTCGGCCTGCCCGTCGCGGTGGGCGGACTAGTCTGCTACGGGTCGATATTCATCTTGGGGTTGCTCTCCGGTACGCGGATGTTCAACGAGAACCGTTGGCTTGGTACCACGCTCGTCGCGGCCGCACTGCTTGCCGCCTTTACGGGCCTGTGGTTCACGCTGGTTCAAGTTTTTGCGATCGGCTCATTCTGCTATTACTGCTTGGCGATCCATTTGTGTGGACTCATCATTGTTGGGCTCGTGATGCGGTCGGCGCTGCGGAAGCCGAGCGGCTCCTTGGCTGCTTCGCGGACCTTGGCCTCGATGGCTGCCATCCCCGGCGCGCCGCGGCGCGCTGCTGGACCACGATTGGCGGTGGGACCCTCACTGATTACGGCTGGGTCTGTCGCTGGAGCGCTAGTCGCGTTACTGATCACCGCGCAACTGTTATTTCCGGCGAAAACATTTCTCGCCAGCAGTCCCGATCTTGAGCAAACGATCGATATGACAGCCGCGGCTGACATGTCGCTTGACGAACCCAACGTGCTTTCTTCCAGCGCTCAGCCACACGTCGTCAATCGCGTACTCAACACCGCCGAAGAGGTGCTGGATTCAGCCGAGGAATCTGCCGCCAGTTCAGGCGACAGTGACGCCAGCGAAGCGCCGGCCGCCATCAAGCCCGACCAGCCGGCCAACGAGGAACCGGCTAGCGAAGAACCACCTGCCGTCCAGGAAGATTCTCAGCGGACACGCGAAGTGAAGCTGCTCAACGGACGGCTGAAGTTCAACATTTACGACGAAGCCGTGCTTGGCTCGCCAGAAGCTGAACATGTCGTTGTTGAATTGATGGACTACACCTGCCCTCATTGCCGCAAGATGCACGAACACTTACGCGAGGCCCGCGAGCGATATGGCGAGCAACTGGCAATTGTGATCATGCCGATGCCGCTAGAATTGGAATGTAACAAGCGACTGCCGGCCACCGATCCTTCACACCGCGGCTCGTGCAAAATCTCGAAACTAGCCTTGGCCGTGGCCGCAATAGATCGTAACAAGTTTATTGATTACCATAACTTCCTGCTCGCCGATCCCGATAAGACGCCGACGGCTGCGCAGGCGGTCAGCCGCGCGTTTCAACTCGTCAATCGTACGAAACTCCGCGAGCAAACAACTGACCCGAACCTCGACGTGCGGTTGCAGAAGTACATCAATCTCTTTAATGCGCTGACTGCGCAACACCGAGGTAAGTCTTCTTTTGGCTTGCCTGTCCAAATCGTCGGCGATACCGTCCTGAGTGGTGGTGAAATGACCTCCGAGGAATTGTTCGAGGCGTGGGAAAAAGCGTGCGGCGTTAAACCCGAGTAATGCGCAGCTGTCTGTTTATGGATCGCAACTGCCGTCGCACGCGGCTCCAGCGTCTATTCTCTGCACTATGCGGCGCTCCGCCTACCGCCCTCATGCAAGTCATCGGCACGATCCCAAGCCAGATTCCCAGTGCCCGCGGCATTTCCCTGCCGTGTGCGACCAACCCTGCCATCACGAGAGAAATCACGGGGAATGAGACTCCAGCTTTTCTAGCCAGGTTACCCAAGTTACAAGCAGTCCGTCGTCTCGCGATTCAAGGAATAACTTGCGGTAGAATCAAAGCTGCAATTCCTAGCTTTGAGACCGAAGTAGACAGCCTGATTACCGCACCCCTCGATAGTCGATAATTATCTCGTGACCGTTCTAATTTATCAGGGAGAGCACATCAAACGACCGGAATAAAGAGCATCCTCTGCCGTAGGGTGTGGAACTTTTCCGAAAGGTACAAAATCAAGGGTTGCAATACACAAACACGATAATTCTAATGAAGGTTCCTGCTAATCTCCCCCGCCCCTTCGCTAGCTAAATACGCTGCCGACGAACATGGATAGTAGTCAATTGTTTCCCCGTGATTTTTTTGGCTGGAGGCTGTCGCGCGCTGAAGAACGCGCCAACGCGATTACTCATGGATTGGGTTTTGTACTGAGCGTTGTCGGCGCGGTGGCGATGGCCACCAACGTGTTCGGCGAGGGCGACATCTGGCGCGAAATTGGCTGCGGGGTTTATGTCGCCAGTTTGGTGGCGGTATACGCGATGAGTACGCTTTCGCACAGCGCGAAGACGCCGGAGTGGCGATCGTACTTTCGCGCGATGGATCAAGGCTTCATCTATTTCCTGATCGCAGCCACTTACACGCCATTTTCACTAGTGTATTTGCGCACCGCGCCTTGGTGGCTGCTGCTCGGAGCAATCTGGGCCGTTGCCGTGTGGGGCTTCTTGTCGAAGGTTGTTTTCTCCCACCGTGTCGAGTCGGTCTCGATTTGGCCCTGCGTGGTGCTGGGCTGGATGCCGATTATCTCGGTTCCGGCACTGGCAGGGATCGTGCCAATGGCCGCATTCTGGTGGATGCTCCTGGGGGGGCTTTGCTATTCGATCGGAACGATCTTTCTCCGCTACGATTACAAAGTTCGCCACTTTCATGCGGTCTGGCATCTGCTTGTGATTGCCGGCAGCGCGTGCCATTTTCTGGCAATTTTTGCCTTTGTTGCGCGTGTTTAGGCATGCCGCTCGCACGCTAGCGGTCGATGGTCCATGTCGATGCCTTCTGAACTCGACTTGACCACGCTCAACCGAGAAGTCTCGCAGCTTGAAACGGAGGCGGCTCGCCTTGAGATCGAACGTGCCGCGCAGGCCAAGACGGCAGCCGCGCTCGGTCTTCGCCAGCGATACCTGCATTTGGCCAAATGGTTTCGCGCTCTTGGGCAGGCATTTCCCGCTTATCCGCTGGCCGTTTTCGCCATCGGCCCGCTGGCGTTGGGAGTCATTGCTTTGGTTGCCCTCAGTTGGCTGTTTAGTGTCTGGTCGCTGGCTTGGGTGGGCTTCTTGGTTGCGGGCTTGGCGGGATGGGCGCTGTTCGCGTGGCTGCTTTATCGACCGTCCGACACGGTGCTGCCTACCGAGATCGCAGCGGTTGACGCGAAGCTTCGTGTCGAGTCGGCCCGGCTCCAGGAAACAATTTCGGCCATTGCCGAACTCCATCGCCGCCTCGCTACACTGCAGGAGCACCGCCGCGAATTGGCCAAGTCCGACAAGCTGCAACGGGCCATGCTGCTGCAGCGAAGTTGGAAAACGATGCGGGGCGGCGAATGGGAAGATTATGTCGTCGAAGTCTGTCGCACGCTGGGTGCCAACGTTCAACGAGCTGAAAACCCAGGCGGCCCGCCCGCGATGGCTGCTTTACCGGCGCGCGGGCCGCGCGGTGTCATCCGCCGCACGCCGACAACGCTATTTGTCACCTTCAGCCCACGGCGGATTGCGGTGGCCGCGATTTCAGAAATCAACCCTTTTCATGCTGCCGCCGTGCAGCAAGTGGTCAATGAATTGGCACAAAAAGGCTGCGACGAGTTGGGCATTGTCACCAACGCTCGTCTCACGGCCGGGAGTAAGGAATTCGCCCGCAGCCGCCGCTGTACGCTGATAGGCGAAGAAGAGTTTCCGGGTTTTGTGTTAGGCCAGTTGTCCCTGTAGGAAGTCAAACACAAACGATTGGCCCCTCGATGTGGCCACAAATGGTGGGAGAAATTACGACCAACTGATTCCCGCGATCTGAAGAGCAATTCACGACAACATGCTCGATGTTCTCTACGAAGATAATCATTTACTCGCGGTGAACAAACCCGCGATGTTGCCGACGATGGGCGTCGCCGCGGACGAGCTTTCGCTGCTGACGCTGGCCAAGGAGTACATTCGCCACAAATACTGCAAACCTGGCGAGGTCTATCTCGGCATCGTCAGCCGGCTCGATGCGCCGGTGACGGGCGTCGTGCTAATGGCACGGACGTCGAAAGCGGCGGCTCGGCTGTCGGCCCTCTTTCGCGAGCGAACTATCGAAAAAACATATTGGGCGCTGCTTGCAGGAAGTGTCACCCCGGCCAGCGGGAAGCTGGTACATTACCTGCGCAAGGACGAACGGCATCGCAAAATGCATGTAACCAGTGGGACCGCCAGCAATGCCCAGCGAGCCGAGTTGAATTATCGCACGCTTCAGCGAGTCGCTGAGTACACGCTTGTCGAAGTCGAATTACTTACTGGCCGCAAGCATCAAATTCGTGTCCAGCTTGCCGACGCCCTTGGCCCCGTGGTGGGCGATCGCAAGTACGGCAGTCAGCGGCGCTTCCCCAAAGGCATTGCACTGCATTCACGGCGGCTAGTATTTCAACACCCGGTGCGAAAAGAACCCATCGAAATTGAAGCGCCGCTGCCGTCAGCCTGGAGTGGCTATCTATGAATCGTGTCGTCAGGTGTCTCTGTCGACGGGATAGTCTAAAGGCTGATAAAGACAGCAGTTCAGCGAGGGAAACATTCCTTGCCTGGGTTGGCGCAGAGCAGCGCCGCAAGGTAGAGTTAATTAGCAGATATGTTCACTACTGCTTTTCTTATGGTCGGCAATTGTGCAATTGTAAAGTCGGCCAGGTGCGGTTTCGCCGATGTCTGAATCCGTGTTTCAAAATGCGGCACTTGTCAGCGGGCTGCTTTCCAGGCAGCAATTGGAAGATGCGCTATCTGGATTGGTCGGTTTGACACCCAGCGGCGCGCAGACCGTCGCCGAAGTGCTCGATGAAGAACTTGGCCGCCGCGTGGTGGAACTCGGCTATCTCAATCGCTGGCAAGTCGAGCAGTTAAGGGAAGGCCGCACGAAGTTTACATTGGGCCCCTACCGTATTGTTAACGCAATCGGCCAAGGTGGGATGGGCCACGTCTTCAAGGCGGAACACAAAATGCTTGGCCGTACGGAAGCGGTGAAGGTCCTGCCCAAAGGCCGCAGCACACCGGCAGCGATCGCCGCCTTTCAGCGCGAGATCCGTGCTCAGGCCCAACTCGATCACCCGAATCTCGTACGCGCGACCTATGCAGACCACGAAGGCGACACGTACTTCTTTGTTACCGAGTATGTTCCCGGTACCGATTTGCGAAAGCTGGTCCGCCGAAATGGGCCTCTTTCGGGCCCGATTGCGGCAACGCTCATTTCGCAGGCAGCCGAAGGCCTGCACTACGCACACCGTCGAGGGATCGTGCATCGCGACGTGAAGCCGGGTAATTTACTGGTCACGCCCGACGGGCACACCAAAGTGACGGACCTCGGATTGGCCTGGGGCATCATCGATGATTTAAGCAATCCGATACCGGCTACGTCGCGGACGCTGGTAGGCACTGCCGACTACATGGCTCCGGAAACAATCACTGATCCCGACAAGGTCTGCCCGGTCAGCGACATTTACTCGCTCGGTTGTACGCTCTACTATGCGGTGACCGGTAAAGTGCCCTTCCCGGGGGGCAATACGGCCGAAAAAATGCAGCGGCATCTCAACGAAACGCCGCTCAATCCGCAGCTTTTCAATCCCGATCTGCCGGAAGAATTCTGCGACGTAATTGCAGCGATGATGAACAAGGACCCCGACCAGCGGACCCCCACGGCTGCTGCGGTCGTCGATTTACTCGCTCCCTGGTGTGACCCGGCGGCGACGCAGCATCTTGCAGAGCAGTACCCTGCGGCCTCGGGAATTTTGCAGCGTGGACTGGTCAGGCCAATCGCGCCCACTCCTGCCGTGCTCGCCGAAACTGCTGAGTTCGTGCTCGACGACTCCGAACCAGCGGCCTCACCCGTCGAGAGTCCCAGTCAAATTTCGCAAGGCACGGTTCGCATCTCGGGTGATTCGGAAGACACGCTTTCAACCGAACGTGATCCGTCGCCGAGTAGTGCGGGTGGAGATGCAGAAGGAGAGATATCCAGCCAACAACCTTGGTTTTGGTTTGGAGTTGCGGTGGCCGCTTTAGTCGTGGTGTTTGTCGTCGCTTTGGTCGCGATTCTAAGCTGACTCTCGCCGGGACAGCTTGGCGGCGAGGATTGCAGCGTGCGCCTTGCCATCGCGATAGTCCGTATTTGATTTCGCAGCGTCGTGGCCAACACCGCTAATAGCCCAGACTTACAGACTTGGAACATTCTGGCTAACTTGCATCGCTCGGCTGTTGTTGACGAGGTGATTCTTGAGGGATGCTCTGAGCTTTCCGCAGCTCTTCGTGGAGTTCGCTGATGGGCTGTGGATCGAGAAACTTACCTAAGGCAGTGCGGGTTTGAGAAAACAGCTGGTCGATCCGCCGTTGGACTTGCAAGTCTTTTGTCCGCCATTGCTGCGATTCGCGATCTAACGTCAGATTGAACTGCGAGTAGCCCGGCAACTCGTCGAGTGATTCGAGCAACTTGCGGGCTTGTTCGAAGTTATGCGCCGCGATTTCCTGTCGCACTCGGGCCATGAAAATGTTTCGCCGGGCCACCAGGTCGATCATATCTTCGCGGAAGGCCGCCAGCCGCGCCGACACTCGCAGCCGCACCTTGTCGTCTGGGAGGGACGTCGCGATTTGCTCTACTGAACCTGGCACGATGGGAAACCGTGCGAGTAAAACGTTGTCGCTTTTCACGAACAGCATCTGCACGGCACTCTTGCCGGGGGTAACTGTGATTTGACCAGCGGCGTCGCTCGCGCCCAGTGGACGCAGCGGTTCCTCGTCCATATTCTGTGCCAAGACTTCGTATCCGACCAGCGGCTTCTCGCGTTCGAGGCGTGACTCGAGTCGCAGCGTGGAATCGCCTGGGTCAGCGCGTAGGCCAATTGCAACCTGCTCGACGCGACCCCGGCGGACAATTAGCGGCCGTAGCGTCGCACTCCTTAATCGGCCAATCGGCTTTGCTGTCTCTCTAATCTCTGCCATGCCTGGAGTACTCGAGTCGGTTTGAATACTCGGAGGATCGACCACTTCGACATAGGTCCAGGGGACCACGGCCACACTGCTGGGAATGAGCAGCCCGTCCCGTGTCGTACGTCGCAGCAGCGGCTGGAAAACATCGCCAGGCTGGGCCCAGGAAAAATCGGGGCTTGTCTGCGGCAAATCCGCGCCTCGAAAATCGAGAATGACGTTCTGCGGTTCCTGCGGATCTGGCCGGAGAAGTGCCAGCGGGGCAACCGCTTGCTCGATCAATGCAAATAACTGTTCGGGCAGCGCATCGCGCTGACGAGTCGATCGGCGAATCGTCGGCCCCCAGCGCTCGACATAGCGATCGAACTCGCGGGCTGCCAATTCGTAACCCCACGGCGTGGTACGAACGACTAGGAACAATCGCTTGTCTTCGTCAGATTTAGCTGCGTCGACAGCTTCGTTCGTCAAGCATTGGACGCCCTCCAGAAGTTGGTGCCTTAGGGGGCCGGTGACAAGTTCGACATGGATTTTCCATAGGATGCCGATCGACGTATTGACGCGTTCTTTCAAATAGGTTGGCAATTGCTCGGCAAGCTGGTCCGCTAGCTCTCCCGGCGCGTCGATCGCAAAGAGAACGGTAATTCGATAAGGCTGCCCTTCCCAAGGCTCGCGTGCCTCCGCTGCGGGCGCAGCAAGTGCCCAACTCGCTCCAAGCGCGAGCATGCTAAACAGGAGCAATTGGTGAAGGGCACGGGACACGAAGACGATTCTCTACCGGGAGGATGGTATGCGAACAACGGATGAGTCGTTTCCGACCCGCCATTGGTCCACGTTCTGGTACAGCGTAACAGGCGACTCGCCTATGCCGCGAACCGCGTTGCGGTAAGCAAAATAGTTGACTGTCTGCCAGAGCGGAACGAGCGGCAGGTCGTGGTAGGCAATATCGTGAATTTCCGCCAACTTCGCGCGAACATCGCGCCAGTTCGTCGCATCGTCGAGTTCGCGGAGGGCCGCCACGAGGTACGCACTAGCCAACTTGCCGGCGAGCCCCTCGGATCCGACGAGCGATCGCGCGTCGGCCAGAGGCTCCCAAACGGCTAACTCGGCGTACCGCAGGTCGTAATCCACCTTGCCAGCCAGCAATTCATCGGCGGTGAACTCGCGTAGCGTAATTGGTATGCCGGCCTTACCAAGCTGCAACTGAATCATTTCACAGGCCACTCGGGCCACGGGGTCGGTGGCATGGGCGAGAACCTGTGGCGGAATCGGCGTGAGCTCACCTTGCTCGTGGCCATCGGGCGTGAGGACCTTCGACCAGGCGACGGTCGCGAGCACCGCCGCGAGCCGCGGTTCGAATGGCCGCGGTTCCATACGATTGTTGTACGCATACCGCAGTGGATCACTGAGTGACAAACCGGCCGGAAACGGTCCGCTTAGCACGGTATATCCCGGCATTTTGGCACCACCCAGCAGAACCTGCTCAACTACGGCCTGGCTTTGGATGGCAAACGACAGTGCGCGGCGATACTCGCGCTCATTGGAGAGAGGCTTGTCCGGATTCAGCAGCAGCACGTGAACGGTCGGCAGCGCGTAGCTGTCGACTCGAATGTCAATCGCCGCGCGGAGCCGCTCGATTTGCCACGGCGGCACCCGGTCGAGCACATCGATCTCGCCATGCAGCAAGGCAGCCACCGCAGCCTGATCGTCCCTCATCGTTTGTTCGTCAATGGTCTGCAGCCAAGGCCCTGATCCAGTGGGGGTGAGTTGGGCGTCGAACGCCACACTGCCCGGCTCCGATTCGGTAATCATCCATTGCGGCGGGGAGATCAATTTAGATTGCTCTTGGCCGTTGCTGTCGACCTCAATTTGCGTGAGCGGAAATTGCAGCAGTGCTTCCGGTCGGACGTGCGGACGCTTCCAATCGAGATGCACCCACTCGCTTCCCTCGACAGAAACTCCGGCGAGCACCGCAGCAAAACTAGCTTGATACTCGGGCCGGGCTGGGTCTGCCATGTTCAAAAAAAAGCGTGCGAGTAAGTCGGCAGAAGGAACTTGCTTGCCGCCAGGATGAATAGGGGACGCGAGCTTCAAGCTCAGGCGCATGCCGCGTTCGTCGAGCACCCACTCACCATAGGCAGACCGATACACGCCCCCTTCCGAGCCGAAGGAAATGATCTCGGTAATGGTCGGTTCGAGGAGCTGGCTGGCGCGGAGCGCAGCCCAATCGTCGATTCGCCGGACCGGCCTACGGGGCGAGGTTTCAAAGACGCCAACCGATACCGATGGATGCTCGCGCTGGATCTCCGCTAGCAGTTCGCCTGCTTGCTCATGCGCTGGCCAAATATCGCGCGCGCGACTGATGGCCTTGCGGACCGCAACGTATTGTTTTTCAGCGAGGCGCTGTCGTGCGTCGCTGAGTTGACGATCGGCCGCAGTCCGGAAACGCTGTTGCCAGACAGCGGCTGCCGGTGACTTGAACGTACGAAACTCGCTCTGCCACATATCCAGCACCGTGCGGGCGGCCGCGTAGTCTTTGTCGCGGAGTTTCTGCTCGATCAGCTTGCCGCAAACAGCGTCGACGGCGTCGGATAAGCCGGGCGCGGCAGGTTGTCGATCGTAGAGCGTCGAAAGCACCGAAAGCGCGCGGTCGTATTGCTGCAATTCGATTAACTCCAGAGCGTTGCGACGAAGATAACCGTTCGCGGCTTTGTTCAGGCCCGGCGTATGCGGATAATCGCGGAGCAAGCGGGCGTAGTAGTCGAAGGCATCGTCAAAGTTTTTTTCGTTGGTTAGCCGCTGTGCCTCGGCCAACAGCGCCTCTTCAAACAGTATTACCTTGTGGATGTTCGCCCAAGGCAGTTCAAACTTCTTAGTTGGGTCGGCCGTCAACCGAAGCGTGAGCATGCCTTGCGGCAGTGACGGCACTGTTCGTCCCGGCAAGTCGAGTGGCTCGACGTTTAAGACGGCACTCTTATTCGCTTCGTCGAGCAAGATCTGGTCGAAGGGAGGCAAGTCGCAGAGCCGGTCCTCCGCGGCCCACAATCTACCAGCCCAAGCAGACAACATTCCGCACAGGACGAGTGTTTGTAGCAGGAGTGAGTTTCGCATTGGATGGCAGATCGTCTGCATGGCACTCCGTATTACGGCTGCTCGACGAGCAAGAGCGTGCCGTCGTGGGTGGTGAGTAGAATATGTTCTTGAAAGCGAACTGGCCCTGTCGCCAGTGGATGTTCGACATCGAGCGTGCCGAGGGGCAGACCATCCGCGAGATTGCGTCGCTCCAAGATGCCTCGTCGATAGGCGAGCAGCACACTACCCTCGTCGGCCGCGAGGGGCAGCCCAGCCAGCTCGCCTGACTTAAGCTCTACGGCCCAAGCCATACTTCCCTCAGTCGTTACGGCGAGTAGTCGCTCGTCGGCCGTGGCCATCAGTAACTTGCCGCCCACATGGTGAGGTCCCCAGACTACGGCAGCGGGCAAATCGGTTTGACCGGCGCTCTTCAACGACGGGAGTTCAAACCGCGAGAGCTGGCCGCCATCGCTCACGGCAAACACCGTTTGGTCGATCACCGTCAGCGGCGACACGATTGGGAAAGGACCGATATTCGCTGTGGTTACCGTCTTAAAATGGAACTGCGGTTGGTCGACTAATTCCACCAGATAGAGCTTTTCGTGGCCGTCGGTGATCACAAATTGTCGGCCGGCTTCATCCACTTGCGCAGGCGATCGATAGGGCACTTTTTTCCCCGGCTGCAAACGCGGCTGGAAGGGAGTGGCCAGGGATTGCCCGTCGGCCGGATTGAGATAAAACACTTGCCCCACCTCGAGCGGCACTAACACACCCTGCGCAAATGCCGCGGGGCCGCAGACGATCACGCCAGGCAGCTTCGTCCGACGCACGGGATGACGTGCAGCCGACGGATCGTAGAGCACGAGATGCTGCGATGCGCCCGGGGCCGCCAAGGCCGCCCGCCCAGCTCCAAGATCAACTCCGAATGTCAGCTTCGCCGAATTGTTGGTTGCGGGACCGGCAGAAAGCGGCTGATCCTGCACGCGCGAACGGATGGCCGCGTCGTCGAAGCGATAGACAAGGCCATTCACATCCGCAAAGGCTAATGTGCGGCTGGCCGAGTCGACGACAGGCGCTGCAGCTGGGGGCACGGCCAACTCATTCTCCCAAAACTCGCGTCCCGAGTCCGTGTTGATTGCCGCCACCGTCGCACCCGCACGTCCATCGGGTCGGTGAACATGCAGCAGCACGTTACCGAATAGTCCTAACGGATGATCGAAAGTAGAACGTACAAAGCTATTCTCAATGCTTTGCACCGGCAGGCGATTGCCGGTGGGCAGCACCGCATACTTGGTGAGTTGATTGTCTCCGATCCAAATGGCCCCCTGTGTCAACATGGCATGCCGCACGAGCGGGTCGCGCGATGTGGGTTCGCGGTTCGCCACCTGGGTGAGCGATTTCTCACCGGCCATTGAATCGATATCGTAAACAGCAAGCTGCCCGCGATCGGTGATCACAAACAGTCGCCGCGCGATCGTTAGCGGTGGCGATGCAGCCAACCCTGAGAGTCGCCGTTCTGTTTCGACGGCAGCCACTGCTCCTTGGTCGTCGAGCGACAGTAGCCGCAATCGGCTGGTGGAAACGCCATCGTTCTCGAGCAGGGCTAGTCGATCGAGAACTTGTGCTGGGGGCACACGAATACTGCCGCTCGAGTGCCCCAAGAAATACACGCCCAGGCAAGTCAAGTCGGTAAGCGAAATGGTGTAAATGCTCGAGTGATCGCCTGTCAGATAGAGGCGATCTCCCGTGCGATTGACAATTGGGGCCACCCGTAAGGGTTGGGCGAATTGCAGGTAACCCATCTGCTCGCCCGAGGCAAGATCGACCAAATACAGCCGGCCCGACTCAGCGGCCACGAAGGCTCGGTCGTCGACTACGAGCGGTGTTGCGATCTTTTCGCCAAACTCCAGTCGCCAAACCAAATCCCCTGTGCCGGTTTTCAGGCACAGCAGTTCCAAATGCTTCGAATCGAATACGAGCAAGTCGTCGCCCGCGTTCACGGGGGGCATATTTGACGTAAAACCCACGTAGCGGCGCCAGAGTAATTTGCCAGTCGCGACTTCGAAAGCGTAAAGCGCTCCATCGATACGGGCAGAGTAGATACCTGTCGCCGGAGCGGCAGCGATTGTTTTTCGATTTGCCGTCGCCAAGGCCGTGAGCCAGGGGGTGGGTCGCTCGTTCGTTTCCGCTGCATGCTCGTCGGCGACAAACTTGATACCCGCCTTTTCGGCGGCCGAAGCCTCGACCACGATTGCCTTCAGTTGCTCGTCGGTTGCGAGTTGCGGATGGTCTTCCAACAGCTTTTTGTGAATGGTGTAAGCTGCGCGGGTATCGCCTTTCTTGATCGCCGACTTGATGGTCGCGAGCCCCAGTTCTAATTCGCCGCGAGTTTGCTGCCGCCGCTGGACACGGGCTAACTTGTCCTCGATTTCCTGCAGGGCTGTGTCATCTCGGAACTCTTTCGAGACAAATTTCGCATTGCGGCAGAGGGCCAGCGCATCGCGTGCAAGCGCGGTCACACGCTCGGATTCAATCGGATTGCCGGTCGAGGCATCGGCTTGTTCGGCCAGCCCGCCGGCGATTCGCGGCAATAACTCGGCGAGTTCCGGTCGGGCTTCGGCCAGTTTCTGCTGGTCCAGATTGCGATCGTCCTGCAGGTCTTGCAACTCTGCATGAGCGATGTTCAGCGCTGGCTCCATGTTGCCACCTTCGACCGATTGACGGAGTTTGGTCAACGCCAACTCGATGCGGGCGGTGCTCCACAATGCGTGGGAGGTGAAATTCTCGGTGAATTCCCGGTAGAAGCCGATCGCCTGCGTGAACGACCCGGCATCGCGTGCCTGGCGGGCCAACTCGAGTTTTTCGTCGCCACTTTTCCAATTGAGAATCAGCGCCACCGTTCCGCCGCAAAGCACTAGCAGCACCAGCAAGCCGCCGCCGATGAGCATGAACGGAGACTCCCATTGATTCGCGCGTTTGGTTTTCTTGCGCAGCGCCGGTGCCCGACGACCAGTACGAGCCGCAGTACGTTTAGCGACTTCGTCCATCTCTTTGCTTGCTGTGCGACTGCGAATAATGCTACTTGGAGAAACCCGCAGCGCTTCGGAACTCGATGACAGGTATACGTCCTGTCCCATGGCCTCCTCAATCGAGGCAGGAATCACAGTGGCTGACTGCTTATCAGCGCTAAGTTGTACTAAATCTTCGAGAGGCACAAGTTTTTGGCGGCTGATTTCCTCGGCGCGATGCTGGGCCTGTTCCGGACTCTCGCCTTCATCGATCGGAACCAAGGTAAAGATTTCTTCGTCGTTTCCTTGATCCCGATTTGTAGGGGCGAGCAATGGCGCGAAGATCGAGCTGTCACCCGACAAATCTTCTCCGAGATCTGTGCTTGCACCTGGCTGCTCCGGGAGAATCTGCGGTTGAACCGGCTTGTCAGTGGGTGTGTCCACGGCAACTTCAACTGGCAGTTCGGCAAGCAATCCAGTTGCCTGTCGCTGAGTCAGATGTCGCTTTTGGACGAGAAACCGGGCAAGCATCACAGCCGTCATTGGCTCGTCGGATGCTAACAGTTTCACGCGCAACTTTTCAATTAGCGAGGGAGGCAGCAGTCGCTGCTCCTCGATCAACAGGATTAACCGTTCTGCGGGCATAGCACTTTATACAAAACCAAGGGAAGCGAGATGATGGTTCCAAATACCCGAAGTAAGACTGCCCGCCAATGCAATGATCGGAAAAATGTGGATACCCAATCGAAGAAGAATTGCATCAGTCATATAATTGTTGTTCGATCGCGAACTCGAATCGATCTCCGTTATGGGACACACGGTATACTGTTCGCACCACTTCCTCAATCTCCCGATCGCGGGCTTGCGCACGCTCGTGCTCCAAGCCGTAAAGAATGGCCTGCGTCTCTTCCGGATAGAACTGAAGGATAATCTGGCCACGATCGATAATATTCGCGCGCTGAGCCAATCGGCGGTCAAGCGCGGCAAAGCGACCGCGAGCCGAATTCATAAACATCCGCTGCTCTTCGGCGGGAGTTCCCTCGCGAATCGAGGGCACTCGCTGACTCAAATTATAGGCATAGTAAATCTTGTTGTCCTGCCCCAAGACACCCAGTTCGATGTGAAAATAGTCGAGATACTTGGCATACTCGAGCAGATTTTCGGGCTCAAAGCGAATCTCTCGTTCAGGCTCTCTGCGGGCGATGCCACCACCTGTGCCTCCGCCACTACCAGGTCCTCGGCCGGAACCGGTGCCCGTGCCAAAGCCTGTGCCACGACCTCCGCCGCCCCCTGATGTCCCCGCTTTCCGCGTATCAATGTAATCTTGCGAAATCGACTGTTCAGCCTGAGCATCGATTTGGTCATTGAGAAAAAGAGGCTCGACCCTCGTGACTGCTGCGGCAATGTTCTCAAGAGTACTTTGGATCATGGGTTCGGAGGTCTGATCCGACACGGCAAAGTCGGGCAGCGCGAGATCGCCTCCTGCGCCCATCCGGTTATCTCCCCCCCCACCGCCGCCAGATAATGTGACTGGTTTGACAGGCACCGCCACCTCGAACTTCGCCATCTTTCGAGCAAAGTAAATCAGCAGCAGCGAAGCCACGACGACGCTCGTCATCACCAGCAGCGATACCAACCAACTGGAAACGCGATCGTAGGCACTGACGCGAAGTTGGGACTGCAAATTAGAGCGGGAAGTGCTCATCGAATGAAGGAATAATTGCGGCGGTTGGCGAGCGAGAATGTCAATCCGGAGAAACGAGCTAAGGTTCGGGCCATGCGCCCGGCCTGAGTTTCTGATACCATGCTTTCCAAGCTTCCACCGCATCGAACCGCTGTTGGTCTGTAAAGCCATCAGGCGGCCCAAAGCCGTCGAAGCGGCGGCTGACAAATTTGAGCGCGTCGCGGGCTTCGAGCACGACCGCGCGATCGGGGTCGGTGAGCGCGTAAATCAGCGACGGCACGAAGTCCAGGTTGCCGGTCCGGCCCAAAGCCCGGACCGCTAGCAGCCGCACCGCTGGCTCGCCACCGCGAACCAACTGCTGCAAACGCCGGGCGCTTTTCGCATCGACCTGGGCGACCACGAGACTTGTCGGATCACGGGCCAACTCGTCGAGCCGACTTTGGTCTTCGTCGTCGACCAGCGAGAGCATTTCCTCCACGCTTGATTGCACCTGTTCGACCACGACTTGATTGCCGCGCATTCGCGCTCGGGCCACGTTTGTCGGTATACCCCGCCCACCAATCAGCGTGCCCTCGCCCAGCGTCGACTGAATACTTTTTTGCGTCGATCGCAAGAGAAACAGCACGGCAAATGCGGTATCGACACTCTTCCCACTGCCACCGCTCCAACCGCCGCCGGGCTGTTGCTTGGAGAGCAGGTATTCGTATCCGTCGCTGTACCATTTGGGTTCTTCGTTCACCTCACCTTCGAGCGCTTCGTAAAAGCTTTGGTATCGCTCGGTAGCATAGAGATAATAGAAGGTGTAGTTGCCCACCTCGACAGCGTAATTCTTCTCCATCCACTGCCGTGCTAGTTCGATCGATTCGAGGAGCTCGGAATTATTGACCTTGCCAGAACGGATTTTGACAGGCGCGGGCCGGTCTTTCTCCGCTGCCTCACGCGCTGCTCGCAAGGCAGGTGGCAAGTCTTCGAGCAGCATGTCGTCGGCAGTCCAGCCCGACTTGTTCTCGAACCCCGCGGGTACTGCGTCGATCAGATCGGCACAAATTAGCGTGCTGCCCAGCCCGGCCGCCAACATCGAGCAGCCCACGTTCGACTGCTCGACGCGTTGCGAACTTTGAGAGGGCACACCTTGGTAGCCCCAGCCGCCGCTCGGGTCTTGCGTCCGCAACAGCCATTGCGTTAAACGTTCTAGTGAATCGGGCTCGATCGAGAATCCCCGACGGTAAGCAGACCAATAGCCGAGCGAAGCATATTGCGTTTGCGATGTGTCGCCCGTGAGAAGTTCATGTCCCTCGAGACTGTTGCCGTCGTAACCCCAGCCGCCATGGTCCTTCTGCCGCTTGCTTAGCAGATCGAGATACCACTGGATTTCCCGCCGATACAATTGCGGATTCAACTCGCAGAGGAAGACGATCACTATACCGTTGCTGTAGACATCGATCTTATCAGTCGACGTCATTGCAGCACGCAACGACTTGACGGCGGCTGCAACTCGTGGATGCTCTGGTTTGCCGGCTTTCACAAGAGCCAGCCCAACGAGGCACTGGCCGCCCAGCCGACTGGCGTAGAAGTCTTGCTGTTCGTCGACCGGCTGATCGAAAGTTGCCAACCCTGCCGCTACCAGCTTCCGCACCTCCGGACTATCCGATTTAATTGCCACTGCGGGACGGCCCACTAGCATCACGCCCAGGCACACGGCCGAACCAGCGAGCCACGCCCCACCGTGTGTCAACCCAGTGAAACGAGTAAATTTCAGACGGTGATAGGTTTCCATAGCCTTTCTCTCTTGCCATTTAGCGCAGGCAACTTTCCTTTATTATGGAGACTTCTCCAACACTCGGACAGCTAGCTCAGTTGCGAAAACAATGGTTTGAAAGGGCAAAGAGGTGTTTTGAGAGGCTGCCCGAAAATGTAGGAACACACCTTGTATTCCAGGGCGAAACGTACTTTCGGCGTTTTTCCAAAAGCACCCAGAAACACCCCTCCGAGGGTGCCATGACCCCCGCTTAATTCCCACTGGAACCAACGTGCAATTTGCTGGGGGCCCTTCGTCGGCCGAGAGACCATGTGCTCAGTCCGTTTTCCCGAGCTTTCAAGAATCAATAAAGGGGACGGGAGTCATTTCTGGGTGCGTTGTTGTGGCCCATCCGTTGCCGCGCCTTTCTTCGGTCTCCCTCGCGGTCGGAACGTGTGCTCCAAACTCAGTTGCCGCGTGACTTTTGTTAGCCAGGCGTCACCGCCGTAGGGTTGGCCGCGGGCAAGGCTGCGGCGGATGGCCTGCTCCTCGGCCTCGTTCTGCACCTGATTCACATGCTCGCACCACCTGCGTCCCAGCCTCACCGGGGACTCGGCCAACAGGGCCCGCTCTTCGGGCGTGCCGAACATCCGGCGATACAAACTTCCCCACCGCCACTGTTCGGCCCGCTCGACCAGGCCGGCCCGCAGTGGATTGCGCTCGACGTACCTTAGTACGGAGAGCAGGTGCTCATCTTCGGCAATCGGAAACGACTTGAAGCGGCCCTGATAGACGTGGCCCATGCCGGAGGTGCCATGATGGGCGTGCCACCGCTGCGAGTGGGTCACGGTCAGCCAGCGGAAGAACTCGGAGACTTGTGCATGCTGCCGCTGCCGGGGCCAGACGACGAAGTGCCAATGGTTCCCCATCAGCGTGTAACCGAGGATTCGCAGCGGCACGCGCTCGAACGCTTCGGCGATGATCCGCTCGAAAGCCGCGAAGTCGGCCGGTTTCTTGAATAGTCGCAACCGACCATTGGCCCGATTGAGGACATGGTAGGCGTAACCACCGACGATGGAGCGCGCACGGCGAGGCATGCACGTCACTCTACCGCTTCAGTACCAAGCCGTCAAGGAAAAGACTCCCGTCCCCTTTAAAATTCCTTCGGAGCATTATTGCCGGGGCAACCAGCAATCCCCATCCAGCCGCACGTTACACTGCCTGTCTGAAATATTCTCTCGTCCTCTTCCTTTTCTATTGGCGATTTCGGTGGCCTCGGTTCCGGCGGCGAAGGCGGAAAATCCTCGCGAATTGGCCGCGAGGGCCACCCTATGTCACTCAATCCGTGGGGATCGCCGAAATCCGATGGCTGTGAACCGACATATTGGTAGAGATTGTACGAACTGCCATCATACGAGATTGGATCACGGTTGATCCATCGCCCCAAGTTTGGTGCGTAGTACCGCTCGCGGTTGAGTTGCAAACCCGTCTCCGGGTCGCGCTCCCTTCCAGTGTAGAGATGATTATTGGCGATGTCGCTGATTTGGTCGACATCGACATCAAAATCCGGCTCCAGGTACGTCACCTCGCCATACGGCGTGTAACTATACCGTTCCAGCACGTTGGCCGTATCGTCGATCACGGCGGTGACGTTGTAGTTGGCGTCGTGGGTGAACCAGTGCATGTCGCTCGAACGCATCCGCAGGTTCAGCGCATCGATGTAGTACGGATGCCACTGGTAAATGGCGTCGACCGCCCCGTTTTTGACCTCCGTCAGCAGTTGCCACTGGTCATTGTAGTAGTCGTCGACCGTGTTGGCGCTGCCGACCGGATCACGCACGATCCGCCGGCCGAGGTCGTCGTATTCATTGAGCGTCTGGACGACGTTGGCCCCGTCCCGGACTTCGATCAGCCGGTTCCAGGCGTCGTACTTCAAGAGGATTGAGGAGGCGGGATTCAGGGGTGAGGGGGCGGAAGTCATGTTGCCGGCCAGATCGTGTTGCGGGTCGATGTAGGTGCCGGGCGACGTAAAGCCGGTGAGCTCATTGACCGCGTTGTGCGTCCGCTCTTCCAGCACGGGGGAGGTGAGCGTGAGCCCGTTGCGCAGCTTCGGCCAGTTGCCCAGTTGATCCATTTCCCAATACCGCTGCTGGTTGGATCCGGTGATCGAGCCGCCCGCAAGCGTCCCCTGATCGTAGCTCAAAAGCCGGTGGAGGCCGTCGTAAACATACTTTTGGTCGCGCGTATCGTTCGTGGTTGCCACGACATTCCGCGTGAGCCGGTTGCCGGCAAAATCGTAGGTGTAGTCCACCTGGTCGTAGAGTGAAGCGGGAAAGCCGCCATTGTCCCAGACCTGGCTCTTGGTGCGGCCGAAGCGATCGAGCCGGTTGAAATCGGACGAAGTCGGGCTGGAGCGGTAGGACAGCCAACGGCCGCCGCCGTACGTGGTCACCAGCCGCCCCAAGCCATTGTAAAAGTAATTGGTCTCACGGCTTTGGTTGCCATTGAGCGAGGTGCCACCGAAGAGGTTGTCGATGATGGCGCGGCGGAGTCGGTCACTCTAAACCTCGTCGGCTGCTCTACTTCCGGCATCCAATGCCGCTTGCCCGATACCCCCAGGGCATGGTAAAAAGATGGGCTTACCAATCTAGCCAGCGTAGCTTCAATTGGCAGAGCACCGCATTCGTAATGCGGGGGTTGTCGGTTCGACTCCGACCGCTGGCTCTTGGAAAAGCCTAGGGTCGAGCGTCCAGAATCGAGTGCCGGAGGTTGGCTGGTGGCACTCGACTCTCGACTCTGAGCCCGCGACCCAATTTAGAGGAGTATCTTCGCATGAGTATTGTTGCCGAAATCGACTTGAAGCAGATCGTCGTCTCGACATCCGCCTTTGGGCCGCGCGAAATTGAGCTAATCACCGCGGCCATCGCGAACAACTACAGCCGTTACCGCGATCTGCGTGAAGCTGTCGCGGAGCTGGAAGGTCAGTCCAACCGCAGCCCGGCGATGAACGCCCGACTGGGTGTTTGTTATTACCTGCTGGGCCGCTACAGCGAAGCAGTTGAAACGCTGGCGCATAGCGATGGGGGAGCCCTTACCCACTTCTATCTGGGCAAGGCGTACCTTGCGCTCGATAAGTACGACGACGCCTTGGTCGCCTATCAATCGGCTGAGACAGCCGGCTACGCCCGCGACGTGGTCATCCTGGCTAAGGCGGAGGCCCAGCGTTACGCTGGCCAACCGCAGGCCGCGCTCGATACGCTCAACGCCCTCTCCGGTGCCGTGGAGCAATCGTCGGAGTATCTGTACCAACGTGCGGCAACCATCGCGGCTCTGGGTGGTAATCCGGACGAAGTCGTCGCGCTGCTCGAGCGAGCGGTAGCTTCCGACGAGAATCATGCCGGTGCGCTGTTCGGCCTGGCGCTCGAAAACGACCGTCACGGCAACGACGGCTATGCTCGGGAGCTTTACGAACGGGCGGCCAACCAATTTCCGACCCACATTGGCACCCTGCTCAATTTGGGCGTGCTCTACGAAGACATGCAGTTCTACGACAAAGCGCGCCAATGTTATCAGCGAATAATGGATGTGTACCCGAGCCATGGACGGGCCCGGCTGTTTTTCAAAGACGCCGATGCTTCGCGCGATATGTACTACGACGAGGAGGCCCGCCGCCGCCAGGATCGGCTGAGCCAGGTGCTGAGCATCCCGGTCACCGATTTCGAACTTTCGGTTCGCAGCCGCAACTGCCTGCAAAAAATGGGGGTGATGACGCTGGGCGACCTGACCCAAACAACCGAGCAAGAACTGCTTGCGAGTAAGAACTTCGGCGAGACTTCGCTGGTCGAAATCCGCGAAATGCTGACTTCGAAGGGGCTTGATCTTGGCCAATATGCCATCGAGCGACCGGAGGAAGAGCCCCAATACGACCCAGAAACCCTCTCGCCCAACGAGCGGGCCATGCTCGATCGACCGATTTCCGAACTCAACCTCTCGGTGCGGGCGCGCAAGTGCATGGTCCGGCTGGGCATCTCCACCATTGGCGAATTGGTCCGCCGAACTGGCGACGATTTGCTGGAATGCAAAAATTTTGGTGTCACCAGCCTCAACGAAGTCCGCGAGAAGCTGACGATTCAAGCCCTCAAATTGCGGGGCGACTGAAAACGAAGGGGGGAGGTGGAATGGGGAAGATGGAAGGCAGCCATTCCCCGTCCGCCCTCTTGGATCGTATGACGTTCGGCTTCGACCTTCTGCACGAAGATGCCGGCTCCCATGCGCGGTTGGGGCGTTTGACGACGCCGCATGGCACGGTTGAAATGCCGGCCTTCATGTCGGTCGGCACGCAAGCCACAGTGAAGGGTGTGGACGCCGGCCGCCTGCGCGAGACGGGCGCGCAGATGATCCTCGCGAACACGTATCATCTGCTGCTGCGTCCCGGACCGGAAACCGTCACGGCCCTTGGCGGACTGCACTCGCTGATGGGTTGGAGCGGGCCGATCCTCACCGATAGCGGTGGTTTTCAAATCTTCAGCCTTGCCGATCGGGCAGTCATCGACGAGCAGGGGGCGGTGTTTCGCTCGCACATCGACGGCGCGCGGATTGAGCTCACGCCCGAACGATCGATCGCCGTACAGGAGGCACTCGGCAGCGATGTGGCGATGCAACTCGATCATGTGGTGGCACTGCCGAACGAGCGGGAAGTGATCGCCGAGGCGATGCGACGGAGCATCCGTTGGGCCGCGCGGTGCCGCGCGGCGGCGACGCGTACCGACCAGGTGGTTTTTGCCATCATCCAGGGAGGGCTCGATGCGGAATTGCGGGCGGAGTCGGCAGAGAAGCTTGTGGCGATGGATTTTGCCGGTTACGCCATTGGCGGACTGAGTGTGGGCGAGACTCCTGAGGAAATGTACGAGACACTCGCCGCAACCGTGCCTCACTTGCCACCCGACAGGCCGCGCTATTTGATGGGCGTTGGCCGGCCGATTGATTTACTCGAAGCGATTCGGATCGGCGTCGATCTGTTCGACTGTGTCATGCCGACACGTAATGGCCGCAACGCATTGGCGTTCACCGATCGAGGTCCGGTCCGGCTTAGGAATTTGCAACACGCGCACGACCGCGAACCGCTCGAAGCCCACTGCCCTTGCCCTGCCTGTCGCCACAGCCGCGGCTATCTCCGCCATTTGTTTCAAGCGAACGAGATGCTGGGGCCCATTTTGCTCTCGATCCACAATCTGACCTATTACCAGCGTCTGTTGGCCGACGCACGGCAGGCCATTGCCGCAGACCGCTATGCCCAGTTTTATGAGGAAAGAGAACAGGGGTGGGCGGAGGGAGCGGGTGAAGCGGAGAGGCGTTGAAGAGAGGGAGCAAAGACTGGCGTTCCTGCTCACCGATTCCGCTGTTCTTTAGCTCTCATCACCCGCCCTTGCCCGTTGCGCCCCATCATCTTATGATGACGGGCTTAAGTTGCCAGGCACTGGCCCGGCGCGGCCCGAGCGTCGGGCCGCTTCTGTTCATTGACCTCCTAACGCTGACCCTTCACCGATCGGAATTCCAGGCTGTGATCGCCCTGCTCGAACAAGGCTGGCTGCTCGCTCAAGAGGCCGACCCGAACGCATTACTGCGGATGATGATGCCGCTGGTGATCATCTTCGGGCTGTTTTACTTCTTGATGATTCGGCCGCAAAAGAAAAAGGAACAGGAGTTCCGCTCGTTGGTTGCCAGCTTAAAGGAAAGCGACCACGTGGTGACGATTGGCGGAATCCACGGAGTGGTTACGAATGTGCAGCGAGATGCCGATCGAGTGACGATTCGTGTCGACGATTCGACCGGCACGAAACTTCGGATTAACTCATCGGCAATTGCCCGAGTGGTCACCGACAATGAAAATTCGAATGGCCCTTCAGCAAGCGGAAAGTCCAAATAAACCAGGCACGCATCCGCCGACGGAAGGTACATGAATGCCTGCGGCGATGTGGCGTAGACTTTAAGAAATAATCATGAGCACAACTGGAAGTTGTCATTCCGATGCAACAAGTGGATGTCTGCCTCGAGCCGCGTGGTTTCGGACGATTGCCATCGCACTGCTCGTCGCATCGCCGCTCTCTGTTGTGCTGGCTCAGGAGCCGGCCACAACAACACCAGCCATTGAACAATCGGCCATCGAAGCGCCTGCTGTTGGAGCGCGCGTGCCGGCAGACACAACTACGACCGAGGATACGTCCGCCGCGCCTGCAGTCCCAGCGGAAGATGCCTCCACTGCAGAGAATGAAACTCCGAGCCAAGCGACGGCGGACGCCAAAACAAGGGCTGTTACCAGCGGCACATCCGACGCAGAGACGGCCGCAGGAGCAGCAGCCAGCAGCGATTTTGATATGCGGCCGGTGTACTACGGCCTCATTATCTTGGGGCTGTTTGTGTTGCCCATTTTCGTGGGAAACTTTCTTGCTTCCTGGCTGCGGATGCCAGACCACGGCTGGAAAATTAGCCTGGTGCTCGGCACTTTGGCGGCGGCGCTCGTCATCGTGTCGCTGGGTGAGTTTAAGTTCGGCCCTGATCTTGCGGGTGGCATCACTCTCGTTTACGAGCTGGCCGACAAGCCCGTTGGGGACGACGAAGAACCCGATCCCGGCCGCCGCATCGAACTTCAAGAGCTGATTGACATCCTCAAGCGCCGCATCGACCCCACCGGTACGCGGGAAGTTACCATTCGCGAGTACGGACCGGCGATCGAGATCATCATCCCCAATACTGGCGACGATGCCCTGGAATTCGTCAAGCGGCGGATCACGGAAATGGGCCAGTTGGAGTTTCGCATCACGGCGGACCCAACCCAACCTAATCCGCAGGAACGCGAAATCATCCGCCTGGCACAAGAACTCTCGCCGGCACAGAAAGAAGTCAAAGTGGGTGGCCGCGTTGTGGCCGAATGGGTCGCGTACGCGCCCGACGAATTTGGGCCGGTCGATTCCGACGATGGTCGTAATATCGTGAAGCGCATGGCCGGCGATCGCCCGGAAGCACTGGTAATGATCGATCCACCGGCGATCAGCGTCACCGGCGACTATCTGCGTTCGGTATCGAAAGGTGTCGATGAGCGTGGCGGCCCGGCGGTGAATTTTACGTTCAATACGCAAGGCGCTAGGCGGTTTCAGCAACTCACGAGCAAGAACAAACCAAACGCGGCTACGGGAGCGCGTCGTTACTTGGGAATTGTCCTGGACAAGCGATTGCTTTCTGCGCCGAGCATCGAGACCACGATCTTTAGCAGCGGCCAGATTAGCGGCCGCAATATGTCGGAAGACGAAGTTGATTACGTTGTCTCGATCCTTCAGGAGGGCAAATTGCCGTTGGAGCTCGAGAAGGAACCGATCAGCGAAGAAGTGATCAGCCCAACGCTGGGCGCCACGACCATTGAAAGCGGTAAGCAAGCGATTGCTATTTCGGGAATCGCAATTTTTGTTTTCATGCTGTTTTATTACCGCTTTGCAGGGGTGATCGCCTGTTTGGCGCTGGCCTTCAACTTGCTTCTGGTGGTGGCCCTCATGGTGCTCATTAAGGCCGCCTTCACGCTACCAGGCCTGGCGGGTTTAGTGCTCACCATGGGCATGTCGGTCGACGCCAATATCTTGATTTTCGAAAGGATGCGCGAAGAACTCCGAGGCGGCGCTGCATTGAGGATGGTGATCCGCAACGGTTTCGACCGCGCGATGTCGGCGATTGTCGACTCGAACATCACCACGATTATCTCCGGCATCGCGCTGTACCTGTTCGCTACGGATCAAGTGAAGGGCTTTGCGGTCACGCTGATCCTGGGCATTCTCACCAGCATGTACACCGCGATTTTCTGCTCGCGGCTGATGTTCGATATTTCGGAGCGACTGGGCTGGATCAAGAAGCTTTCGATGCTAAGGGTTTTGTCGAATCCGAACTTCGACTTTCTCAGCAAACGTTGGTCCGCGATTGGCCTTTCCTTGTTGGTGATTGGCATTGGTATGGCAGCCGTCGTTAGCCGAGGTTGGTCGCTACTCGATATCGACTTCACGGGAGGTTCTACGGTCGCGTTTGTACTGAACCCAGACGACAAGATGACGATCGCCCAGGTCCGCAAAGCGCTGGAGGAAACCGATCTCGCCACCAAGAACTTGCTCGTTGTGGAGCGGGGCCAGTCGGGTACCCGATTTTCGGTGGATACCAGCGACCAATCTGTCGACAATGTCAAAAAAATCGTCACGAAAACATTTGGCGACAAACTGCAGATGTACTCTGTCTCGATTGGAAAGATCACGCCGTTTAGTGAGGGGACATTCACTGGCTATCAGGCGGAAATTTTAGTCAACGAGGGTCCCGGTTTTGATCAGGACGACGGCGTAAGCCACGATGCATTGCAGGAGTTGTTGACTGGCGCTCTGGAAGGTCAAAACGTTGAAGGCGTGATTGCTAATGTCAGCAGCCCCGATTACCGAGATGGCAGCTCAACACGCCTCAAGAACTGGACCGTCCGGTTAGGTGAAGCAGATGAATCGACCGCCCAGCGCGTGCTGGCTGAGTTGGAAAGAGACGTGGAACAGATGGCGATGTTTCCGCTGGCCAACAAAATCGGCGGCCGCGTCTCCAGCAATATGCAGGTTGATGCACTGAAGGCCCTGTTCCTCAGTTTATTGGGCGTGGTCATTTATCTGTGGGTTCGCTTTCAGAAGCTGATGTACGGTTTGGCAGCCGCGGCAGCCTTGGTGCATGACGTGCTCGTTACGATTGGCATGTTGGCCCTGAGTAAGTACGTGGTCGATGCAGTGCCCGGATTGGCCTCTGCGCTCAAAATCGATTCGTTCCAAATTGGCTTGACGATTGTGGCTGCCTTGCTGACCATCATTGGCTACTCGCTCAACGATACGATCGTGACGTTCGATCGACTCCGCGAAATCAAAGGCAAGAGCCCTAAGCTCACTTCGACGATGGTTAACGCGAGCGTCAATCAATGCTTGAGCCGCACCTTGCTGACCGCGTTGACCGTGTTCATCACGGTTGCCATTCTGTATTTCTGGGGCGGCGATGGCATCCACGGATTTGCCTTTTCCTTCCTGGTGGGCACGGTGGTCGGCACGTACAGCACGGTCTACATCGCTGCGCCGGTGCTGCTCTGGTTGAGTGGCGAATCGGCCGAAACTACCCCTGCTACGTAACTGTCCGCCCCATCATTTTACGGGACCCCGAACGGCATCCGGAGCATTCGATTTAGCCCAATCGGCAGGGCTTAGCGGATCCGCGCGAGCGGTCGGTGCTGGCGATAGTTCTGCATTTATGCGCGATATATTTCGAATCTCGGCAGCCGCCAGACCGAAGAATGCAATAGGGTGCGCAAGATGACTGCTTGCACCTGAGAGACAGTTCACGGACGAACCGGTCGTTTTCACGACGCCAAGGCTGCCATGCCGGTTGCCAAGTCGTCACGACTATTTTCAAGAGGTTCACCGTGACCGAGTCGCGTAAAATTATCCTGGCAGCGGTCTTGCTTGCCGCCGGCTACTGCATGGCGCTGTTCTTCGGCGGCTTCACAGATATCGTCGATTCGCGGGCTCCCTCCCCAACGGCACTCAACCGTGCCCAGGGAGTGCTCGCGGTATTCCAAGCGATGCTACCGGCAGGCAACACGTCGCCCAGCGAACCTCGCGCGTTAGTTCCGGAAGCCGAATACGTCACTCCCAATCCCAGCGTGCTTGCCATACAGGCAGGCTCTTATTCGTTAGAACCGACATGGCTAAAAGCGGAATCGTCAGCGAATCGAGCGCCTCTCATGGCCTCTGGGCCAGAACTCTCCTCTGTTTCATCCGATCCCAAAGCCATCACGGATCCGATCCGCACCCCATCCCACCAGCCGCCCATTGCTCACATCACCAATGTGATACCAGCGAATGACCAAGCCAACGCGACATCGGCCTCGCCCTGGGATCGCTGGCCCCGTTGGACACCCAATACTAATCACGTTGAAAACCCAAGCAACACGCAGGCGGTGGCATTTGAGCACTCTCCAGGTGCCGAAAGAACATCTGTGCAAGTACCGTTCAACAACGGTGATCTGATCCGCAAGTCAAACTCACAACAGCTTGCCAGCGATCACCCCGCAGATTTAGCTAGCCGGCGGACCCACATTGTTATCGATGGCGATTCGTTAACCAAGCTGGCCGATCGTTATCTCGACGACGCATCACGTGAGCGGGAGATTTTTCAACTGAACCGCGAAGTGCTCATCACCCCCGAACTGCTGCCGATTGGTGTCGAATTGCAGATTCCAGATCGTCACAGCACAGGCTCTGCGACCACGATTGCAGCATCCCAGAGTTTTGGCGGAGGAAAAACCGACCCGCATGCCGGAATGATTCCCGTCGAATGGCCTCCCCAAGAATTTGAGCAACCGCCGCGAGCCAAATTACTGCGGCCAGTTCCGGCCGGACGTTTGGATTAACCGTAGCGTGGGCGAGCTACTCTAAACGTTTTCGTCTCTTAGTCCACGTCCATTCTCGATCGGCAACATGGACCGTCAGAAAATCGACAATACTGGCTTCGATAGAATCGCCAACCTGGCTCATCAGGCCACTGCCCTCCAGAGCCGAGTCTAGCGGCACTTGCACCAGCCCGCGGGGTGGCCGCTGCTGCGACGTTGGCTCTGGATGAAACCGTTCTAATTGGCGGTAAATCCGCTTTGCATCGGCCGCTTGATCAGAACTTTGCTCGCCATAGACGAGCATCCAAGCGATGTTTTTCTTGATTGCTGGCAGTCGCAGCGCCTGTTGTAACATGACGCCACGGTACTTCCACTGGGGCGATACGAGGACCAAAGCCTTCACATCCTGGCCTTGTTTGCCGACCAACAGCGGCGGCGCACTCCAATCCTGAGCCGCCCAGTTGACGGCCACGGTGGCCCCCAATCCAACTCCGACCAAGCACAGCTTATTCAGGTTTAATTCGCCGGCATCGTTCTTGCGGACTAAGAAACTACGTACTGCCTCCATATCCAACGCCGACATCGAGAGGATGTCCTTGCGACTTAGCTTGGCTACGTCGACTTGACGGTTCTGGCCATCAAGGCCCTTCTGACGCGTGCTCGCGCCGTGTCCGCGTAGATCGACGGTGACGACTGCAAACGACGTCGACTTATCGGTTTGCCCCGTTGATTGGAGTCGTTTCGCCAGTGAGGAAAACATACTCTGAGTGTCTTTCTCACCGTGCAGCAAGACCACCGGGGTCGCTTGCTTGCCGAGCGCAGGATCTTTGGCAAACGGGCCAGGGTAATAAGTGATCGACAGCTCGACACCATCCTTAGTCGTCACTTTCGTCGCCTCGGGAGGGCCAACGCGCAGCCCCCGTTGGGCATAAGCTGTCGGGACGAGGGCCGCGGCGCTTACAATTGCAGCAAACATCCATCGAAATCGGCTCGACATTGCATCATTCCTGGCAGGGCAGCGCGACCCATTTTTTCCCTTGCGACCGGGCTCCACGACGCCAAGTCGCAATCTTTTTCATTGTAGCCGAAACTTTGGGTCGGGAAGGGGGTTTTTACCTGAAGCGGCCGCTCGAATCTCGTCAGTTGCTCAATTCACTCTGGCAGTAGAAAATACAGGAGGTGGCCTAACATTGCCACCAATGTGGCCTAGCTCGAATCGGGAACAGCGCGGGAGCGACGAAAAGTGTTTGCACTCGGCAAACTGCGCGAATGGTGGCAATCCCACAGCGGATACGAACATGTCCCGCTCGATGGTGGTGCTTCGGCGTGGCTGTTCAGCTTCCTGGTGCATACGGGCATGCTGCTGGCGCTTGCTGTTGCAACACTTCTCATGCCAACCGAATCGCGGGAATTGTTGCTCTCTGCACGAGTTGCCGAACTGGAGCCAGAACCTGTCGCCGAGGCGTTTCATTTCTCCACCGAGCGTACCGAAACGGTTGGGGCGCTCGCCGATGGTGGCAGTGACGATGCTATCCCCCAGGCGCTGATCGCGGGATCCGATGCCCAACTCGCATTCGCAAGGGAGACGATTACCCCAGTCGGCCAGATCCAAGTCCTGGATATCCATCCAACAATTCTCACCGGCCGCAACCCCACTGAGAATCTGCTGATTAGCGGGGCTGGCAGCAAGGGCACAGTCGGCGCGGCGGGGGCCATTGATCGGATCACCAACGAGATTCTTCTCTCGCTCGATGAGCGACCGACACTGGTGGTGTGGTTGTTCGATCAATCGGGGAGTCTCAAAGCTCAGCGCGAATCTATTGCCGAGCGGTTTGATCGGGTTTACGACGAGCTAGGGATGATTGAGGCCGCGAAGAACCCAGCGTTTCGTCGACACAATGACAAGCCGCTGTTGACCGCCATTGCTTCGTTTGGCGAGTCGGTTGCCCTGCTCACAGAGAAACCCACGGACGACATTGTAGAGATCAAAGAAGCTGTCCGTGGAATCCTCGACGATTCATCTGGTCGGGAAAATGTGTTCCAGTCGGTTCAAGTTTTGGCCGAGCAGTTTCGCCACTATCGGCTGCAGTCGCCGCATCGCAACGTCATGATTGTTGTCTTCACCGATGAAGCGGGCGACGACATCGATCAACTTGAAGGAGCCATCGCAACTTGCCGAAAATTTGCCATGCCGGTTTACGTGGTCGGCGTCCCAGCCCCATTTGGCCGCGCAGATGCCTTTGTGAAGTACATCGATCCCGATCCGAATTTCGATCAATCGGTACAGTGGCTAGCCGTGCATCAGGGTCCCGAATCGCTCCTGCCAGAGCGGATTAAACTGAACTTTGCCGGCGAACGCGAGTACGAAGAGCGGATCGACTCGGGTTTCGGTCCCTATGGCCTGTGTCGGCTGACGACCGAAACCGGCGGGCTGTACTTCACGGTGCATCCCAATCGCAAGGTCGGGGGCTCGGTAACTTCCTGGGAAACTGCCGCGTACTCGTCCCACATGGCCGCATTTTTCGACGAGCGTGTGATGCGAAATTATCGACCAGACTACATGCCCGTCGCTCAGTATTACAAAATGCTCTCGCAGAATCGTGCCTGCCGGGCCCTTGTCGAAGGGGCGCAGCTTTCTTGGACAACGCCGATGGAAAATATTCGCCGGCGGTTTCCCAAGGTCGATGAGGCGCAATTCGCCCGCGAGCTCTCGCTTGCCCAGCGCAATGCCGCCAAACTCGAACCACGGATTCAGCAGTTGGTTGCAATTCTCCGACAAGGTGAGCCGGACCGCCACAAAGTCCTTAAACCGCGCTGGCAAGCTGGTTTCGACTTGGCGTTAGGCCGAGCGCTGGCCGTCAAAGTGCGTACTGAGGGATACAATGCAATGCTGGCCTTGGCCAAACAGGGACTCACTTTTCGTGATCCGCGGAACGATACGTGGGTTTTGAGGCCTGCGACGGAGGTCTCCGCCAATAGTGCCTTAGCCAAGGAGGCAGCAACGGCCCGATCCTATCTCGGGCGGGTTGTTGCCGAGCATCCGAGCACACCTTGGGCGATGGATGCTGAGCGAGAGTTGAACCAACCCCTAGGCTGGATGTGGACCGAACGATTCGACAACGTGGCAGCACAATTAGCTCGGGTCCAAGCCGGCAATAATCGCCGTCGCGAACCACCCTCTGCGGCCCCACAAAAACCTCGCCGCGATCCGCCGGCACTGTGAATGTTTTGGCTAGCAGATCTCGCCTGTCTACCGATTCGCCATGGCATCCAAGGCGAAGCCACTGTTCGCGTCGTGCTTGTAAAAATGTTCGGCGATGCGAGTCGCGATGATCGTGACGAATTCTCGTTCAAACTGTTGCTCTGGTTTGTCTTGTGCCGGAATACCGCTGTTGGTGGGATAGAGAATCTCGCCCAGATGGCGATCCCAGAGGAGCTTGCTGTTGTTCTTCATGTCGTAGATTGTGACCGATGCATCGGCCTGGCCTTGATACAGCGTTTTTCCTTTGTAGAGTTCGAAAGTGTTTAGTTCGACGTAAACAACCTTGTCAGCGCGTACAGCGCGAGCCAGCTCTTTGAATTCGCCCCAATCGCTTTCATCGAGCCAGTCATCAACCTCGCGTGGGTTCACCACGTCGATATTCTTGACGTTATCAACCAACAGTTGACTAATCCGCTGCGAAATGGCACGTGAGGCCCCGGCATGGCGATACTCGTGCGAGGAAGGCGGCCGGCAGACAACCACCACGCGCGCGTCTCGCAGACCATCGTATTCCGCGGGGACCACATGGCCGCCCTGGACGACGTACATACCTGTCGCCAGCAGCGGTGCGCACCCACTCGTTGCGAATAAGACCACCATCCCACCAATGGCAAGCACGACCGTGGTCAGTGTGAGAGTACGAAAATGAGAACGTTGCATGGTTTCTCCTCGGCCCGCGGTACCGGGCGGCGTGCTGCTGATAATAGCACCGAGATAAACAAGTTGAGCGTGTGAGCGATTTCCGACAGACGAGTGGTGCGGAGAATAGCGAGACCACGGCTCAACGGCAAGCGCGATTGCAGAAGTAATGACCGAGGCGAAGCGGGTACAATTCGCTAGCAGTCGAAATACAGCCGCCGCCAGCCAGGCCCTCAAGCTGTGGGCCAGAAAAGAAAAAGAGGCGCCGGTGAGAGTCGAACTCACGATCTCGGATTTGCAATCCGATGCCTTAGCCACTTGGCGACGGCGCCGAGAATCAAAAATTTTTGTTGTCCCTAAATCCTGCCGGTGCTAGCAACCTATTTCGCCGCCAGGGCCAGAATTGACTTGCTTATAGTCGGTTCGCTTTGACCCCAACTTGTTTCAAAGTTAAGCGATTGGCCAAACTGGGTCAAGTTCGCATGAAGCTGTGGGTCGCGATCCCATGGCGACCTTTATTGTGGTAAACGGCGAACTTCCGGCCCTGTTGCCGTCCAGCCGTCGTAATCTGGCCCGGTCGTATATCGGTAGTAAACCTCCAGACACATCGCCCCGATGGCCGTCGAATAAATTCGGCCCCCGTAGCCGCCCCAGACACAGTTAGGCTCCCAGCTTCCCGCCTCAGGGCCGTCGCTGATTTGCGAATCTAACAACACCCGTGTCAGAGCCGCATTCCACGACAGCCACGCCGCCGCCGTTTCGCTACTCGCCTCTTGCTGGTGATGGAGTGCCAGGGTGCCATAATACCAATAGTACAAGTTGACGCGATTTGGTTCGGGGGGCATTGCAAGCAAAGCAGCGGTAGCTTCGTTCGCCGCGGCCAGATCGGTGCCTCCGCCAAGTACTTCACGGACCAAATGACGGCAGTACAATGCCTCGGCTGTCATCGGCGTACTGGCCGGGCCGTCGGCCCGATAGCTGGCCAGTCCGCCGTGACGTCCGCGACGTACGCTGCGGAGGAATCGCTCGGCCCCGGTCCAGGTCGGGGGCGGAATCTTGATGCCGGCCCGCTCGGCGCTCCATAACGACATCAGTTGCCAACCGAGTTGGCTGGTATCTCCTGTGTCGTCGGGCTGGTATCGCCAACCGCCGGTCGAAGGATGCTGCGCTCGGAGAGAATAATCGACCGCACGTCCGACCACCGGTTCGAGCCGCTTGTCACTTGTTAGCGCGAATGCCTCTGCCAGGGCGAAAGTGGCCATCGAGTGACAGTACATTCTAGCGTAAAGGCTGGTTTCGCTCGCCAGATGGCCGTCGGCCGACTGTCCACGCATCAAGAACTCAAGTCCTTTGGTAACGTTCGATTGGTAATCCCCTGCGACAGGAGTATGACCGGCTCCCATCAAAGCCAGTAGTGCCAGTGCCGATATGCCGCTATCCGCATCGGCCCCGGCCCCGCCACGATTTTGTCCCTGCACAGCCATTTCGTGGCCGGCACCAAAACGGCTGGCATCCCAGCGGCCGTCGGGCGACTGCGATTGAACCAGCCATTGAAGGGCGGCCGCCACAGCGGCTTCCGTTTCCACACTGCCACCATGCTGTTCAGCATATTTCAGACGGTCAGCGGCCTGCCGGAGAGCGTAGGGACTCGTAGCTGACAAAACCTGACTGGCTACTTCTGTCACTTCAGAGGGCGCCGCAGCCTCTGTCGACACAGTCTCAACCGCTTCCGCCATAGGCAATACTGACTGAGGAACTGTCGGCGTTTCCTGGGCCAAGGTTTCTTGCCCTGAACTGGCTTTGTCGTTGAGCTCGATTTGTTTTTCCGCGATCGGCTCAGGGGAAACAAGAAGCGGTGGCGGCTCGAAGACAACCTCCGAATTCGTCGCGTCCTCCGACAAGACTTCGTTCGAGGCTACCAAGTTGCCCGTCGGCGCGACGATCGGCCCTTGTTCGCTCTCGACAGGCAGTTGGGGCGGAGCTGCAAGTGTGCTTGGCCCAATTGTCTGGATGTCGTCGACTAGCTTAACGTGGATCGGCGGCCCGTCCCCTGCCCCGCCGTCGCCGACGACCAGGCGCACCATCATCGTGAGTCCGACAAACACCACATGCACCAATAGGGAAGCCAGCGCACAGCGGTAAATAGGATGTTTTCGACTCCGCTGGCTGTGCATTAGCAAAACCAGTGCCACGCTAAGGCCAACCAGACCACACCAAATAATCAAGTAGAGCGGGCGCACAGCCAAGAGATTCTGCAGAAGGCCAGCAAGTATCAGGAACCTGGGCATAATCACCGTCGCGGGCTTAGCGCGGCACCGAAGCACCGGACGCCGCAATGCGAACGGTGATGCCCAGTTCCGAGATGTTCGCGCTCTTGCAGGCCGCGAGCACCGACGCCACGCTCTGAAACGCACAGTCGGCATCGCCCCGGATGACAACGGTCGGCTGTCCGATCCGGCTACGGGCTTCGACTAGCTGGGATGCCAACTCGTCCAAGGTAAGCGGTTGATCGTCGAGAGAGAGTGTGCCGTCGGCGAATACATTGACTACCAGCGGCTGGATCGGGCGAATCGAGTCGCCGGCTTCCGTTACCTCGGGCACCTGCAGTTCCATATTCCGCTCCAGGTCGCCAAAGGTTGTCGCAACCATGAAGAAAATGATCAACAGGAACAACACATCGATCATCGGTGTGAGGTTCAGTTGGATTTCCGCGTCTTGTTGCAACTTGAGCGGCATGAGGTGGAAACGCTTTCGCCGTTAAGCCGCCTTGCGGCGGAAAATGGTCGAACGGCCGGCTTTTCGTTCCTCCAGGGCTTCGGCCGAAATCAGGTTCACCAACTCCTGGCCGTGGCTGTCGATCTCCATCACGAGGCCATCCACACGACCAACAAAGTACATAAAGAGGATCATTGCCGGGATGGCGACCATCAGACCAGAGGCAGTCGTAACTAGTGCTACGCTAATTCCGCCGGCCAGCATTTCAGCCCGCCCCATCGCCGAGTTGGTGGCAATCACATTGAATGCATTCATCATTCCCCACACCGTGCCAGCCAGTCCCAACAGCGGCGAAACCGTGGAGATGCCATTCATCACGCGCAAGTACTTCCGCAACACGTTGGCGACTCGCTCGCCTTCGTCCAAAACTGCTTGCTCAACCTCCACTGCCGGCTTGCCCCATTTCCGCAGCGCCGCGGCAAACACCTGTGCAATATGGCTTGGTTCGTCGTCGCATTTTTCGAGTGCTTCCGAGCGATCCAGAGCTCCTTCGCGCAATTGCAGCAAAAATCGCTCGACAAACAAGCGGGGCACCACCCGGCGGCGACGCAAACTCAGCAATCGCTCGAACGTGATCAACAACATGATAAACGAAGCGAGCAAAATCGGGATCATCAGAGGCCCGCCCGCCACTAGCATCTCGAACAAACTTTTCGCGGGAGCGGGTACGGCCGCGGCATCAGCAAGCATCAAGATGGCCGAGCTCATGCAAAACTACTCTCTTTAATGACAAAGGCAAGAAGACTGAGAGTACGTGAGTCAAAGAGAATCCGCGTGGACGGCCGGCCCACCTATCTCTTTTGACTCCGTGTCTCCCGATCTCCTTGTCTCGTTTTCACTCCCCGGACGCAACGGACCGCTTGGACTAAAAGTGAGCGCCCGCACCAGTATCAACGTTGCCAACCATATGCAAGTGGTTATGGTCGATGTAGATCACTTCTTCCGTGTCGCTATCGCGAATCGTGTGCGGCACAGGCCAACCGATTCTGCGGACGTCTTCGTAGTAGATGATGCACTTGTAATGGGCGTGGTGCTGCTGAGCAGGTCCAAGAAGGGGATAAACCCGCGGTGGATCGACGTAGTCGGCAATCTTGTACTTCACGATTCGCACGTTATTGCGATTGCGCTCGTAAAGCAGCGGGACACCACCCTCGACCGGTCGGGCTTTTTCCAATGCGCGAATCACTTCGTCGTCGCTGGGGGTATCGAGCGCGACCGGCGGCCCCCCCGATGTGATCGGCCCGAGGATCGGCACGCGATCGTAGCGTTCTTTATCCCAAGCTTCCCCTTCCTTGCGTGCTTGGAAGTAAGGGCTGACCGGAATCGGAATCGCCAAAACCGGACCCAAGCTCGGACCCTGTGTCGCCAGTCCCCACCCACAGCCCGTTGTGAAGAGCGTGAGGAAAGCTAAAGCAAGTCCTTGTCCCAGGATTATTGATCGTGCCATCGTTCGTCCTTTGTGATGCGATCGGGCGCTTCCATCGATCGGAAACGCAGTTGCCGATGTTTGGCCGTCGAAATGAGGCAACTCGGAAATGTGCGCGAGGCCGACGCCTGGCGAAGCCTGACTTCCGCTAGGAATTTGTTATCGAGTGAGACTGGGAAGAACTTGCGGGTTTTTCCGGTTGTGACGAAAAAACTACCGCGTCCACTAGCAATAGCACTGCATCACCAGCGCGCATGCAAAACCCCTGCCGCGATTCGTGCTCGCGGCAGGGGCTGGTGGGTAGGCACATCGTGCGGAAAACATTCAACCGATTAGTGGTTCGCGCCGGTGTCGCTGAAGTCGAGGAACCACCAACCGTCGTCCCACTCGAGGCTCACTTTTCGCCAGCCCAGCGGAACCTGTGGATACGGATAGAAGGGACCGATATATGGCCAAGCCGAAGGCGAGTACTGTTTCGGATAGGACAATGCGGCGTAGTTTGGATACGCTGCATAGCTGGGCCAAGCGTATCCGGGCATCTGAGCGTTATCGTAATTGACGGCACCCGATTGACCTCCGGGCACGTAACCCATGGCAGGTGGCCCACCCATCATGCCGCCATCGTAGCCACCGCCTCCCATGCCGCCACCACCAGGACCGCAGTTGCTGCAGCCTGCTTGCATGGCCATCTGTTGTTGGGCCATGGCTTGCTGTACCTGAGGCCGGCCCATGGGCAACGGAGCATTGCCGCGGCCTTGTGCTGGCATGCGACCGGCGTTCATCGGTCCCCGTGGGCGTTGGCCCATGGGAAGCAGGCCCTGGTATTGGGGCTGGCGTTGCATCGCCTGTCCTTGGTTCGCCTGCCCATTCATTGGTTGGCGAATCATTGGTTGCTGAGCGCCATTCGGTTGGTACGAGGTCCGCGTCGCGAGGGCCGCTTGCGGTCCAGGACCATGGTACGAAGCTCGCCCTGTCTGTTGTGAAGCCGGTTTTGCGAGGCTATTACTTTGGCCAGTGATCGTCAGGTTATTGACGACGTGATGGACATTGCTCATTCCCTGCGTGAGTCGCACGGCAGTGATCAGTTGCTGCTGATCGGTAACCGTACCGGATAGCGCCGCAACGCCCTCTTTGTACTTCACGCCGATGCGATAGTCACGCAGTTGGCCACTGGCCTTCAGTTGGTTGCCGATCTCTTGGGCGATCGCCTTGTCTTGTGTGGATTGCGCTGTGACCCGCGTAGCCGGCACCATCACCGACAGCGCGACACAGGCCATGAATAACGTCGTCCGCATTGTCTTCCCCCCTAGGTCGAATAGCACGAGGTCGGGGGGCAGATTTCAAGGTGAGGGAAACCGCAGCCCGGCTGCAAGCTCTACGCCCTAACCTCAAGACCCCCGGTCCTTGGAGTTAGTTTCGGCTGACGGTGGTGCCGAAAGGGAGTCTTTTTCCGGTTTTGCCGGTCTTGGGGCGCTAGAGAACAAAACTGGGGAAGGTGCGCCGGCTCTGCGGGCAACGAACCGGCTGAGGAATTGTGTTCTCTGCTAGCGGTACATCGCAAGTGAGTTGGGCTGGACGGGTTCGTGATACCGACGGAAGTCGGTCACAGCTAGCAACACCATGGAAATCAGCGTGATTCCAGAAGGGATTCCGCGGCCAAAATCAACCGAGTGTCCGTACCAAGTTGCAATGCCGACCGCGCTCAAGGCCAGCAGAAAAAGATATTGGAAACACAGCTCAAACCGCGATCCGGCCGACACACGCGTACACCATGCACAGGCCAGAGCGCCCAAGTGCAGAAATACAAAGCTTGTCAGGGACCACACGGGGAGGACATTCATCCTTGGTTCCTTCCAAGGTTAATTTCTGTCGGCAGTTGCCTTGAATCTCCACTCCATCCAAGTCCTTCGGATGAGGTGGCAAGGCAACCTAGTCGGTCTGCAGGAGTCTTCAAGCGATTGACGTGCCAGGCCGAAGAAAGAGCCTTGGCAGAATCTTCGCTCTCGACTGCAAGATGTTATTTAACAACTACTTACAGTCGGTCAGGAATCGTCGGAGGGTCGAGTTATTGGCAGGAGTACAGTGTCAAAATGTAACGAAGTTGCAAACTTTACAGGGTCCCCACCGTTCCGTCGACCTCAATCTGGCACACGGCTTGCCTGACAAAATGGCTATGGTCGGAATCGCGCTCGCGCTGCGCGCCACCGGTTGGGGTGTGCGTCCTGGGACGGGCCCCTGAAATAGCTTGCGCCATTTGTGGTGCAATCAAAACTCATCGCAAAGCCTTTCCAAACAGACTTTTTTGGGCTCGTGAGTTCGTTGGCATACCTTGCCGAGCACATGCTGGCCTGAATCTGGAAGTATCGACGTACGCCAAGAGTGACGGTCTTCGGGGCTTGAAGCCAGTGCAGTTCGTCTGGGCTGCTTTCGTAGCGGGCGACGGCTATCGTAGTACGTTTACTCTAAGGCAAGGGGTCGGGTTGGCGGACCTTGCGCGGACGATCGGTACGTTACGGCCGGAATCAACACAAACCGAACTGGCGTTGATAATTGAGGGTTCGAGTCTGCGCGATTCACCATTTTAGTGAATTGGCTCACCAATCTGGTGTGCTGGTTCTATGGACTGACGTATCTTCGACTTCCGCCGGATTTGGCTTCGCTCTGCTGGGCTACGGGGCTGAACGACTAACGAGAAATTCGATCGTAAATGGCAATGAGAAAACTACTTAAGCCGCTCCTCAGAGTACTTCACCATGCGAAGGAAATTAGGACGAGCTTGGAGCTCAGTTGCTCCCCACAAAAAAGACGAGTTTTTAGACCACCACGATGATTCGATCGTCACCGACAGACACGAGAATCACCCAGTCTCAGCGCATCTCTCTAGTCATTTTCTACGCGGTAGGAACCACCTATCCTGCGGGACGAATCGACGCGCGGCGCCGTTTATGGCACGCAGATTGCTCTCTCGATGGCGTTCGACGATTGTCCTTCTTGTTGAACGTGGAGATGCGCTACTGCCAGCGAGTTCAAAGGAGAGAATTCATGCGATCGAGAAGTATTCAATTACAGCCTGAAGCTGCCGACGTGGATGGCGATTCACTTTCTGAGCGGTCGGAAATAATTCGCAAACAATACTCCCGAAGTCGCTCGGCGAAGTCGCCCAAACGACGCACTAGCCGCACTACGAACGCCAGCGTGCCGCTCGGCATTTCCGCCCGTCGCAATCGCCGCTTCGCTTGGTAGCGAGCGGGAAGGAGCCAGCTACCGGCGAAGCCTCCTTGAGTGTCCTCGCCCGTTATCGGTTCGGTATTGTTCCGGCACCTTGAGCGGTCGCCGTGCCCATCAGGCGTTTCAGTTCGCCTTCTAGATTGGCAACGAAGATGTTGTCACCGACAACAATCCCCTTTTGATCGACCAAGATCATCATGGGCAGCGTCATCACGCCCATCTCGTTGGCCAGGCGGCCATCGAATCCGCCTAGCTCATGAACCTGCCGCCACAGGTATCGGTTCTGAGCCAGGAAGCTTTGCATCGTCTTCGGATCTTTGTCCAGACATACGCCAATGATCTCGAAGCCGCCGCGAACGTTGTACTTTGAATAGAGCTCCTTGAGCTGGTCCATGTCTTCTTTGCATCGGACGTCCCAGGTGGCCCAGTACTGAATCAATACCACTCGGCCGCGGTACGCCGGAGCCGCGAGATCCACGGCGCCACCCTTGATATCCTGCGCACGAAACCGGAACGGCTTGCCCACCGAAGATAACCTTCTCAGGACGCCATTTGCCTTTGCGGCCTGCGCGCTACTTGGGAAATCCTTCACTAGCTTCTGATACCACTCCTGCGCTTTGTCCGTGGTTCCTGCAAATTCATGCGACATGCCGAGCTGCAACATCGCCTCAGCGGCATCGGGGCTAGTTGGGTTTTCGTTGGCAAATGTTTCCAGGTCCGTCAGCCACTTTTGCTGAATTTTAGCGAAGTCCGCTTTGGGGTCTTGCTGACTGATCACGTAATCTGCCCACATCCGCCGAAATTTCACGTAGCTCGCCAAGGGGTCGTTCGCATTCTTGGCGAGTAAATCGGCGGCCAACTCATCTAATTGCTCGAGACCTTTCGTATAGGGGGTATTCGGGTCCTGGCCGGCGCTGCTCAACATGTCGGCCAATTGGCGAATCCACTCGCCCCGCATTTCCTCATCGTTTGCAACGTCAGCGAGCTGACGCAGAATCTGAGCCCGACGGTCAGTCAGAGTAGCCTGTTGTGCCGGAGGGGCTTGAATTGATTGTTGATCGAGCTTTTCGAGTTCCGCCATCAATTTTTGCATTTCGTCCGACGGACCACTGGCAACCGGTGCCGAAGTATCGCTTTCGGGAGCGTTGGTCGTAATCAAACCACCTGGCGCCGGTTGATTGTCGGTGCCGATCGTCGGTACATCCAACAGCTTCCAGGTACTACCAACCGATACCAACGACCCCAGGTAAATTTGCTCGTGTTTGTTGCCGTTGGTCACCAGGGCCGAACCGTTGTCGTGGATCGTAATATCTTTGGTCGACCCGTCCGTGCCGGCCGGAATGGTGGCTGGCCGAGTACGATAAAAATCTGCGAATTCGCTTTGCGGCGTCACCACCTTTTGTTCAGCGGCAAACTTAGCAAAAGCGGCCGGTGCCGCCTTCAAGGCTGCCGAAAGTCGTTCCGCTTGCGGACGACCAAAACCCGCTTCGGCCAGTTCCGGAGAGGTCATCAACAGGAGCTCGAATCGAGCACGATCACGGTTCTTGATCGCCAGGACTAATTCTTCCGCCACTTCCGGCGCAGAGATCACTTGCCAGGAGTCGATCCGGCCATCTTCATTCTTGTCGATCCCCCACCGCGTGCCGCTGGTCTGGAACCAACGGTATTGGTCGGCCTTGCCGTTGTAGTCGGCGTCGATATCACGGTACGACTCGAGCCCCTCCTGGAAATAGCACCACAAATCCACGACATTGTCGCCGTTCGTATCCGCGAAGCGTCGCAAGGTCTCGCCGCGAGCATTACGAACTACCCAAGCAGTAACGCCATTCTGCTTTTCGGCTCGGATTGTGCATTGGGAAATTTCTTCCTTCGTGGGCTCAGTGTAGGCGGCATCCGGCTGGATCGGCTTCAGACTCAACGCCTGGGCGGCCGAAGGGGCGGCCGCCAACGCAGCGGCATGCGGGCCGGCTAAGCCCAACAATAGAGAGAAACTTACGACGATCGCCGCCAATTGAAGTCGTTTTCCGTCCATCCGACGTGCTCCTCAATGAGTCTCGCGTAAAGGGAATCTTCGGACCGACCAATCGCTAAATTGCTTCGTCAGCCGAAGTTTGGGGCAACTATAGAGTCCAGCGGCGTTTCCTTGAATGCCAGCTTATTTCCCTCCCATAGCATAGCCGAGATCACAGCCTGCCGTCCAATTCGCAGATGCGTTTGACAGCGAACCGCTTCCCTCTAAAATGGTCCTTTTCAACGCAGGGGCTAGCTAAATGAGGGACAAATGGCCCACTTTCGGTAGTCCATCGGCAGAAGCAATTGCATTGGTAGCGGTGTAGATTACCAGTAGCCGCTGACCGATTGCTAATTTCGCCGGGCGCGTAGCTCAGTTGGTTAGAGCGCAGCCCTGATAAGGCTGAGGTCCCAAGTTCGAATCTTGGCGCGCCCATTTGAGGAAAGCTGTTAGTTGTTAGCTTTTAGCGGTTAGCCAGAATCCGGTGATATGCCCCGGCGTCTCTGGCTAATAGCTAACGGCTAATAAGCTAATAGCTCTCCCCTTCGGGGCCGTAGCTCAGCTGGGAGAGCGCTAGCTTTGCAAGCTAGATGTCGAGGGTTCGAGTCCCTTCGGCTCCACTTTGTTTCGAAACGAGCCCTTCGGCGAGAACGTCGAAGGGCTTTCTTATTGTGGGGCATAGAGTTACGCCATCGAGCGAGCAGTTCGATAGGACGATTTCAAGGATTCTTCGCTTGGCGGCATAGTCGGCGGTAAGCCATTGCTGGCGAAGTGTTTGCGAAAGTTCGAACGCCTTCACGGCGAGTTCGCTCATTTCATCGTGCGAGCGATCTACCGCATCGAGCTGCAACTTGATCGACGCGAGGCGATCCCGCAGCTCCGTATGCTTGCCGGCGAAGACCTCATCGTCGATTGTGCCGGCTAGATGCAGATTCAATAGGCGGTCCTGCTGAGCCACCAGGAGCATCGCTTGGCGCTGGAGTTTGCCCCGCTGGGCAGCGGAGTCGGACTGTGCGTCGCGAGTCTGTGAGGCCAGCACCGCCCGGAACCAATCTTGCACAGCGGGGTCGTCGATCCGCATTTTGTCGAAGATCGCTAGCATCTGGCGGTCGAGTTCCAACTCGGTGACCCGAGCTTTCGGATGCCCGGCAGTCCTGTAGTGCGTGCAGAAATAGTACGAGTACGATCGCTCGCCGCCTTTAGTCTGCTTGCTTTTGACTTCACCCGTTATCTGGTGTCCACAGTGGCCGCATTGCATGAGCCCAGCCGCATAGGTAATCGTGTGCGACTGATTGTTGCCAATCCCTCGCAACGACTGCACTCGGTTCCACGTAGCCCGGTCGACGATCGGTTCCTGCTTGCCCGAATACCAGGCATTCCGATAGCGGATCTCGCCGATGTAAGAACGATCCTTCAAGACGTTGTGAACCGAGGTGCGGTTGAATCGGGGTGTTGACGCACGGTAGACGGCACCTTCGTCGTGCAATCGAGCGACAACGCCCTCCAAGGTCTGGTTTTCGTAGGCGTAGAGCTGAAAGATGCGACGAACGTTGGCCGCCGCTTCGGGATCAACCTCGACGACTCTCCGGCCATTGGCACGAACATTCCGATAGCCGTAAGAGGCCTTGCCGGGAAACCAGCCCTCCTGGACCCGACGGTTGATTCCCTGGCTGATATCGACCGCCATCTGCTCCGTGAAAAAGCTCGCCATATTGGCGAGAGTCCGCCGCATCATCCGACCAGCCGGATTGTTTTCGGTCGGCTGCGAGATCGAAACAAATGGCACCCCGTATTCTGATTCGAGTCGCTCCAGTTCGACATAGTCGAACAGATTCCGGGCGGCACGATCTACTTTGTAAAACAGGAGACCGTCGAGAGCGAAGGAGTTCTTCTTGGCGTAGCTCACCATCTCCTTGAATGTCTTGCGTTCGTCCCGCTTGCTGGCAGTCTCCGCAATCTTGAACAGCCGAACGACCTGGCCTTGATGCTGCTCGGCATATCGCCTGATGGCGTCTTCTTGGATTTCGAGCGAAAAGCCTTCCCGCTCCTGTTCACGACTGCTGACCCGCGCGAGCGCGACAAACTGCTTCATGACACTGGTCCTCTATTGCGAGCGTCTTCAACAACTGTCCGGCCGCTTGCATGATGTCGACCGCGTCTTCGACCGTCAATGGGTTCGCGTAATACGGCTGCCACACAACGATCGTTTGTTCGATCAGCTCAGCCGTGACCCATGCCGGAAGTCCTGGCGGAACGTGAAAGTGCTGATTGTGAATGACATCGCGTGGCATCGTCGCACTTCTCAACTCCGCCGATACCAGTGACGGTAAACACCGAAGGCCCCGACTCTGGCGAAGATTCCATGCGTTGCTTTGAAAACATTCAGTCCGTATCCATAGCCCTCGCAATCTGGCGTGAACCGGCACTTCCACTGTCCGTCGTGGAAAGGCATCTCGTTCGACATGAAGAACCGACGGCACACCGTGCACCGTGCTAGGACTGGCACTGTGGGAGGCGGATACGAATTGTCTGAACCGAGAACATTGCCCGTGCATCGCAGGCCTGGTTCTGGCAAGTCGAATTTGTACATTGGACAGCTCTCCTAGAAATCGTCGTGGATCCCAACGACTCCTAGCTCCAACGCCTTGCGTCTGACCTCGTCCGCCAAATTCCGGTCACCAGTTCCGTCCCGAAGTGCGCATTCCACTTCGCGGAAGAACTTCTCGTTGTCGTGAATGTCTTTGCCGATTCGGGCGAACATCCCGCTGAAGATTCCGATTACCGTTGCGACCTGGCGACTTGAATTGACCGCTAGCGTCGGCAGGGGCGAGAGCTCTTGCCCGGTTGCTTGACCACACCAGGCAAAGAAGGCCTCGCGGGTTTTCTCCCAGACCGGATGCATGGGAGTCCGTTTCGCATGTTTGCGATCGACGGGGCCAGCCGTCAGCCGAAGCCAATTGCCTGTCAGCTCCTCGATGACATCGGAGCGTTTTGCGATCCAGTCTTCGACGGAGTCGATTCCGAATCGTGTCAACGTTGGTCTACTCAGCTGGAATTCCACTCGGGCTGCACATTCTGGTACCCCATTCCAGCGCGACGCCTCCAGGACAGCCCGCTTGAGAATGTCCTGACGTGATTCTGTTAGTTTGTCGTAGATTCGGCACAGGAGAGGCGTCCGCCCGACATAGAAGGTTTCGTAGTCGGTTCCATCCAAGTACTCTTCGACGAATTCGGGTTTGCCGAGTTTCCTCCGCTTCCTTGAACGGGAAACAACCCAATGATTCTTGAAACACTCCGCGAATTCGGAGATATCTGTTCCCGGTAAGTCAACGCATGGATCGACCCGCGAGAGCTTGTTGCCGATAATCTCGCCTCCCAACGCCTCGACGCAGTACTGCATTAAGTTCCACACTCGGTCGAATCCGAAGCGCATCAAAAGGAGCGACGATGCCCGCACCGTCACGTTGGGCATGGTCCGATGCGCTTCGCCGCGATTCATCACGAGGACGACCAGACCGTTACCTGCTGCCAGGCGCCATCGCATGTACACGGAGCCAATGCCGCCTTGCGGCGCACCGCGAGAAGATACGATGTATCGCAGAAGGCCAAACTGGACCTCGTCGTCGCCTTTCTTGTCCTTTGTCGCCCCAGCCTGGGCAGCATTTAACTTCGCTGAGAGTTTTTCGAAGTTTGGAAACGTAACGCGAAACCCAACTACCAGTCCGTCTTCCGACCCTGTGATGGGTTTGGGACAGGGGGTGTTACAGGGGGTGTTACTGGATTCCCCCTGTCCATCGAACTGACTCGGATCGAACGAGATGTCGGCGTCATCACCGACGGCTACCGAGCTCAGGCTGGCGAGCTGCTGCGCAGCAAGAGTTTCTGTTTCGGGGAAACCATCGGGCCCCAAGGTTTCCCTCGACCCTTCCTTCCCCTCTTCTCTGTTCCGGCCCGTTTCAGAAGTCGTGCCGCTAGCCGGCGACGCTGGCGCGTCGCCGGGCTGCGCTCCTCGCGGGCTTGGAGCCGCCCGCTCCGGTGCTCGCCCGGCGAGCGCGTTTTCGTCGTGTTCAGATGGTAGTTCCCGACTCATGCCGGAATACTACCGAGCCTATCTCATATTGGCCCGGACACGTTCAAAGATGGATTTGTCCGGGTTGGGCATATCGACCAAATGGCTTCGATACCGGCGGATTTCGCGGGACCAGTCGTCCGTGGTCTTGTTGACAAGATACTCCTGGAGATCAGCGGGGATAAGGTCGCCGAGCGATTGGATAGCGTTACGAATGTCCGACGAGTCCATGCGCTCATCCAGAAGTTCAGACGTACGCGAGACAAAGCCAGCGATCATGCGCAACGCTTGTGAATTTGACTTTTCTTTGTCGAACGGTGATCGTTTTTTTCACTTCTGTAGCTTCTCACGCCGGAAGTTTGCGATCTTCGGTTCAGCCTTGATCCATCGCTGAACTTTCGCATGTACGGTGACACGGTGATCGAGACGTACGAGTCTTTCAGCGGCCGTCTCGGCCACACTATCTTTGCCCGACACCTGGCGAAGCAGCTTGGTGGGAGTTATTCCGTACACAAACCAGCAAGGCAGATACACCCACATGCAGAAGCTGAACGCTGCATAGTCGGTTTCATCGGTCTCGTCTTCAGGTTCATCCTCCGGCAAAGAATCATCCAGAAGAATCTCGGCCAACTCCGAGTATGGATCCCCATGCACATCCGCTAAACAATCCTGTATCAGCCCGTACGCCACCCCTATCGACCATCGCTCCGAGCCGATGGGGTTTCGTAACGCATCCAATACGCTTGTCAGCTTTTCGAGATTTTCGGGACAAAAGGGCCGAAGAAACTCTCGTTCAAACAGTTTCGGCGAGTCGTAGAACCTTATTCTGAGCTATTCGATTGTGTAGCAAATTGGCCAGCAAGATGTATTGCGGTACTCTCGCCTTCCCTCCAAACTGCCGGGGCCAATTCCGCTGCTTGGTCCTCGGAGGTTCGGCGTTGTTTGTCAGCCACATGAAGCAGGTATAACATCGGAGGAAATGCCACTAGCATCACGAGGAGAGCGATCGTACACGCAGTCGATCTATCAACGCCAGCGAGCCCAAGTCCGACCATTGACAGCTGTGCAAAGACGACGGCTCCCAATCCAATAATCTGGGCGCGACCACCTTTCGCGGAAGTCAATCGCGTTTCAAGGCGCCCTTCTGCCGGCACATTGAATCTCAACAGGAGCCAGCTTATGACCACCAGAAGGGGCAGCGCAAGAAACTGCCAGAGGCCGACGATTGCCCCGATACCAGCAGCGAGAGCAATCGACAGCGGCAATGCAATGAGCAGCACGCGATCGTATCGCGCGCGTGATTGTAAAGAACTTTTCCGACGGTTCGTGTTCCGTGCTCGATAACCGACCATCTCGAAGCGGCAGTGCCACTCTATAGCAAAATAGCTGCCAGCCCTCCTGCAACTCAGTGGGGACACATTCGCGTATGAGTCGGATAATTTGCAGCCGATCGCCTTTACTGTAGCCGTAACCGTTCACGCCCTGGGGTCGTTTTTTCGCAAAACTGATCTGGACTTGTACCCTGTTTTTCGGCGACCCCGTGGGGCATGTCGTCGGAAATTACCGAGGAACTGATTGCTCGCCAGTCGCCGATGGCCCGGGAGA
>JBGSUJ010000048.1:0-8577 GCA_041753435.1 Pirellulales bacterium | reverse complement strand
GGCGGACGTTCCTATTCCGGCCAGAGTCGCGGCGGGGGCGGTGGGGGCGGACGTTCCTTCTCCGGCCAGAGCCGCGGCGGCGGCGGTGGTGGGGGAGCGTCGACGCGATCATTTCAAGGCGGGGGCGGCGGCTCGCGCTCGGCCCCTAGCATGCGCAGTTCGGGCAGCGGCAATTCAAATCGCTCGGCTTGGTCCGGCGGAGGGTCCTCAAATCGCTCTCGCAGTATGAACAATCCGGCCTTTTCGAGCGGTGGCGACAGCCGTCGTAGCCCACGCACGTTTTCGGCACCAAACGGCTCGAACAATCCGCCGCGACGATCCGACTTCGATCGTGGCTCCGACTTCGCGCGCAACATGCGGCAGGGCGTTTCGAATCAGTCGAACCGATTCCGCGAGTTCTCCCAGAGCAATCGTACCAGCGAAAGCACGACGGGTCAGTCGAACGATGCGACGCGGCAGTTCCGCGCGTATCGCGGTGCGGCAGACAACGCGTCTCAATCCGCTCAATTTCGTGGCAGACCGTCCAGCGATAGCGAATCGCGCAACTTGTATCGCAGCGGCAACAATCCATCCCGGCAAAGTGCCAACAACGAACAACTGCAAGAAATGTTTCGCCAGAATCGTCAGCGTCAAGCGGCGAATAGCAGCAACAATCTCGCAACCGGCGACGACGCCACGCGACGCCAGTGGAACACCCGCTCCAGTGGCGATGGTCGGCCAAACGACGGCAACAAGCCCGGCGGCACCAACCTTGGCAACTTCTCTGGCCGCGCTACTGGCAATCAGCCCGGCGACGGCAAGGCAGATCGCTTTGGCAGCGGCGATTCAAATCGCTTCGGCGACCGCGGCAGCTCAAACCAATTCCGCAATCGCCCCAGCGACGGCGAACGCAACCGCGACGGCAACTTTGCCCGCCATCCCGCCGACAACCGTGGCGACTGGAACCGCGACCAAGCCAACTACCGTGCCGGCAATCGGCATGGCTCCGGCTATCGCGGCGAGTGGTCCAAGAACGATGGCGACCGCTCCAACCCCAAAACCGAACGCTGGTACGGACGCAGCGGCTACGGCGATCATCGCGGCCGCGGCGACCACTACGATGGCGATCGCGGCAACTGGGGCAACCATGTTCGTAACGATTGGAACCGTAATTATTGGAACAAAGGCGGTCACGGCTACGATTGGTATCGCAACCGCGGTTGGCGCGATCTGCCCTTCGCCTATGCCTGGTGGGGCGGCCAGCGCAATCTCGGCTACCATTGGTACTGGGGCAATCGCGGCTGGCGCAGCGACCCCTGGTACTGGTGGGGCTACACTTCCGCACCCGTGCTTACCTCCTGGATCGACTTCGGCTGGAACTATCCCTGCTATTGGGATTACGGCCCCGACGAGTACATCACCTATTACAATAACATGGTGTACCTAGATAGCCAGCCGTACACCACGGCGCTCGATTACTACGCACAAGTTCGCAACCTCGCGCGCAGCGTGCCCGCGCTGTCGCAGGACGAGCTAGCCGGCATCGAGTGGCTGCCGCTCGGCGTGTTCGCCATCACGCGGCCCGGCCAAGATCAGGCCAACGAACTGGTGCAACTGGCCGTGAGCAAAGACGGCATGCTCAGCGGCACGCTGTTCAACCAGCAAACGGGCCAGGCCCGGCCTCTCGCCGGCATGGTCGAACATGCGACGCAAAAGGCTGCTTGGGCGTTTGCCGATTCGCCGACCGATGCCTTGGTGGTCGAGACCAGTCTCTACAATCTCACGGAACCCGAACTCACGGCGCTAGCGCACCTCGACGCGGTGAACACGGAAGTCTGGCAACTGGTGCGGCTCAAACAACCGCAACCACCGGCCGCCGCCCCAGCCGGTGCTGTCGGCGCCCCGGCACCGGCCGCCCAGCCGCTACTGCCGCCGCAGGGAGCGGTGCAATAGTACTCCCAGGGAGCGCCGGAGGACCGGTGAAGAGTGGGCTTTGGAGTTGAACGCCGGCGGCGTACACAAGGCCTGCGGGGTGGGTGTAGGTTCCTTTCAAACCGGTTGAAATCGATGGGTCTTTACGCCGCAGGCGTTGCATTCCATAGCCCGGAGTCGCGCGAGCGCACGCTGGATTACGGATTACGATGGCGTATTGACGCGCGAGGCGGCCGAGGCGGGGCGTGGGTTTATGGTGGTGGGTTCGTGCGGTAAGCTGGGGGGCCGGAATTTTTTTCGCCCCTTCATCTGCAACCTGCTGGCCGGATCAAACACTGGCGAAGCCAGTGGCATCCAAGTCGATACCCCACCACCATGGCCCAGCGCTCGGAAATCGATCCCATCGCGGCGCTGCGCCAGCCGGGATTTCTGCTGTTTTGGATCGGGGCGTTGCTCTCGAACACCGGCAACCAGATGCGTTCGGTGGCGGTGGGGTGGGAAGTTTATCATCGCACCCACGCGCCGATCGACTTGGGGTACGTCGGCCTGGTATTGGCGCTGCCGGTGCTGCTCTTGGCGCTGCCGGCCGGGGCCGCGGCGGATCGGTACTCGCGACGGGTGATCATCATGATCGCACAGGCGGGGCTGGCGGCCAGCGGTGTCGGGCTGGCCTGGGCTTCGTGGACGCACGCACCGCTGGGGTGGGTCTATTTCTTCCTGCTCTCGACGGGCACGTTTCGCGCGCTCGGCTGGCCGGCGGCGACGGCGATCGTGGCGGGGCTCGTGCCCCACAAGATGTTTCCCAATGCGGCAATGTGGCGGAGCGCCGGGTTTCAACTGGCCTCGACCGTTGGGCCATTGGCAGGCGGATTCTTGCTGGCGTGGTGGAATCCGGTGGCTGTGTATCTGATCGACGCGGCCTCGAGCGTGGTGCTGTTCTGTTGCCTGATCTTCGTGCGGCCGCGGCTGCAACAGCGGCTGGCCGAACCACATTCGTGGCGGAGTTTTCTGCAAGGCGTCCGCTACTTGCGCCGGCAGCCGGTCATTCTTTCGACGATGATGCTCGACATGGTGGCGGTGCTGTTTGGCGGGGCGACGGCGCTGTTGCCAATTTATGCGACCGAGGTACTCGGCGTGGGGGCCACCGGTTTCGGCTGGCTGCGGGCGATGCCTTCGATCGGGGCGATCTTCACGAGTTTGTGGCTGGCGACGCGGCCGCCGATCGAGCGCGGTGGAACGACGCTGCTGTGGGCCGTGGTGGCGTTCGGCGTGGCGACGATCGTGTTCGGATTGTCGCAGTCGTATCCGTTGTCACTGGCGGCGCTGTTTACATTGGGGGCGGCCGACAACATCTCGGTGGTCATCCGCTCGACGGTGCTGCAATTGATGACGCCCGATTCAATGCGGGGCCGAGTATCGGCCGTGGGGGTGATCTTCATCGGCACCAGCAACGAGATCGGCGAGTTCGAATCGGGCCTGGCGGCCCAGTGGCTGGGGCTGCTGCCGGCGGTCGTCGGGGGCGGGTTCATGACGCTCGTCACGGTGGGCGTCGTGGCGCGGGCCTGGCCGGAGCTAGTGAAATTGGGCTCGCTCGAGCACCTGGAGCCGCCGGAGCAGGTCGAGCAGGTCGTGGGGTAGGGCGACGACGGGCGGCAGGCCTTTCCACCGGAGAATCACGCCAGTATTCTTGGCCTGGCTGCGAAGGATTTCTTCCCCTCGCGCAAATATGCTTGTGAGGACGCGGCAACCAACAAGAGAATGGACATGGCGACCGACGACCCGTCCAGCCTGATTGCGGCGCTGAAGCAACGCGATCGCTCCGTCTGGAGTGCCGCTGTCGATCGCCATCTTCGCGAGGTCTACGGCTTTGTCTTCCACCTTGTTGGGGGCGACCGGGCGCTCGCGGAGGATTTGAATCAGGAGATTTGGCTGGAAGCGCTCAACGGAATCGACCAGTGCGATGCAACTCGGGGCAGTTTCCGGAACTGGTTGTTCGGCATTGCCCGCAAGCGAGTTGCCTTGCACTACCGCCGCCGTGCTGTGGCTGGGAACCCAACGTCGCTTAGTGATCATTTCGGGGAGACGGCCGAATTGGGAGACAACTCCGTTTTGCCCAGGGACGTGCTGGAACAAGTGGAACGCGCCTCGGTCGTGCGTGCGGCGATGCTGCTTCTTCCAGACGACCGCCGCAAGGCGCTGCTTTCGAAGTATGTGGAAGGGCTTTCCGTCGAGACAATTGCCATCCGTACGGGAAGAACCGCCAAGGCGGTCGAGTCGCTGCTTTCCCGAGCACGGGAGCAGGTGCGGGGCCTGCTCGGCGGGTACATGCTGCCCTGTGGCGACGGACGGCGGCTAAGCAAGGAATCGTCCGATGAGTGATCAATTCAATAGCGATGAGCAAGTGCTGGCTCGGCTGGTCTGCGAAGCGGGAGACCCGAGTGTTTCACCCGACCCGCAATATGCCGAGACGCTGCGGGCGACGATCCTGGACCGCGTGGGCCCGGCGGAAACGGCTGCCCATGTGGCAGAGGGTATCCGGAAAGTAGGTGTGATTCCTCTTACCGTGGAAAGGACCCGACAAATGAAACGCATCGCCAAGCTCGCCGTGGCCGCGACCATCCTTGTGGCCTTCGGCACTCTGGTCGTTTGGATGATGATCGGCGGCGGTTCGACCAACATCGCCTTCGCGGAAGTGGCTAAGGCCTTGGACAGCCTCCGGAGCGCCACTTACGATGTGACCTCGGAAGCGAAGGGAGAGAATGGCAAATCGCCTGGTACTGCGACCGGGAAAGGATTCTTCCTTGCGCCTTCGCACCAACGCATGGAGTTATCCAGGGAGATTTCGATCACTTCTGGCAAGACCACAATCAACCAGATTATGATTATCGACGGCCAAGCGGCAAAGTGGCTCATGCTCATGCCCGACCAAAAGCTTGCCGAGGCGATGGACATGAAGATCATCGAGGATATTATCAAGAAGTCGGGCAATGGCGCTCGGCCTGATCTGTTCGAGATGGTGCGGCGGCTTGTCCGCGAGGGGAGCAGCGGCACGGGCGATAAGGTCGAGCGACTCGGCAAGAAAGAGATCGACGGACATGCGGCGATCGGCTTTCGGACCCATAGTAGCACGATACAAGGCACGATGGTCGGCATGATGGGCGACATGACCCTCTGGGCCGATCCTGAAACGGCCCGGCCCATTCGCATCGAGTTTGCCGACCAGAGGTCCGGTGACGTTCGTCTGGTGATGAACAATTACCGCTACGACGTCGATTTGGACCGGTCGTTGTTCAGTCTGGAACCGCCCGAAGGCTATTCAACCGTAGCCATGAACGTGACGTTGCCCGTGGAGGAAGACCTCCTCAGCACATTGCGGATGATTGCCGAGCAAAACAAGGGCCTGTTTCCGGCAAAGCTCGAGATGCCCAAGATGATTACGCAACCTACGATGGCGTTGGATAAGCCTACAGAAGAAAAGCTTGCAACTGAGGTCAAGAAGATTATGGCGAAGTACGGTGGTGCGGACAAACTAAAGGACAAGGACCCTCCGCCTGCCATGAGGGCCGAAATCATGAAGCTGCCGATCATGCAAGAACTGATGCAAGAACATTGGCAAAAACAGACGCCGCTCTGGTTCAAACAGTGGAACGGGATGAACTTCTACGTGAATCTCAGGCCCGAGAACGATCCGCATTACGTCGGCGGCGGCGTGAAGTTGGGGACGCCCGATTGCCCCATCTTCTGGTACAAGCCGACCGGCGCTGAGAAATACCGCGTGATCTACGCCGATCTCAGCGTTAAAGATATGGCGCCCGACGATGTCAAGAAGTTGCCGGAAGCGAAGGCCAAATAGGGGCATCGGCGAGGTTGAGGATCACATGCGGCAGCCATGACAAGTGGCGCCCGGGTGTGCCACCCGAATGTCAGCTTAGGAGTCGCAGGCCGTTGAAGATTACCAGGAGCGAGGCACCCATGTCGGCCACGATCGCGCCCCCAGAGGGATGAGATACCCGCGAACGTGAGGATCACGAAGGCGAGCTTCACCACGAGCGAAAACGCGATGTTTTGACGCACGACGGCGAGCGGCGTGGCGATTTTCTACGGGTGGGCGTCGGCGAGGGAGACCATGATTCGTTTGCCGACTGCTTCGGCGTAGCGGAAGAGGGTCTCGACCGTGGGATTGGTGCGGCCGCCGGTTTCGAGTTTGGAGATGGCCGAGCGGTCCATGCCGGTGAGCTCGGTCATGTCGGCCAAGCTGAGACCTTTGGCTTCACGTGCGGCCTTAAGTTGTGCGAACAACTCGTCGAGCTCGCCGAGGCTCGCCATCCGCTCGTGATGGCGCGCGACGAGCTCGGGCAGCTCACCAGCGATCTGCGCGCGGATCGCTTTGAGTTTGGACGCCTCTTCAGGCGTGAGCCGTCGGTTGCGCGTGATGCGTTTCATGTTCACACTCTCCTGGGAACTTCGTACGCGGTGATCGGATAGACGGTTCCGGAATCGATCACGTCGTAGACCACCATCAAATGCCGGCCAGCCCGGGTGTCGCCAAAAACCACGGGCCGTCCGGAGGACGCGCTCGAGTCCTCGTCAGTGATGTTCTCGAACACTTCTTCTACTTCTTCCTTGCTGACCCCATGCTCCGCACAATGTTCGACGTTACCATCCGGATCGTCGTCGAGATCCCAGATAATCGAGTCGAATCGCATGCAAGGAGTCCCGCAGACTGTTGTAGTATAATACCACACAGGACAGGTCGGGTCAAGTCTCAACGAAGATGGGATGTCCGACGGCAGATGCCCGCCAATGTTTCCTACCGCAACAGCCGCAGGCCGTTCGCGATCACCAGCAGCGAGGCACCCATGTCGGCGGCGATCGCGCCCCAGAGGGACGAGATGCCGGCGAACGTGAGGACGACGAAGGCCAGCTTCACCGCGAGCGAGAAGGCAATGTTCTGCCGCACCACGGCCAGCACGCGGCGCGAGTGGTGGATCAGCCAGGGGAGCCGCGAGAGGTCGTCGGCCATCAGGGCGATGTCGGCGGTTTCGATGGCCGCGTCGCTGCCCGCCGCGCCCATGGCGATGCCCAGGGATGACACGGCCAGGGCCGGGGCGTCGTTGACGCCATCGCCGACCATGGCGACACGGCCATATTCGCGGACCAGCGTTTCGACCGTCTCGACCTTGTTCTCCGGCAGCAGTTCGGCATGCACATGGTCGATGCCGAGTTCGCTGGCGATGGCCCGTGCCGTCGCCTGATTGTCGCCGGTGAGCATGGCGATGTGCTTGATACCGAGCCGATGTAGCGCGGCGATGGTGTCGCGTGCCTGCAGGCGCGGCTGGTCTGCCAAGGCGATCAGGCCGCAGACATGATCCTCCGTGCCGACCGCGATGACGCTGTGGCCCTCGTCGGAAAGCGCTTCCAGCTGGTCGTGGATTTCGGGCGTCTCCTGGTTGCGCTCTTCGAGGTAACGGTGCGACCCCAGCCAGTACAGCTTGCCGTCGAGGCGGCCGGTGACGCCTTTGCCCGGCAGCGCCTGGTGCGCTTCGGCCGCGGCGAAGTCGATGCCGCGCTGCCGCGCCTCGGTGACAACGGCTTGCGCCAAAGGATGGTTGCTGCCGGCTTCGAGAGCAGCGGCGCGCATCAGCAAATCGCTTTCGCTGTGGCCGTTGAGCGGGATAAGTTGCGTGACCCGTGGACGTCCTTCCGTGAGCGTGCCGGTTTTGTCGAAGGCGATGGCCTGGAGGCGGGCCGGCGCTTCCATGAACAGGCCGCCCTTGACCAGTACGCCCTGGCGTGCCGAGCGGGTCAGTGCCGCGACGATGCTCACCGGCGTGGAGATCACCAGAGCGCAGGGGCAGGCGATAACCAGCAAGACCAGCGCGCGGTAGAACCATTCGCTCCACACACCGCCCAGCAGCAGCGGCGGAACAAGGAAGATCGCCAGCGCCATCGCCAGGACCGCCGGCGTGTAGAGGCGGGCGAACTTCTCCACCCACTGTTCGCTGGGTGCCCGTCGCGACTGAGCCTGCGTCACCAGGCGGATGATACTGGCCAGTGTGGTCTGACTCGCGGCCTTGGTGCTGCGGACTTCCAGCAGTCCGTCGCCATTGATCGTGCCCGCGTGCACCACCTCGCTCGACCGTTTGGCGACGGGCACGCTTTCGCCGGTGATCGGGGCTTGATTGACATCGCTGTCGCCGGCCACCACCTCGCCGTCCAGCGGAATCTTTTCGCCCGGACGCACGACGAAGATCGTGCCTACTTCGACCTGTTCGGGATGGACCTCGACCTGCTGGCCATCGCGTTTGATCCGGGCCATTGGCGGCGCGGCTTCCAGCAGGCTCTGCACGGCCCGCCGCGCCCGGCCGACGCTCCATGATTCCAGCAGCAGCGCCACGGCAAAGAGGAACGCCACCGTCGCTGCCTCGAACCACTCGCCGATGAGAATCGCCCCGGCCACGGCGATGGTCATCAGCAGGTTCATGTCCGGCCGAAGGGCCTTTAGCGCCGCCCACGCCTTGGGCAGGACGTACCAGACCCCCGCGATGATGCTCAGTGCATATAACACCACGCTCGGCAGGGGCACACCGGTGGCTGGCCCGACGCCTTCACCGACCAGGGCCGCCAGCACGAGCAGCCCGCCGCTTCCGGCTGCAAGCACGGCTC
>JBGSUJ010000047.1:0-4417 GCA_041753435.1 Pirellulales bacterium | reverse complement strand
AGTCGCACGTGGCCGAGGCACGCCGGCGCAACCTCAGCGGCGGCCAGGCCCACGTCACGTTGGAGACGCTCTTCGAACGCCTCGTCCAGCAAGACGCCGTGCAAACGCTGAACATCATCCTGCGGGCCGACGTCCGCGGCTCAATCGAGGCCATCCGCAAGGAACTGACGAAGCTCGAGCATCCCGAGGTGCAGATCCGCATCCTGCAAGCCACCGTCGGCGGCATCAGCGAGGCCGACGTGCATCTGGCCGACGCCTCCGACGCGGTAATCATCGGCTTCAACGTCGTGCCCGACGAAAGGGCCCGCGTGATGGCCGACAAACGGGGCGTGCAAATCCGACGCTACGAGGTGATCTACAAAATTACCGACGACCTCAAAGCCGCTTTGGAAGGCATGCTCAAACCTGAAGAACGCGAGCGGGAACTCGGCCGTGCACTCGTGCAGCAAGTCTTTAAGATCAGCCGCGTCGGCACCATCGCCGGCTGCCGCGTCCTCACGGGCGTCGTCGAACGCAATAGTCGGGCACGAGTCGTCCGCGACAGCACGATCATCGGCGATTACTCGCTCGATACCCTGCGGCGCGAAAAAGACGATGCCAAGGAAGTCCGCGAAGGCTACGAATGTGGCATCAAACTCTCCGGCTTTAACGATATCAAGGAAGGCGACTTGTTCGAGATTTACAAAGTCGAAGAGATCCAACGCAAGTTTGATAGTTGATCTCTCGCCGTCACGCCCACCTTTCGTACCCCTAGACACGCCCGCCCATGACATCTCGACGTGTTCAAAAAGCTGCCGAGGCCATTCGCGAAGTGGTCAGCATGGCCATCCTCACCGAACTGCGCGATCCCCGCGTCCAGGATGTCACCGTGACCTACGTCGAGGTTTCTCCCGACATGCGACAAGCCAAGGTGCATGTCTCCGTGATGGGCGACGATAAAAAGCAGCAACTCTGCCTGCATGGCCTGGAGAGCTCGGCCGGATTCCTGCAGACCAAGGTTGGCAAACGGATCGACACGCGCTACACGCCACGACTGCGATTCGAGCTCGATATGGGCGTGAAAAAATCGCTCGCCATCGCTCAACTCCTAAACGACGTGCTCCCCGACGACCTACCCGAATCTGCTAACGATGGCTCTGCTGATGACGGCCTCGACCAAATTGTCCCCACTGAGGCAGATAACTGATTCCGCTTGATCCGCATCTTCTGCATCCTGATTCTTTAGCTACGGTAACACTCAATCCATGGCCACACCCAATCGCGCAACGCTGATCAACCGCACTCTCAAAGTGGTGAAGAAACACTACAAGCCCGTTCCGGCAGTGAAGGATCGCACACTGTTCGAACATTTGATGTTCGCTTGCCTCCTCGAGAACTCGCCGCACGAGGTCGCCGAACAAGTTTTCTCCACGCTCAAGGAAAACTACTTCGACTGGAACGAAGTCCGCGTGAGCACGATCCGCGAACTCTCGGAAGTCTCCAAGCCGTTATTCGATTCGGCCGACGCAGCCGCCCGGCTTAAGCAAACGCTCCACAGCGTGTTCGAAGGCATTTACCAGTTCGATCTCGAAACACTCAAGAAACAGAACATCGGCCAGTCGGCCAAGCAATTACAAAAGCTCAATGGCAGCACACCTTTTGTCATCGCTTACGTCACGCAAATGGCGCTCGGTGGGCATTCGATCCCGGTCAATAACGGACTACTCATTGCCATGCACGTCGTGGGCGTGATCTCCGACAACGAATTCAAAACACGCACCGTCCCCGGGCTAGAACGCACCATCAGCAAATCCAAGGGCATCGAGGTCGGCTCGCTCCTGCACCAACTGGGCGTCGAGATCGGCCGCAATCCCTACGGTCCCCATGCCCGCAAGCTGCTGTTGGAAATCGATCCGAAATGCAAAGATCGACTGCCGAAGCGAAAACCCCCTGAGCCGCCTGCCCCGCTACCCAAGCCAGTGCCGGTCGAACCCAAGGGCAAAGCCGCCGCGAAAGATGCGAAGAAGAAGGGCGCCAAGCCAGCCGCTGCCGCGCCCACAGCTAAGAAAGATGTCCCCGCCCGCGTACCGGCCAAGAAAAAGCCGCCGGCCAAGCCCGTCAAACGGACCACCAAAGCCGGCACCAAGTCGCCGACGAAACCCGCAAAAAAGAAGTCCACCACCACAAAACTTACCAAGCGGAAACCGAAATAGAGAACGTCTTTTGACCTCTGACCTCTGACCTCTGACCTCTCCTTATGGCAGGACATTCCCACTGGGCAAACATTGCCCATAAAAAATCGCTCATCGATAGCAAACGCGGCAAGCTTTGGAGCAAGCTCTCCAAAGCGATTATCATCGCTGCCAAGGCGGGTGGCGGCGATCCAGCTCAAAATTTGCGCTTGCGCTATGCGATCATCGACGCCAAAGCCGGCAATATGCCCAAAGACACCATCGACCGCGCCATCAAAAAAGGCACGGGCAATCTCGACGGCAGCAATTACGAAGAAGCCCTCTACGAAGGCTACGGCCCCGGCGGCGTTGCCGTCCTCTGCGACATCCTCACCGACAACCGCAACCGCACGGCCCCCGAGATCCGCAAGCTCTTCGAAATTGCCGGCGGGAAGCTCGCCGGCGCCGGTAGCGTCGCCTGGATGTTCGACCGCAAAGGGCTGCTCGTCATCCCGGTCGACCAATGCGAAGAAGACACCCTCATGGAGCTCGTCCTTGATGCTGGGGCCGACGATGTCCGCCACATCGGCGATACCTTCGAAATATCTTGCGATCCTGAGGCCTACAGTAGCGTCTGCGAGGCGATCGAAAAAGCCGCCCTCACGCCCGAACTGAGCGAAATCGCCCGCATCCCCAAAGACACCGTCGACCTCGATGCCGACTCCGGCCGTAGTGTTCTCAAGCTGATGGAACAACTCGACGACCACGACGACGTGCAAAAGGTTGCCTCCAACTTCAATATCCCCGACGAAGCGATGGCCGAAATCGAAGCGGGTTGATGATCGCCAATTCTTCTGCCAACGGCGCGCGGTTCTACCGTCCACGGCGTCGGCAAATTCACTGCGGATTCACCCGTAAACACGGTACCGCATTCTGAGATCCGCCCAAAGCGTACAATAGTAGAGGTCCCGGACCAAAGTGGTTTTGGGTTTCCCCAAACGGAACATTACCGCCTCCAGGAGACACTGCCATGTCCACCTTATATCTTTCGCATCGACATTTTCGACTGGCTGCCTTGGGCATTGGCTTCGCTTTGACAGCTCCCGTCGCTCCAACCGCGCTCGGCACCCCAGCAGTCGAGAATTCTCCCTCTGCCACAAACGAGCAAGACCGATCGCGAATTGCCTTTGCCGACGCGTGTCTCAAACTGGCCACACCCCGACCACACCAAATGGACCTACGACGTGGGTGGCCACGGTTGGGGCAATCAGGAGCTGCAGTTCTATACCGAAAAAACGCCTGGAAAACGCACGCGTTGAAAACGGTTTTCTTATCATCGAGGCCAGAAAAGAACCGTGGGAAAACATGCAGTACACTTCCGCACGCTTGATCACCAAAGGCAAAGCCGGCCCGAACCGCGATGGCTGGCAATACGGCAAGTTGGAAGTAAAGGCCAGGCTGCCTCGAGGCCGCGGAACTTGGCCCGCCATCTGGATGCTGGGCGCCACCACGCCGCTGCTTTGGCCCGACGACGGCGAAATCGACATCATGGAGCATGTCGGCCATGACCATGGCAAAGTCCACGCCTCCATTCACTGCAAGGAATACAATCACGTCATCGGCACTGGGAAGACTGACAGCGTGATGGTGCCCGATTGCAGTGACGAATTCCATCTCTATTCCGTCGCGTGGAACACCGACGCCGTGAAGATGTTCGTCGACGGCAAAGAATCCTTGACCTTCGCCAACGAACGCAGCGGCTACGAAGCATGGCCCTTCGACAACCCGATGTACCTGCTGCTCAACATCGCCGTGGGAGGCAGTTGGGGCGGACAGAAAGGCGTCGACGAAAATATCTGGCCGCAGCGAATGACCGTCGACTATGTGCGAATGTACCAGTTGGACCAAGCCGAGTGAATCGACAGAGGTAAAGGGACGATCACAAAAAAGCGGGGCCGTGTCCCTACAAGCACGGCTTTTCCAATTGCCAACACGTCGCGTCTCGCTGTCATCCTGGGTGATGGTCGGGCGCCGCCGGGTTGCTTTTCGGCGTGCGGCCAATCACGATAGAAAGATCATGGTTGCTAAACTCGTCGCCACCATCTTCATCGTGCTCGCTGGGCTGGCATTTCTCGCCGGCCTGTTCGTGTTCGACGCGGCCGAGTCGGTCATGCATGAGATCTTCGCCGCGGCCCTGTGGCTGCTCTCGGCGGCGCTGGTCGGGATCGGCGTGCTGTGCGAGATCAGTGGCGCGCTCGCCCGCCTCC
>JBGSUJ010000046.1:0-42782 GCA_041753435.1 Pirellulales bacterium | reverse complement strand
TTCCACTACACGCCCCGCCGACGAAAATACCTCGGCCAAGCCGCTCAGCATCGCCATCGCAGAACGACTTACGACAAAACAAAGTCCAAAAAAATCGCCGCACGACCGATTTTGTCGAGTCGCTGGGGAAGTTGGGCTAGTGAGTGTGAATAAACTCTCGGACCACAATGAACCAGATGCGATCTTGTTCTACTATTTTTTCATCGCGTCACTCTCCACGTTACCGTTTGCAATTGCCAACTGGAGCGAGCCCACGCGTCAAGAGTGGGGTTACCTTTTGGGCGTCGGCGTATTCATGGCCCTGGCGCAGCTACTCATCATCCTGGCGTACCAACATGCCACCGCCTCGCAGATCGCCCCGTTCAATTACTCGGTAGTAGTTTTTTCCGGCCTGATCGGCTGGCTCGTCTGGCACAACACACTCGATTGGGTCGCCGGTGTGGGGATCCTGCTGGTGTGTGTCGGCGGCATTCTGAGTATCCTGCTGGCCCCCGACGCCAAACACTCGCATGGCCTCCTCCCCGTGCATGGACACTCGCAGCAACGTGCAAACACCAAGTCAGCCGTTTGAATGGCGGCTTAAGTGTGATAGTCCGCGTTCAGCCGGACGTATTCTGCCGTCAGGTCTGTCGTCCAGAATCGAGCTGCCGCACGACCTTCTTCAAGAATCAACACGATACTTGTATCGCGTTCCGCGGCAATCGACTTGGAAATCGCATCGGCATCGAAGTCGACTGGCGCCCCGCGTTCATACACCAGGAGGCCATTCAAATGCAGCGTCATTTTCGAAGAATCGAATGGCACCTTGGAATAGCCTGCAGCGGAGACAATCCGGCCCCAATTTGGATCGGCCCCCGCAATGGCGGTTTTCACCAGCGGACTATCGGCAATCGTCCTAGCCACTTGCCGCGCATCCTGCGTTGTCTGGCAGCCGTGTACTTCAACGGTAATTAAATGGGTTGCCCCTTCGCCATCGGCGGGGATCGATTGGGCCAGATCTTCGCAGACTTCGTCTAGTGTAGCCCGGAACTCATTGAGCGTCTTACCCCAGAGCACCGGCCCGCCGGCGGCACCATTGGCGAGCATCAGCACCGTATCGTTGGTGCTCATGTGGCCATCAACGCTAATGCAATTGAACGAATCTTCCACCGCATCGACCAGTGCCGCTTGGGCATCCTCTTTGTTGATCGCCGCGTCTGTCATAATCAGTGCGAGCATCGTCGACATATTTGGGCCGATCATCGCAGCCCCCTTGGCAATGCCGACAATCGTGATTTGTTCGTCGCCGATGGAGACGACGCGGCCCCGGATTTTTGGCACCGTGTCAGTCGTCATCATGCCGCGGGCAGCCCGTTCGAGCGCCGCCTCATCAGTGCCCAGTTCAGCAGCCACCTTCGACAATCCAAGGCGGATCTTCTCGAGCGGCAACATCTCGCCGATAACGCCGGTCGACATCACAAGTGCTTCGTCGGCCCGCGCTCCACAAGCCTCTGCCGCCCAAGCGGCCATCTGTGTGGCATCTCGCTCGCCTTGTTCGCCGGTGCAGGCATTTGCAATCCCAGAATTGATAACCACACAGCGAATGTTATCGCTCGGCGTACGGGCGCGGTCGAAATTCACCGGTGCGGCCGAAACCAAATTCTGCGTGTATACGCCTACGCCCACTGCTGACCGGTCTGAAAGTACCAATGACAAATCAAGCTTATTCGGGTTGCGCTTGACGCCCGAATAAATGCCACCGGCGCGAAATCCTTGAGGAAGGGTAGGCATGCAACGTCTGCAGTTAAGAACAATAATGGGGCACGGATCGCGAACTGGCAGTTGCGGGCTCTCAACCCGCTACCCTCGCCTCTCGACCACTACAATAACCCGGTAGTTTCCGGAACGCCACTCATCAGGTTGAAGTTTTGCACCGCCGCTCCGGAGGCCCCCTTGATGAGGTTGTCGATCACGCTCAGGACGAGCACGCGACCACGGACCACTCGGGCTGTGAGGTCGCAAAAATTCGTGCCCGAAACATGCTTGGTGGCTGGCAGGCCAGAGCGCACACGCACGAATGGCTCACCAGCGTAAAACTCTCGGTAAAGTGCTAGCAGGGCCTCGGTCGATGTCTCGCCGGTCGGGATAGCGTAGCTCGTGGAAAGGATGCCATGGTCCATAGGCACCAAGTGGGGTGTGAAAATCACCTCGACCGGTTGGCCTGCCGCGTCGCTGAGAATTTGGTCGATTTCCGGCAGATGGCGGTGGGTTCCCACACCATAGGCCGCAAAATTCTCGTTGCACTCTGGGAAGTGGAGATGCGGCTTCGGCTCGCGGCCGGCCCCGCTCGCTCCGCTCTTCGAGTCGATAATAATGCCTTCCGGCGAGATCACTCCGGCTTCGAGGAGCGGTGCGAGGGCCAGAATCGCCGAGGTCGGATAACAGCCGGGGTTGGCTATTAGCGTAGCGAAACGGATTTCGTCTCGATAAAGCTCCGGGAGGCCATAAACCGCTTCTTTGAGATTGTCGGGGTCGGCGTGCTCCAGGCCGTACCACTTGGCATACGAGGCCGCGTCGCTGAGTCGGTAGTCGGCGCTGAGGTCGATCACTTTCTTGCCCATTGGCAGCAGTTGCGACGCTACGGCAGCACTAGCCCCATGCGGCAGGCAGCAGAACACGTAGTCGGCTCGCTCGGCGATTCCTTCGGCCGAGAGGTTTTCCAGTGAGAGGTCCAGTCGGCCCGCAAGCGACGGATGCACCTCGCCCACCGGACGGGGATCGGCATTGCGCGTCGTCAGGGCGGTGATTTCAACACGCTGATGGCGCAGGAGCAGTTTGATTAATTCCAAAGCGGAGTAACCAGACGCACCCAGAATTGCCACGCGATGTTTTGGTTCAGCCATGCCGATGGAAGCGTAAAATAATCGGGAATTTGCTCACGAAGGTCGAGCGTCACATTCTAGCCCGCAGCCGGGTCGGTTGCTACCGGCGACTTGCGATAGGAGACAACCTGCAGTCTGATGGGGTTCACCCTGCGACAGGCCGGTTGTTCGAGCTCGACGAGTGCTGCTTGCCCCAATAACCAAGTTGGATGACCTGAACCCTTAAGTATGCTCGACATCCTCTACGACAATGGCCCGGTGCTTGTGGTGAACAAACCGGCCGGATTGCTTACGCAAGCACCCGCTGGGATTGATAGCCTCGAGGTTCGCGTGAAGGATTTCTATCGCCAGCGTGAGGGCAAAGAAGGGAACATCTACCTCGGCCTACCGCACCGGCTCGATCGGCCGGTCTCCGGGGCAATCGTCTTCGCCCGGCACGTGCGGGCCGCCCAGCGGATCTCCACGCAGTTCGAAAGCCGCACGGTTACCAAGGTCTATTGGGCGTTTGTCGAAGGCCAATTCGAAGCCGATGAAGGCACCTGGACCGATCACCTCCATAAGCGCCACGGCATGGCCCAATCGATCGTCGTCCCCGCCGACGACCCCCGCGGCAAACTCGCCATCATGCACTGGCGCGTGCTCGCCCGCGCCGACGCCGGTAACTGGCTGGAAATACAACTCGAAACCGGCCGCACACACCAGATCCGCGCGCAAGCCGCCTCCCGCGGCCACGCGGTGGTCGGCGACACCCAGTACGGCGCGACGCAACCCTTCGGCGAAAAATTTGAAGACGAACGCCTGCGCTCGATCGCGCTGCACGCCCGCCAACTCAGCTTCAATCACCCGATGACGAGGGAACCGGTCGATGTAATCGCCTCGGTATCGCCGGTGTGGAACTTGTTGGAATTGCCTATGGAACTAACGTAGGAGGAACCGAATCCCGCAACACCCAGCGATACGATCTATCCTTGCTTCTTTGGCGACTTTTTCTTATCGCTCTTGCCACTGTTGGCTGCCTTTGTCGTATCACTCGGCTTTGTCTCCGATATCGCGTCGGACTTCGCTTCGCTCTTCGACTCGCTTGCCGGCTTGTCCTTCTCAGCGGCCTTCATGTAGGAATCGCTGCGGTAATCGGTTTGGTAGAAGCCTGAGCCTTTGAAGACGACGGCCGCACCTGTGCCGAACAGGCGGCGGAGTTTGAGCTTCTTGCACTCGGGGCATTTCTTTTCGACGGGAGCGGAGAACGATTGGAACAGTTCGAACGTATGTCCGCAGGCATCACACTCGTAGTCGTAGGTAGGCATGCTGGGAGAGGAATGGGATTCTGGGTACGGGGGACAAGAGTGGCGAGCTCGCTTCAGCGAGCGGGCATTGAATGGCAGCTCTAACTTTACGCTGGCCCTGAAGAAACTATTACCTGCGTCGGCCTGACGACGCGATCATGCAATTTGTAACCCTGCTGTGTGACCATTGTCACGCTGTTAGCCAGAGTGTCGGCTGAGGGCTGATGTAAAATCGCCTGATGAAAATGTGGATCGAACGGTTGGCCAAGCGCTTCAATTGGCTCGGCTCCGTGGTTGGTCAAGGTCGTCACCAATTGTTGACGTACCAGCCGGAAGCCTTCGAGCAGATTGTCCGCTTCTCCCGCCTTTTCCGCAGCCTCGATCGCCCGATCGATATTATCGAGCACCGGTAGCAAGTCGCGCATTAGCGGCAGGGCGGAGAACCGGCGCTCGTCCGCTATCTCGCGCGACGTGCGGTTCCGCAGATTCTGCATTTCGGCCTGTAACCTCAATAAACGATCGTTTGCCGCCACGAGTTCCGTCGAGGCCTCTTCACCATGTGCTTCATTGATTGCGTCGGCTAGCGACAGGTCGTCAGCTGGCTGCTGCTCACGGTCTTCTGTTTCATCCGCTGTGGGTTGCTTTACCATCGGTATCAGTCCTGCTAATAAGCTAATTATGGGCTTCTTCTTCGGCCGTAAAGTACTCTTTCAACTTCTCGAAAAAGCCTTTTCGTTCCGGGGCCACATGCTTGTGTTCCAACTCGGCGAGTTGGCGGAGAAGTTCCTGCTCATCTTTGCTGAGTTTCCTTGGGACCTCGATCACCACCTGTACCAACAGGTCCCCCAGTCCGCGCCGCCGCGGATCGGGCATGCCTTTGCCTCCCATCCGGAAAAACTGGCCCGACTGCGTACCGGCTGGCACCTCCAGCTCTCCGCGTCCTTCCAAGGTCGGTACTTCGAGCGTTGTCCCCAGTGCTGCCTGCGCATACGTAATCGGCACGCGACACACCAAATGTTGTCCGTCGCGCTCAAATAGAGTGTGCGGCAGTACAGAGATAAAGCAGTAGCAGTCGCCGGGCGGGCCGCCATTCGGGCTTGGTTCCCCTTGGCCCGTAATTCGCACTCGCATCTCATCATCGACGCCGGACGGGATCTCGACCTCGGTGACCACCTTCTTTAACTTTTGGCCTGAGCCTCGGCAGGAAGGGCAGGGGTTCTTGACGGTCGATCCCTCTCCGTGGCAGGCGGGGCAGGTTGTTTGCATGCGGACAATACCCGCCGCCTGTATCACGCGGCCTTGTCCCCGGCAATAGGAGCAGACCTCGCGTCGGCTGCCTTTAGCTGCCCCCGAGCCCGAGCAGCCTTCGCACTGCTCGTGGCGGTGAAATTCGATCGACTTCTTCACTCCTTGCGCCGCCTCGTGCAAAGTGAGGGTCACATCGCAGCGAACGTCGCGGCCTTTCCGTGGTCGATTACGTCCACCGCCAAACAGGTCACCGAAGATGTCGCCGAATGCAGAGAAGATGTCCTCCACATCGTGGAAATGGCGTCCCCGCGAGCCGCCGTTCACGCCGGCCTGTCCAAAACGATCGTAGCGAGACCGCTTTTCAGGGTCGTTCAGCACTTCGAACGCCTCGGCAGCTTCCTTAAACCGCTCGATCGCCTCCTCGTCACCGGGGTTCTTGTCCGGGTGATATTTGATTGCTAGCCGCCGATAGGACGAGGCGATCTCGCCGTCGCTCGCAGTGCGTGCGACGCCCAGCACTTCGTAATAATCGCGCTCAGTAGCCATGGCGGACATGATTATCCCAGAAACTCTACGTTCGCCGGTAGATGGGTTTATTTCACGCAAGCGGGCCACTTGGCACGAGGCAAAGTGGCCCGCTCACGATTTGCGGTTTGCGGCTGAGGAACAAGGGGGAGCAAGCTTCCCGATAAATGGTCCACCGGCCAAACCAACTTTTTCATGGGGCCATCGTGTTACCGAATCGAGCCGATGACCGCCTTTTTGTCCTCGTTCTTGGAATCGTAGCTCGTGACCAGTGCCTCGGTCGTGAGCATCAGACCCGAAATACTGGCTGCGTTGGTGAGCGCGGTCTTCACGACCTTCGTGGGATCGAGGATGCCGGCCTTCACCATATCGACGAACTCTCCGGCGTTCGCGTCGTAGCCGACGTTCGTTGCCTTTTGGCCGACTTCGTCAGCAATTACGCTACCCGAGAGACCGCAGTTGTTGACGATCTGCTTGAGCGGAGCGTCGAGTACGCTGAGCACAATATTCACGCCGATCTTCTCATCGCCCTTGGCGCTCGAACGGGCCGCTTCGACGGCTTCCTTGCAGCGGAGCAAGGCCACCCCGCCGCCAGGCAAAATGCCCTCTTCAACCGCCGCACGAGTGGCGTGCAGAGCGTCTTCGACGCGGGCCTTCTTTTGCTTCATATCGGCTTCGCTCGATGCGCCGACCGAGACAATCGCCACGCCGCCCGTGAGCTTTGCCAGACGCTCTTGCAGCTTTTCGCGGTCGTAATCGCTCGTCGAGGCCTCAATTGCTTTGCGAATCTGCTCGATCCGCTTCTGAACTTCCTTCGTGTCGCCAGCACCTTGAACTATCGTGGTGTTGTCCTTAGTGACGGTCACTTTCTTGGTCCGGCCAAGTTCGTCGAGAGTGACGTTTTCCAACTTCTTGCCCAGATCTTCGCTGATCACGGTGCCACCCGTGAGCGTCGCGATGTCACCGAGCATGGCCTTGCGGCGATCGCCAAAGCCAGGGGCTTTCACCGCGCAAACATTCAGCACGCCGCGGAGCTTGTTGACCACCAAGGCAGCCAACGCCTCCCCTTCGATGTCCTCGGCGATAATCAGCAGCGGGCGCGCCTTCTGGATCGTTTGCTCCAAAAGCGGCAACAGATCGCGCAAATTGCTGATCTTCTTTTCATGAATGAGAATGTATGGATTCTCCAGCGAACATTCCATCGTCGCCGGTTCGTTGATGAAGTACGGTGACAGATACCCTTTGTCGAATTGCATGCCTTCGACCAGCTCCAAGGTAGTCTCGGTCGTCTTGCCTTCTTCGACCGTGATCACGCCATCCTTGCCGACCTTTTCCATCGCGTCGGCGAGCAGCTCGCCGATCACACGGTCGTTGTTTGCACTGATCGAACCGACATGCGCGATTTCTTCCTTGCTGGAAACTTTCTTCGACATCTGGTCGAGATGTTCCACCGCAGCGGCGACGGCTTTTTCGATGCCGCGGCGGACCGCGGTCGGATTGCTGCCGGCCACCACATTGCGGGTGCCTTCGCGCAGGATCGCTCGTGCCAGCACGGTAGCGGTTGTCGTGCCGTCGCCCGCCAAGGTCGAAGTCTTGTCAGCCACTTCATGTACCAACTTCGCGCCCATGTTCTCGAACGGGTCTTCGAGCTCGATTTCCTTGCTCACGGTGACGCCGTCCTTAGTGACCGTCGGGCCGCCGAACGACTTGTTGATAATCACATTGCGGCCGGTCGGGCCGAGCGTAATCGCCACGGCATCGGCCAGTTTGTCCACGCCCGCGAGCATCTTGGCCCGGGCGGCATCGTCGAATAAGAGTTGTTTAGCCATGGAAACTGTACCTGTAGTTTGAATAGGTTCGAGTGGTTTGCCGATTTCTAGATCAAGTTAGTGGTCAGTTGTCAGTGGCGCTGTACAAAAGCGACTGACTCCGAACAACTATCAACTGACGACCTTCGCCAGAATGTCGTTCTCGCGGAGGATCTTCAGTTCTTCGCCATCGACCTCGACTTCCGATCCGCCGTACTTTCCGTAGATCACTTCGTCGCCGACCTTCACGGAGAGCTCACCCCGGTTGCCACTGTCGAGCAACTTGCCCGGGCCGGCCGCGATTACTTTGCCGCGCTGCGGCTTTTCTTTGGCAGCATCCGGCAAATAAATGCCGCCGGCGGTGACTTCTTCGGCTTCTAGCGGACGAACCACTACGCGATCGTCGAGCGGTCGCAAATTGAGTTTTCCCATGTTTCAATCCTTCTGTGTCTTAGTGAGTTGCTTAATGAATCGAAATCTGTCACTTCGGTTGACAGGCAGTTAGCTATTAGCCCTTGGCTGTTAGCCAATCGCCGAAAGCTAAAAGATGACGGCTAAAAGCTAACAGTTTTTGTTCCTACATCATTCCCGGCATGCCCATGCCACCCATGCCACCCATGCCACCGCCCATTCCGCCCATTCCTCCCATGCCGTGGTCATGGCCGCCGGCAGCAGGCTCTTCTTCCTTGGGGATTTCGGTGATCAGAGAATCGGTGGTCAATAGCAAGGCGGCCACGCTCGAGCCGTTGAGCAGCGCGGTCTTCACGACTTTTGCCGGATCGATCACGCCCGCCGCGACCAGGTCGCAGTACTCGTCCTTGTCGGCGTTGTAGCCTTCGTTCTTACCCTTCATCTGCCGAACGCGATTGACGACTACTTCGCCGTCGACACCTGCGTTCTCGGCGATGTACCGCAGCGGGTGGGGCAGCACATTGGCCACAATCTCAGCGCCCAACTGCTCATCGCCCTGGAGGTCGAGCTTCTTAATCGACTTTTCGGCTCGCAATAGCGCGACTCCACCGCCGGCGACGATGCCTTCTGCCAGCGCTGCATGGGTCGCCGCACGAGCATCATCAAAGAGCGCCTTTCGCTCCTTCAGCTCCGCTTCGGTCGCAGCACCGACCTTGATCTGTGCGACGCCGCCGGCAAGCTTCGCCAGCCGCTCTTGCAACTTCTCGCGGTCGTAGTCGCTATCGGTGCTCTCGATCTCGCGGCGAATTTGCTCTGCCCGGCCTGAAATATCTTCCTTCTTGCCGCCGCCGCTGACAATCGTCGTATTGTCATTCGTGATGATGATCCGCTTTGCTTTGCCGAGATCGGAAAGCTGCACGCCATCGAGCTTGATGCCCAAATCCTTGAAGATCGCGGTGGCACCCGTCAACACGGCGATGTCGCCGAGCATGGCCTTACGACGATCTCCGTATCCAGGAGCCTTTACCGCACACACCTGCAGCACACCGCGCAGTTTATTCACCACCAGCGTGGCAAGCGCTTCGCCATCAACATCTTCCGCAATGATCACCAGCGGCTTGCCGGCCTTCGAGACAGCCTCCAGCACAGGCACCAAGTTTTTGGCGCTCGAAATTTTTTCTTCATAAACGAGGATCAGCGCGTTGTCGAATTCGACTTCTTGATCGTCGGGGTTCGTGACGAAGTGCGGCGAGAGATAGCCGCGATCGAACTGCATGCCCTCAACCACTTCGACTGTCGTCTCATTGCCGCGACCCTCGTCGACCGTGATGACGCCGTCCTTACCGACCTTGGTGAATGCATCGGCCAGAATCGCTCCAATCGTCGGATCGTTGTTGCCGGCGATCGAGGCGATTTGTTGCAGCCGCTTTTTGTCACCGACTTCAACCTTCTCGGCCTGCTTAGTGATCGCTTCGTTCACTGCTTCAACAGCTTTCTGAATTCCGCGGCCCAGGGCCATCGGATCGGCACCCGCCGCAATCATTTTCAGGCCTTCGCGGAAAATGCCATCCGCAAGCACCGTCGCGGTAGTGGTGCCATCACCGGCGACTTCATTGGTCTTGCTGGCCGCTTCCTTTACCAGTTGAGCGCCCAGGTTTTCATACGGATCATCGAGCTCAATGTCCTCGGCAACGGTCACGCCGTCCTTGGTGATCTTGGGCGAGCCCCAGCCTTTGTCGAGCACGGCATTGCGACCGCGGGGGCCTAGGGTGCTACGCACCGCCCGAGCCAACTTGCCGACGCCCGCCGCCAGCGGCGCCCGAGCCTCATCGTCAAAGACCATTTGTTTTGCTGACACGATTTATTTCCTCCGAAATCGTTGTGCGAAGAATTGTGCGTTGGTGGTACGATAGGAAGGGCCGACTTGATCGCCATGCCCGGGACTGCTTTGGTGAGCACCGCCTGCCACGGTGGCTAACTCGCCAAAACTGGCAGGCGCACCCTTAGGTCTCTCACCTAGAAGCAAGCGCCGTGCCGAGAGCAATCCTCACAGCGCAAGTTGTTGAATAGAAAGAACTTCGAGAGTTATACTCGGGCGAGGGCGTCGCCAGCTCATGCCATATTGGCAGGAGCCCAAGAACTGCACGAAGTTTTCACCCATACCTTGCCATCACGGCGTCCACCAATCGCGGGAAGCAGCGGTTGGCCGTCACCAGCAACCAGCCCCGCCAACTGGGTACTATTTCGTGGCGGCCGCGTTTTATGGCGTGGATCGTCGCGCGAGCAACCTGCTCAGGCGAAACCGGCTTGCCTTCAGCCCATGGCAAATCTCCGTGCTCTTCCAGCAGGTGTTGGAAGAAATCAGTATCGGTCGGCCCGGCAGTAACCACCAGCACGTCGATCCCGAGAGGAGCAAATTCCGCCCGCAACGCTTCGCTGAAGCCGCGCAGCGCGAATTTGCTTGCGCAGTATTCGCTTTTATGGGGGCATCCCCGCTGGCCAAGCACCGATCCAATGTTCACCACGATCGGCTCACGGCCTGCCTTCAACAACGGTAGTGCTGCCCGAATTAGTTCTACTGGCGCAAAAAAATTCGTTTCCATGATCGGCCGCAAACGCTCGGGGGCAGCGTCGGCAAAGCGGCCGTGAGCGCTGACCCCGGCATTGTTGACGAGGATCTCGAGCCCGCCGAGTTTCTCGCGGGCGACTTCCAGCGCGCGAAGACGCACCGTGGGATCGGTAATGTCGCCATCGACTGCTTCGGCGCGGCGGCCCAGACGTTGGATTTCTGTGACCACCGCGGAGAGTTTGTCTTCACGGCGGGCCACGAGCACCTGATCGACGCCCACCCGCGCCAGCTCCAGAGCGAGTGCTCGGCCAATGCCTCCCGACGCGCCGGTCACCAGAGCACGCTTATGTGTAAAAGGGTGTGTAAAAGGGGACATTCTATCTTTCCGTGGGCCACCCGCGCAGCGAAAAAGTAGAATCTCCCCTTTTCCTACGCCACATCTTCGATCGGCTCGGAAACTGCACCAGAGGCAGGGACCACGCCGTTAGCGGACACGTGCCCGTTGCCATACCGCTGCTCATGCAAGGCTCGCAGTCGCACGGCCGCTTCCTCCGGTCGGATGCGCCCGGCATATTTCTTAGGTAAGCGGCAATGGATCGACACGCGATTGCCAGTGAACGTGCGGCTGAGAATCTCGCCATGCTGAGCCAGATAAGCCAGCAGCCGTCCGTTGGCAACATCCGTTTCCACGTCTACATCGAGAAAGTGCTGCGTCAGCGCTTCACTAACTGCCGTGGCTAAACGGCTCAAACCCTGGCCCGTTTTCGCGCTCACTGCAATGGCATGGGAGTAATTCCGCAACAGGTTATCGAGTACGCCCGGCTCGCTGATCCGATCGACCTGATTGAGCACCAAAATGGTATCTTTCTCCCGAATATCCAATTCTTCCAGCACCCGATAGACGGCCGCAATTTGCTGCAAAGCCGCTGGATTGCTCGCATCGGCCACGTGCAGCAGCAAGTCGGCCCGCCGAGCCTCCTCCAGCGTGGCCTTGAAGCTGGCGATCAATCGATGCGGCAGGTCGCGGATGAATCCGACGGTGTCCGAGAGCAGCACCGGGCCCCAATCCGGCAGTTGCCAGCGCCGCGTGCGAGTATCGAGCGTGGCGAACAACTTGTCGGCAGCCAGCTCGGAGGACCCGGTCAATTTATTCAGCAGCGTGCTCTTGCCAGCGTTCGTGTAGCCGACGAGCGAAACCGTCATACAATCCGCCCGCGCCGCCACTTCACGTTCCTTGCGGCGGAGAACTTTGTCGAGATCGGTCCGCAGATCAACGATCCGCCGCTCCACGAGCCGACGGTCGGTTTCAAGCTGCTTTTCACCCGGCCCGCGCATCCCCACGCCAGCCTTGATGCGTGACAAGTGCGTCCACATCCTCTTCAGCCTGGGCAGCGAATACTCGAGCTGCGCGAGCTCCACCGCCAGCCGGGCTTCGTGCGTTTGGGCCCGTGTCGAGAAGATATCAAGAATCACTTCGGTGCGATCGAGCACCTTGACGCCCAAAGCCTGTTCCAGATTTCGAATCTGCGCGGGCGAGAGGTCGTTATCGAAAATCACTGCGCTGGCGTCAGTGGCCTTGACCATCCGCTCGAGTTGTTCGAGCTTGCCTTTGCCCAGATAAGTGGTGACATCCGGTGTGTCGCGGCGTTGGGTCAGCCGCCCCACCACTTCCGCCCCGGCCGTTTCGGCGAGGCCGGCCAGTTCTTCGAGCAATTCGTCATCGTTCGGCCTGCCCGACAGAAATACGCCGACCAGCACAGCCGATTCGCTCTCAACGCCTTGATTACGCTCGTTGTCCTTCACGTGGAAGATAGGTTCCTTGTGGTGTTCGTTGGTCCGCTGGCAGGCGGATAGTATCGCTGCCAGTCGCTTCCAATTGTTTCGCCACTCCTATTATACCAGACGGCCGAAAGTGCATAGTCCCCCGCCGCAAAATGGCGCAAACTGCGGCCAAAAATCGGCCGCACGGCATCGTTTCCGGCTGGACGCCATGCGACGAACATGGGTTCGCGCCGCGGCGGTGTGTCTCCCGCTTTTCTCTTTGCAAAAACTACCAAATGTATTCTACACCCAGGTGGCCACCGTGGTAGAACGCGTCGCCCTGGTCGTTCACAAACGGCACCCGCTCGGGCATGACCACGCCCGGCGTGGCACCGTAAATGGTACCGGTATTGAAATTTTCACCTGCCAACAGCACCGAATTGAGGAACAATAGCTCATAACCAGCTCGAACCGACCAGCTCGGGAGAATATCCCACACCACGTCGGCGCTGGCCTCGACCGTCAAAGCTGGAATGTCCTTCTCGAAGTGTTCCGTAAAGTTAGGCGGCTCTCCTGCGTTCGGGGTGGTTGAGAAGGTGTTGTCGAGCGTGTAATGGTTGTTCATCAGGCCGACTTTGCCTTCGGCTCCAACACGCAGGCCCTGGCGGACATGAATCCAGACATCGCCGCCGGTCTGAAAACCAGCCATGTCGTTCTTGATCCCTTCATCGTAAATACCTTGCGCTTCTCCAATACCCTGGAAGCGGAAGTCTTCCCGTAGCCGCGTGTAGCGGAAACCAGCCAGCAGCGTGCCTGAAACAGCCGGATTAAATCCGACCCAGTACCGCCGATAGTTCATCTCTGCCGTGTGCAACTCCGATTCGAGCGATATGCTTTGCGTGATCGAGCGTTCGGTCCAAGGAAACGAACCGCCCGGATTGGTAACCGGCGGATTCACCAAACCGACGTTCGCGGGATTGGCGAAATTCGTAAAGAGCGAAAAGAGATTGCCCGTCGATTGGTTCACCGGGTCCGGATCGGTAAACGAGGCGTTGGCGTCTAAGTCTTCCAAGCCCCAGTAACCGAATTCGAGCACGGAGAGCGGGCCAAGATCGTACCGCCCCAAGATGCGAAAGCCAGCTTCGTAATCGAAATCCAACTGCGTGCTGGAAAGGACGATCGGTCCAGTGACATTGAGCGAGGTAAAGTCGGTCGGCGTGCGGAACGTTTCGTCCCGTGTCATGTAAATTGCTTCCATCCGCACGTCGAAGTAGTGTGGGCCGGCTTGTTCCGTGCGACCAGGCGGCAAGAGCGAAAAGTTCTCGACATCATCCGGAAACGGCGGATTCGTGCCCGAGCGAGGGTCTTGCCAACTGCCGCCATAGCCGTAACCACCATATCCGCAGCCAGCGCCGCAGCCGCTCAAGCCGTCGCGCCAACGCCTGCCGTTGCATTGATCGCAGCCCGCGCCGCATTCGTAGCATTCGCCGCCCTGCGGACCATAATAACTTTGATCTCCATAAGCTTCAGCACCGTAGGCTTCCGCATAGTTCGTCGGCACCACCACTGGATTGCCGTGGGCATCGACAAACTGCCCGGCAGTACCATTGCCCAGCGGCTGCATGAACATCGCTTGCACCGGCCGCGTGGGTACGCCGCCGCCCATCGCCTGGTACGGGTGCGGCTGATAGTTCGCCCCGCCGCCCTGCTGAGCAAAAAGCTCGCTGCTAGCGAATCCCACGGCCACAAGTGCCCAGAGTTGAATAGTAAGCAGTCCGATTCGCATCGATGTCTCCCCCTCATGTTCCTGGCAGACGCGGGCCTCGTTGCCTCGCCCCGCAGGGTCACTCGGAAAAAACTATCGGACCGGCATGGGCGGTAAAACCAAACGTTTCGGAAAAAGCCGCAAGCCTCGCCCAGTCACCCTGGATTGACAGCGGGGGCCGAAGGCCTAGTTTGCCCTCACACCGCGCAACACGCATCGTCCCAATCGGTTCAACACCATAGACTTGCGAAGATTGTTATCGCTCGCGACACGAGCCGCGTTCGGCGGGGTTGGCCGATCGAAATCCTGGGCGCAACGCCTTTTCTTGAGAGAATTCGTTGCCCTAAGTTCAGAGTTACAAACAATTTGACGCAGTTTTTCTGGCTGAGTAGGATGAACGGATTGAGACAGATTTGAGACTTGTGTCTCATAAAGCTGCAGGACCGTCCGAAATCGGTCCCGCGAGATCGATGCGCAGGGGAGCGGCTGGTACGCGGGACAAGCAAAATTGGGAGAGCTGGGCGGCGATAAAGCACTCTGTCCGTAACTCGCTCTTGCTAGCGGGGTTGCTATGAAGTGGAAAGGCGAGCGGTGGGTTCCACTCTCGAGGGAAAGCTGTTCGGAACCGGCTTCCCACCATCTGTCAGCGGAACATCTGGAACTGTCTTGAAATCGGGACTGTACTGAAGGGGATTCTAGCGTGAAGAAGCGAAACCGAGTGCGTCGTCAAACTGGAGCTTTACCCAACGGTTGGCTGTGGGATCTGCAGGCCAGACGCGCCAAGCGCCCTCGCAAGGTGTGGATGTTTGAGCGGCTCGAAGATCGACAGATGTTTTCGGCCACGCCCCTCGACTCGGTAATTGCTTCGTATGGCAGCGGAGTGCTCACGCCCGAACAGGTCACGATGGGCGAACTCTATTGGTCGTTCAAGCAGGCCGCCGATCTCAGTAAGTACACCTCAGAGCAACTTCAAAACACGACCCAGTGGGCGCTCTGGACCGTCGATCCGACATCCGGCAATGCCGCTGGTGCAGGTTTCAACCCCTATCAAGCTGGCAGCTCGATCATCACTCTCAATACCCAAGGTCTCACCAGCTCACAGGTCGTCTCGCAACTTTCATTAGCCGACAATTTGATCGCCTTCTATCCGCTGATCGGCGGTGTGAATGCTTCCGTGGCCTCGCCATTCGATGAGCCCCTGTTCGAAGACCAATGGCATTTGCGTAATACGGGGCAGTTTGTTGGCAGTCCCGTCCAGCAGGACCTGGTTGGTGTCCCTGGGGAAGATATCAACGTGGTGGGCGCCTGGAATCTGGGAGTAAGTGGCGCCGGAGTGGTGGTGGGGGTGGTCGATTCCGGTTTCCAGACCAATCACCCAGATTTATCCGACAACTGGATTCCATCACTAAGCACGGGTTTTGGCAATAACACGGCCGATCCCCATGGCACGGCTGTGGCGGGTTTGATCGGTGCCGACGGCAATAACAATTTTGGAGTCGTGGGAGTGGCTTTTGGGGCCGGGCTGGTCAACCTCGACGTTGGCACCGATGCAGGACTTCCTGGCTTTGGCGCTGCGGTGCTCAGTTATCGCAACGACGTGATCGACATCTACAACTTGAGCTTGAGCAGTTCCTTTGGCACTCGGCAGGTCGTTCCGTTGGCACCAGACATGGTAATCGCACTACGCAATGCCGTGCAGTTCGGTCGGCCGGGACCCGACGGGACACCGCTGGGCAATATTTTCGTCAAGTCCTCGGGCAACGATGCCGGGCACGACTTCCCACCTGCTTTCCCCGGCTTTGGCGTCTGGGACAACGCCAACTTCGAAGGGCTCAATGCCTCACGCTATACGATCACTGTCGGTGGTGTCGATCACGATGGAACTTTCGACAACATCGACGGCACGGTGACCAACTTCCCGGAAGCGGGCTCCAGTGTGCTTGTCGTTGCACCCACCGGATCGAATACTTTGAATATCGGCCTCGACACTGGCTTCGGCAGTGGCATTTGGACTACCGACCTCACAGGTAACAATGGTTTCAACCAAGCTGGTTTGCTTGATGGCGATCCGATAGACCCAGACTTTACCTCGCGGTTCAATGGCACCTCGGCATCGGCGCCGATCGTCAGTGGCGTGATCGCGTTGATGCTCGAGGCCAATCCGAACCTTTCTTGGCGCGACGTTCAAGAAATCCTGGTCCGCTCCGCTCGCCAAAACGATCCGACCAACGAGAGTTGGCAAACCAATCTGATGGAGGTCTTCGAAGACCCAGACTCCGGCCCCGTGATGGTGTTGCCGGAAATGATGGATCCACCGGCCGATCCGCCAGAAGAGCCGGTGGAATTATTTCTCCCACTCGAAGATCCCTTTAGTCCGATTGGTGGTTCCCCGTTCGGTAATAGCGAGCGGCACGATCCGGCTCCCCATCCGATCGATAACTTCATTTTGAATCAATTGCCGCGCTTCGATAATGGTGCTGGCTTTACCGTCAGCGATGCCCGCGGCCGATTTAGCGAGGGTTACGGTTGGGGGCACGGGGTCGTCGATGCCGAGTTGGCCGTCCAACTTGCCAAGCAGTGGACATCGGCGGGGCAATCGCTGGCCCCAGAATTGACCTACACCACCTTCGTTCGACAATTCGATGCAAATATTCCGGCATCCATCGTTGCCGATCCGGATGGGGCCCGCATCCGAATCCCAGGCGGGTTCGGAGGTCGGGGGACGACCTTCGGCGATTTCTACAACGAATTTTTTGCCGATGAACCGTTTACGCAGGACGATCAAAATTCCGTGCCCATCAACGATCGTGGCCGCTCCTTGATCCTCAATGTCCTCGAAGGTTTCGATCCGCCTGATATGCAGATTGAGTGGGTTGAAGTCAAAGTGCAAATTACGGGGGGGGCGTCCGATATCAATGAACTTCGGCTCGCCGTGCGTTCGCCGGATGGCACCCTTTCCGAGTTGAATCAGTTTATACGAACACCGTCCAACACCACCACGATCAACTTCCTGGACGAAGGCTTGTTGATCGGTGGCTTGTCATCGCCGGCCGATGGCGGCGAAACATTTGTTTACACATTTTCCACCAACCGGCATTGGGGCGAACGTTCCGATGCGTTTTTTGAAGTGGACCCAACAACAGGGGACCCGTTGCTTAATCCCGACACCGGTGCCCCCATTCTCCGGTCATGGGAACTTGTCGTAGAAAACTATTCCAGCTCCGATCTCACGTTTGACGCCTTGGAAGTAGTCTTCCATGGTACGCCGATCGGTGAGAACACCGAGCGGATTCAAGGCAACGTAGGTGTTGACGCCGGTACTGCCGGCAACCCCTCCCTGCGTGGTGACGGCAACTTCAACTTCGATCGCTACATCGAATTGTTCGACAATGACGGAGTTCTGGTGGGCAGAGTTGCCGAACCTGATCCGGAACCCTTCGCTGCCAATATCACGGTTCGCGCGCGCGACACGGCCGGCAATATTGTCGACCAGTTTATCACCGGCGCAGATGGCAACTATTACTTTGATCTGGCGCCGGGTACCTACTCGATTGAAATCGTCGATCCTCAGGGTCGAACGGTTTTGCAGGATGCTGGAGCCGATCCGCGCTATCAGTCAAGTTGGACCGTCACCATCGATCCATTTGACGCTTTTACGCGCGTTGCCGGCCGAGAGACCGACAATGGCGAATTTCTTTATTACAACGATGTCGATTTCTTGCTTGCTCCTGGCGAGGCGCCTGCTACCACGGTCCAAGTCAGTGGGACTGTGTATGCCGACGTCAACGAAAATGGTGTCGTTGACGGTGGAATCAACGGCGCCGATACGGCGGTCCCAGGCTTTCGGGTGTACGCCGACACCAATAATTCCGGCGCTTTCGAGTCGGGGGAGCCCAATGCTTTCACCGACCAGTTCGGCAATTACAGTTTCACTATTCCTGGAATTACCGCGCTGCAAACCATAACGATCGCGGCGACAGCGCCTCCGGGCGGTTGGGTGGCCACCAATCCCATGGGTGGGAAGCAAACGATCTTGCGCGGCCCTGGAGAAGCGGAGAAAAATCTCAAGTTTTTATTCCAGCCACCCGCGAATTCCGATCCGAGCAACCCTCCCGGCGAACCTGGGGCACTGGGGATCATTATCGGGCAGGTCTTCAGCGACCAAAATGGTAATGGTGTTCAGGATCTTGTCGATTCCGGTGTGTCTGGCATTCGCGTCTTCGTCGATTTGGATGGTGAAGGTGATTTCGACGCCAATGAGCCGTCTGCCTTGACCAATGAATTCGGTGGCTATTTACTCTCCGGTGTCGCGCCAGGCGAGACCAACGTCACGCTTGTTTTGCCTGCAAACCACGCTTTTACTGCCCCTCTCAGTGGTGTGCGGCAAGTCGATCTCGCAGATGGCGGCATTCTCAGCGATGTCTCCTTCGGCATCCAGAACTTGGCCACCCAAGATTTTGGCGATTTGCTTGGAGAGGGCTACTTCACCACCGGTTCAAACGCAGCGCGACATCAGATTATCTCCGGCTTCATCCTGGGCAATAAGATTGATGGCGAACTGGACGGTCAGCCGACTGCCAACGCCGATGGCGACGACGCTGTCGGCGGCGACGAAGATGGCGTCGTGCTGCTTGGCCAAGTGGGTAATGCCACCGGCGTACTGGTGGCTGGCACCACGAATGTTGTTCAAGTGTCCGTGCAGGGCGTGGGCGGATACCTCAACGCCTGGATGGACTTCAACAACGATGGCGATTTCGCTGACGACGGCGAGCATATTCTAGTCGATGTGGATCTCAACCCGGGCACTCATTCCGGCGTGAACATGCAGTTCCAGACGCCTGCCGACATGGCACCCGGTCCGATTGCGGCACGGTTCCGCTGGGGTACTGGCGGATTAAATTACTTCGGTCCGGACAGTATCGGCGAGGTGGAAGACTATCTGCTGTCCAATTTCAATTCGCCCACGGTAGTCGGCGCGGTTGGAGGAGACTTCGACCTCAGCGGTACAGTCGATCAGACTGACTTCGAGCTCTGGCGCAATACGTTTGGCTCGACTACCAATCTGGCCGCTGACGGAAATGGCAATGGCGTGGTCGATGCCGGTGATTACTCAATCTGGCGCGATCATTTAGGGCAATCAGTTCCTGCCGGCGGCGGTTCTGGCGCGGCGAGTGCCGTCACCAGCCCCTCCGGTCCCCGCGCATCCTACACGCTCACAGGCGAAGCGGCCTTGGCCGCTCTTGAGGCTCAGCGCATCCAACGCGGGTATGGCACCCCGAGCGCTGATTTATTGGCGCTCATGCAGAGCGTGGGCGCGACGGCTGTCACGCTCGACCTTGGTGCAGGTAACACCCGCACGATCTTCTTATACGAAGCTGCGAGTGCTGACAAACCGATTGGCGGCGCTGGTTTGTCAACGGCGGATTCCTTGACAGAGACGGTATCGTCCACAACAAGTGGAGCGGCCGCTTCTACAGCCCTTGCGAGCGGTGATCGAATCAGCCTCGCCCCGTTGCAGTTCTCCACGATCGTCGCCCCCCGCGAATTTTCGCTACAGGCTTTGCCTTCCGACCGGGTGACGCAAGCTCAGGCTCCTGCCGATCTGCTGATCGTAGACGAGTTGTTAGCGCAATTTGCCAACGACGACGATTCCTCGGAGGCCGACCAAGGCGTCATGCTTGCTGGCGATCGCGAGAACGACGAAGCACATCATTTGGCCCTCGCCGCTGCCTTTGATGAGGAGACCGATTGGCGCCTGGCCCTGTAGTCGATGGCGAAAAAAATGTCAACTAATCTGCGGTGGCGGCGATGAAGTCTTTGGTTGCTTCCGTGCCGGACGTTTCGATCACCCGCATCGACCGCCATTTTCCCTGCCGGAAACGCAGAAAAAAGGTGATCGCCGCGATCCAAACCCAGGCCGTAATTAGCGCCCAGCAGCCGTACACGCCAAACTGCCAGACTTCGACACTCAGGTAGCTCAGCCCGGCCAACAGAACCGCCAGGACGAGGCTCACCCGCAGCACGAAGACCGTATCACCAGCGCCTTTAATCGCGCTGACGAAGATCATAAAAGTGGCATCGAACAGGTTGTAGGCCGCTACAAATCGCAGCAGCCTGATCGCCAGTGGATAAACGGTCGCTGCTTCTGGCGCAGTCATCCCGACTTCGGAGGAAAAACCTCGTAAAAACAGTTCCGGGATGAACAGGTACATCCATGAGATGATCGCCATATAGCCCCAGGCCATCCACAAGCCCGCGTAAGTAGCGCGGGCCGCCAGCCTGTCGCGGTTTTCTCCCAAGTGTTGCCCCACCAGGATGCCCACGGCAGTACTGAGCCCCCAAATCGGCATGAAGGCCATCGAACTGACGCTAAAGGCGATCGTGGTCGCGTCGCGTTCCACCGTACCCAACCGGCCGATGAGCATCACGAATACAGTGAAGCCCAAGACGTCGAGCAGCATCTGAAATCCACTTGGCCCGCCGAAATAAAGCATCCGGCTCAACAGCGGCAGGTCGAGCCGCAGGCCGCTGAGTGTGCAAAAGTTTGTGCGATGTTGCTCTTGCAAAGGCAGCAGCACGTACACAATCGCCTTGAGCCACAAACTTACCACCGTGGCCCATGCCGCCCCGGCCAGGCCCCATTCCGGAAAGCCGCCGTAGCCAAAGATCCACAAGTAGTCGAGCACCAGGTTCAAGATGGCGAAGGCCGTGTCAACCCACATCACGACCCAGGTCTCTCCGCGGCCGCTGTAAAACGAAGCCGCCGCTTGCGCGATCAGCATCGCCGGTGCACCGACGCACAGAATTTGAAAGTACTCGACCTCCATGCCGTAAGCATCCGGCCCGTGATCGGCCAGAGCGAACAGCGACGGCGCCAGTGGAATGGCGGCAATGGCCAGCGGCGTGAAGCCCACGGCAATCCAAACCGCCTGCCACACCGCAACCCCAATTCGCTCCTTGTGGCCCGAGCCGTGGTATTGGGCTACGAAGGTGTTCGCATACAAGCACAGCCCCAGCGGCAAGCACATCACCGTAAACCAGACCATTGATCCCGAGAAGGCCGCCGACATGGCTGTGCCGGAGACCCAGCTCAGCAGCATCCGGTCGACGAAGGTCATTACAGTCCACGACAGGCTCGAGATCACCAGCGGTGCGGCCACGCGTAGCAATTCGCTGCCGCCCGCTGGGCGCGACCACCAGTTATCGGCGCTACTTGCACTTGAAAAGCCAGAACTCATCGCCGCCGCTTGCTCCGTTTCCAGGGAGAGCCCCACCTGGGAGTGTATTAAGACGGCCCGCCGCACTCTTCGGTTCGGGCAGTTTTTCACACGATTCGGTGGCTATCCCCGCGACGGGCCAGAATCTTAGCGGTCGGGGAGGGATTCGAACCCCCGGTACACTTTCATGTACGCCGGTTTTCAAGACCGGTGCCTTCAACCACTCGGCCACCCGACCCAAATTGTAGCACGGCGGCTTCCTCACGCGCCACCACCGCAGGCTTGACTCTACGTGGCTGGAAAAGTGGTGTCAATTCGGACGGCGCTGTTCGCTGACGGCACGGTTTGCTCGGCACTTGCCCGTTTTGGGCCGGATTGACCAGCCGGGCTGCCCCCGCTAAAAAAGGTGGTGGCAACTGCGGGACCAGCGGACACTTGCATGTGGAGACTTTCTCTTGGGACTTAGCGAACGAAAATCGGAACTCAAAGCCCGTCAAAAGCGCCGTCAACAGGTCGCTCGACTCAAGAAGCGGCTTCCCAAGGCCACCAAGTCGGAAAAAGTCGAGATCGCTCGTAAACTCCGCACCATGACCCCGGGCGCCGAAGTGCTGATCGCCAACTGGAGCCTGGTCGAAGTCGACCGCTAGGCGAATTTCGCTGTTCTTGCCCCACTCTGTTCGTGGTCTCGCAATTCTTGCGCGCCGCAGTCTTTCCGCAAACTTGACGCCAAGGAGCATAGGTTGCCAAGAGTTTTGCCGCAGATCTCGCGGATGGGCGCAGATGATCCGCGCCTAGAGCCTAAGCGAGCCGCGGAAGGCTCGGGCGGAGTAGTACGATTGAGCGCCGTTGTGGTACACGAAGACGTGACCGTAGCGAAAGTCGGCGAACAGCGCGCCGCCGAGTTTTCTGATGTCCGCCAGTGTTTGCAGCCAGCTCGATGTGTTCGTGTCGAACGTGCCCAGCTCCTGCTGCTCCCGATATTGTGCTTCCGTCAGGAGCTCGATGCCGATGGCGGCTGCCAAGTTGATCGCGTTATTTTTCCCCATCACCGCACGCGTATAAGGCGCGTAGAAGGGTAGTGCAAACCGAACATGCCTCGAAATGGCAGTCCCGCATTCAGCGTGTTCCTGCCTGCGCTGGCCGGGCAACTTCGGTTTCTTCCTAACGTTTCACAGTCCGGTCGGAGTGCTTTTGCCGATTTTCTGTCGGCATGGGGGCGATTAGTTCGTAACGGGTAGCCGCCCTGGCTGCTTGGCTGGATCCGTACCACGCTTTGCTCGGCGAGAATTTGATTGGTTACGCGAACGAAAACACCGATTTTTGGCGCGCCATACGTGTTCCACGAGCCGCCCACCATCCGCGCGTGCTCTGGCGTCGAAAAGTCACGAATTCTGGCCGTGTTGCTTTGGTCGCGCAATGTTTGGCAACCTATATTTGCTTGCCAGACGGTGTGCCGTGGCCGTTTCTTGGGGGTGGCAATAGCTGCCCGGCGGCGACGACATTCTTTCGCTTTGGCCCTGAATAGGGAGTCAGCCATGGAAATCTTGAAAAGTCTGATCGTCGCGGCCTTATTGATCGGCTCCCTGTTGCTTGGGCTTTTGGTCGCGTCGGCAACGGCGTGTACCGGCGTTCGGCTCACGGCGACCGACGGCACCGTGGTGCAAGCGCGGACGCTTGAGTTCGGCGTCGAAATGAATTCGAACGTGATTGTGGTGCCGCGCGGCTTTGAGCGCATCGGCACCACGCCGGATGGCAAGCCGGGGCTCCGCTGGAGCAGCAAGTACGCGAGCGTCGGAGCAAGCGGCGTCGATCTGCCGATCCTGCTCGACGGCGTAAACGAAAAGGGGTTGGCAGCCGGGCTGTTTTATTTCCCCGGGACCGCCAGCTACATCCGCTACGCCGAGGCCGACGCCGACAAAACGCTCGCCCCGTGGGAGCTCGGCTCGTGGGTCCTGGAAAACTTTGCGACCGTCGACGAAGTCAAGTTGGCGGTGTCGAAAGTGGTGGTGCCCAAGGTGGTGCTCAAGGCCTGGGGGTTCTGCCCGGGCGTGCACTATGTGGTGATGGACGCGACCGGCAAGGCAATCGTCATCGAGTACGTCGGCGGGCAGTTGCACGTGCATGACAATCCGCTCGGCGTACTGACCAACAATCCGTCGTTCGATTGGCACATGACGAATCTGCGCAACTACATCAAATTCACGCCGACGAATGCCCCGCCGCTGCGGTTGGACGGGGTGACGCTCTCGGGATTCGGCGAGGGCACCGGCATGCTGGGGATGCCGGGTGACTTCACGCCGCCGTCGCGATTCGTGCGGGCGGTCGCTTACAGCTACTCGGCCGAGCCGGTGAAGACGGGCAAGGAAGCTGTGCTGCAGGCGTTCCACTTGCTCAATAACTTCGACATCCCCAAGGGCACCATCCGCAGCGGCGAAAAGGATGCATACGGCAACATCGTGGCCGATGAAACTCAGTGGACGAGCGTCTGCGATTTGAAAGCCAGAAAGTTCTATTTTCGCACGTTTGCGAACAGCCAGATTCGCTCGGTGGACCTCGCTGCGTTCAATGTGGATGGCGGCGAGATTCAAACGATCTCAATGCAGGGCGATGAAGTCATTCAGCCGCTTTCGCCCGGTGGCGAGAACCGTACAATTGCGTCTGGGTGGTAGGCGCAAAACGAAGAAAGCGACATGGACCGACCGCTGATTGTGGGTGCCGGGCCAGTGGGTGTGGGCGCGGCAATGTTTCTCGCTCGCGCAGGGCGGCCGGCTCGCGTCGTCGAATGGAAGAGCGAGCCTTCTACGCAATCACGGGCTCTGGCCGTCAATCCGCGGACACTCACGCTCTTAGAGTCGACCGGCGTCACCGCGAAGATGCTTGAGCGCGGCAAGCCGATTGGCGGGATGCAGTTTCATCGCGCAGGGAAGGTCGTCGTGCGATTGTCGCTCGCGGACCTGCATCCCAAGTATCCGTTCATGCTGGCTCTGTCGCAGGCGACGACGGAGCGGCTGCTTTCCGACGCGCTCGTCGAGGCGGGCGGGGCGGTGGAGCGGGGCATCGAGATGACCGAGTGCCGCAATGTGGGCAACCGCGTGGAAGCGGTGCTGCAGCCGGCCGGGGGAAGCGACAAGCAGACAGTCGTCGTGCCCTGGCTGCTCGCGGCTGATGACGGAGGACAAGTGGTACTTCGACTTTGCGCGGCGGTATGTGTTTCCGCTGCTTGCGAAGACGCCGTTCCAGAAGGCCATAAAGCAAACAGCCTCGGGGCTCGATCATGAGTTGCCGCAGGAGTTGCTGACGCCGCTGGCGTGCTGCAGCAACGGAAGAGCGGAGCAGTCGTTGCAACCCACGCTGTGAGCGATCCACTAAGGCGATCGCGAGCAAGGATGATTCGCAAACGAGGTCGCTGTGTCGGACACTTCCCCATCGTTGACATCTTCGCCATCGAGCACTACCCGGGACGCGGCTGGCCGCCTGCCTCACGAGGGCGAACGGTCGTTCCTTCTCAGCGTGGTGCAGCCAGGTCTGGCAGGGTTGATGGACGGCTCGGTATCGTCACTGGCGCCGTTGTTCGCGGCGGCGTTTGCGGCGCGCGATAGTCGAATGGCTTTTCTGGTAGGTCTGGCGACGGCGGGCGGGGCCGGCATAAGCATGGCTTTCTCGGAGGCCTTGTCGGATGATGGCATAATCAGTGGACGTGGCAACCCCTGGCTTCGCGGCCCGATCTGCGGGGCGATGACGATTATCGGCGCGATCGGCCACACGCTACCGTTCCTGATTTCGAATTTCGACGTGGCGATGGTCATCGCTGTCGCCGTGGTTGTGATCGAGCTCTTGGTGATCGCCTGGGTGCGGCACCGCTTTATGGACACGCCGTTGCTGCGGGCGTGTTTCAGGTGATTGTCGGCGGAGTGATTGTGTTTGTTGCGGGAATTTTGATTGGAAGCTCGTAACCGAATGCAACCTTCTCGCGAAAAGGATCGAGCGATTTCCATAGTGCGATTGAAACTCTCTTTCCTTGGCCGCTATACTTCTTGCGAGGGCATTGAGAGCGCATGCGCTCGTAAGGATTGATGATGTTAGGCAGTGGAACGAAGGCGTGAGGGACTAGAGTGATGCGTATTCGAAGGCGCGAGTTCTTGTGGACAACAGCAGGGTTGGCCTTGGGGGGCATCGGTGGTGTGTTTGGTGAGCGGTATCTGTTGGGTCGGTCCGCACTGCATGCCCCGGTCTCGCCGCCGCACGAGCTCGCGATCGGTGTTCCAGAATTGCTCTCCGCTCAACAAGCTCACGAGAGATTGATGGAGGGAAACCAGCGATTCGTCAGCGGGGGAATGGCTCATTTGCACGAAACGACCCAATGGCGGACCTCGATTGCAGAAGAGCAGCATCCGTTTGCTGCAATCTTAGGCTGTGCAGATTCGCGAGTGCCGCCGGAGTTGCTGTTCGATCAAGGTCTCGGTGATCTTTTTGTTGTTCGTGATGCGGGAAACATAGCGGATGATGATACCTTGGGTAGCCTCGAATACGCAGTCGAACACTTGCACGTTCCGCTGATCGTGGTACTTGGCCACGAGCACTGTGGCGCGGTTACTGCTGCCGTAGGTGCTGTCTTGCAGAACAAATCGGTAGAAGGGCACGTGTTACGGTTGGTGGACGACATTGCTCCGGCCGTGTGGGAAGTCAAGGATCAAGGTGGTGATGTGGTCGACCATGCGGTCCGTGCTAATATCGGGCAAGTGGTGCAAAAGCTGCGTCAGTGTGGCCCCATTTTGCGGACACATGAGCAGAAGGGGGAATTGAGGGTAGTAGGAGCGTATTACAATTTGCATACCGGTGTTGTCGAGTGGCTCGACGGTTGACAAGTTCCGTCACGTTACGTTTTTTTCCGCGGGGGTTGTCGCGTGGACGAATCCAATGATCCCCGTGTCTACTTTGCCGCAGAAAGAACGCTGCTGGCGTGGGTGCGAACCGGTATCACGGTGATCGGCCTGGGTTTTGTGGTCGCGCGGTTCGGGTTGTTCCTGCAAATCTTGCGTCACCAAGAGGCGGTGGATACCAGTCCCGGCTCGACGGCGATTGGCGTCGGCTTGGTGCTGTTGGGATCCGCTGCGGTCGCGATGGCGGCTTGGCAGCACACGCAGTTTTGTCGGAACCTCCGCCCACAAGACCGCCCGCGGGAGCCGCTGCCGAATTGGTCTGTTTGGTTCTCAGCGACCTTGTCGATTGTCGGACTCTTATTGGCAGGTTACATTCTCTTCCGCTCCGGGAGGGGCTGAACGACAAAGTAAGATACGAGGGTCAGAGGTGAGTTTGTATCGCAATCAATTGCCGCAATTGTCCAGCGGTCTGTTCGTGACCGATGGTGGGTTGGAAACCGATCTTATCTTTCATCACGGTTGTTCGTTGCCGGAGAATGCATCGTATGTGCTGCTCGATGATGAGGCGGGGCTGACGCTGCTCAAGCGATATTTCGAAGACTATCTTGCCATCGCGGATGCCTACGGCTGCGGCATTGTGCTTGAGAGCGCGACATAGCGGGCGAATCCCGATTGGGCCGCCAAGATTGGCACATCGCCCGGAAAGCTGGCCGAGCTCAATCGCCAGGCGATCGAAATGCTGGTGGCAATGCGGGAGCAACGTCCATCCGGTGCCACGGCATTTGTCATATGTGGCTGCCTCGGTCCGCGGTCGGACGCTTACCAGCCGACCGAGATTATGACGCCACGCGAAGCGGAAAACTATCGCTCGGTACAGCTCAAGTCATTTACATGATTAACTGCGCCCTCCGACGCATTTTGAACTATCGCTCGAACTGGGCGAGCGGTGGACGGAGCGAATCGCCGCCCTCCGGGCGAATTTCTCGCGGAAGAGCCACGCCGAATTGAATGAATCGCCCGCGCTTGATGAGGGCCATCTGGTGGAGCTAGGCGGCGATTACAAGGCGCTCTTTGCACAGTTCCCGCACCTCAGCGTGTTTGGTGATTGTTGCGGCACCGACGCTCGCCATGTACGCGAGATGGCCGCCGCATGTACAGCGAAGTGATGTTTCTGCCATTAATTGGCTGGACCGCTGGCCGGCTCCGGTTGGATCCACTTCTCGTAAGCCCGCGGACCGCCGAAGGGGCCCCATTGGCCTTCTTGCGATGTGCCCAACGTTGCAATTTGCACCAAACCATTCATTTCGCCGACGAGTACCGTATGAAGGATTTGGTTGTCGGGGTTGGGGTGGAGGTAGAAGCGGATGCGGCCTTCGCGGCCGGAAGTTTCGATAAATGGCGGTCGCTTCGATTCTTTGAGTGGAAAACTGGGGCCGAGTGCGTCACGCATGCGACCGCTGGCGCGGAACGTGCCGCCGTCGGGGCCGACGACTTTCTTGCCGTCGAGCATGATCTCGCGGTCGTCGTACGCGACGACTATCAGCCGTCGCTCAGGATTGCCTTGGAGCCAATGGCGAAATTTGTCTGTATGCAGACCATCTTCGAACGCATAGTTGGCGTCGAGGAAGGCAAGGCGGTCGAGATAGGCAGGAATTGCTTCGTGGCCTTCGATCGCGCCAAAGATAAAGCTGCCGCCGCCGCTGTGGCCGGCGAGGGTGACCTGGGCATCGTCTGTGCAAAATTCTTTGCGCCACTTGTCGACGAGATGGGCAATCTGCGCGTTGGCATCCTCGTGTGACCGTCGCCAAGTGGGCCAACTGAGACCGCCCGCCTCGGCACAAATCAGGACGATCTGTTCGTTGGGAAATAGGTTCCGCACGAAACGAACCTGTGCGGCGACGTGCTGGATGTCGTAGTGCCAATCGAGGCCCTCGGCGCGCTGACAGCCGAGGGTTTGCTCGATCGTATTGCCATTGGGTAGCGCGTAGACAATCAGTCGTGTGCCGCGGGCGGGCTGGCCAGCATCGTTAAGCGGCGCATTGACGTGATATCGCACGTTTGGCTCGGCGTTTTCGGTGACACTTTGCTCGTTAAACCAGGGCGAGCGAATCCATGTTCGATGCTGCTGGGGTGTTTCGGCCTGAGAGTGATTAGGCAAGACGGTCGACAAGGTGAGGAAGACGGCACAAATTCGCGGAGTACAACGTGTCATGGCGTGGCTCCAGTTGTCGATCGGCGACGCCTGATGGCAAGCCGTCAATCTGCCAGCCGACGATTTTACCATGATTGTTGAGCGGACAGGGTAGGGATCAGCGGGGTGGGGGAGTCTCCCTGGGTTTCAGCCAGAGAACCGATCCGAGCAGACTTTGCGTGGTCGACAGGAAGGCAAGAGGCAGTCGATTTATTGAGATTGGATTTCATTATGACTTCCATAATTGGCGAGTCGAATCACGTGAGCGACTGCCCAACCTCCTTGCCAGCACGGGCTGTGGTAGGGGGGAGTGGGGGGACTGTTCTATCGTTATTCCAATATGGGTGTTACAATCCCAACGCTTTTCTGGCAATTGTCGACATATAGAGGGTCTTGTGCATGAGAAAGAAACGCGTCTTTATACCAAAGCTAGTGTTTGTGCCTCTGTTTGGCATCGCGTTCTTCTCGCAGCATCTCTGGCGTGAGGAAGGCTTGCTGAATCTTTCGTTTGAAATTGCCGCCATAACACTGGTGACGATTTCTGCGATTGGCCGAATTTGGACATCCGCCTTTGTTGCGGGTAAGAAAAATCAGCAGCTGGTTGTCATCGGCCCGTATGCCATCGTCCGCAATCCGCTCTACTTGTTTAGTTTGTTGGGATTCATCGGAGCTGGACTTGCATTTGAGACGTTTACCTTTGCAATACTCTTCGCGTTGACGTTCTTAGTGACTCACTTGCCAACCATTCTTGCCGAGGAGAAATTTTTGCGAGAAAAATTTGGCGAGCAATTCGAAGAGTACTCTCAGAGTGTCCCGCGGTTAATTCCCAGGTCGTGGCGACCGAATTGTCCAGTGGAGTGGAGTTTTAATCCGAGAGTCTATTCACGGTCCGTGCTCGACTCGTCGCTCATCGTGTCGATGATTCTCGTTGCACAGGTGGTCGAGTGGGGGCACCTGAACCATGTGTTTCCGGTGTATTTCCATCTGCCGTAAGCGCTGGCGAACGGCTACTGACATCTAGGGGACATGCGAACTGGGGCTTTCAGCACGGAGGTGCATATTGGTGGGCGATTTGGCAATCGGCAATTTGGGAAATGGAATTGAGAATCTCCTGCGTGCCTTGGCCGTTGCGGTGGCATCGCTGGTGCTCGTTTGTGCGTCGCTGTTTGCCCAAGGTACGGATCCAACGAATGCCGGCAGCGCGATTTTGCCAGCGACACAGTCGGCTCAACAGGCGACTACTTATAAGCCAGGCGACCTTTACCTGCCAGGCAGCCGCGTTTATGTCTTCGTCGGCAAGACTGGTTTCGGCCACGAACATGGAGTGACGGGCCAGTTGCAGGCGAGCAAGTTGCAGCTCGATGCTACGCAAGACGCCGGGCAACTTGTATTCGACATGAAGTCATTTGTCGCCGACACCGATCGAGCCCGGAAGTACGTGGGCCTCGCTGGTACGACGCCGGCGACAACGCAGCAAGAAGTGAATACCAACATGTTGGGCAGTGCGGTGCTCGATGTGTCCCACTATCCGACTGCTTCGTTTGCGGTGCGGTCATCAAAGCGGTTGCCGCAGCCGAGCGCACGTGGGCTCACGCAATATCAGTTGCAAGGAGATTTTACCTTGCATGGAACCTCTCGACCGATTCTGGTCGTCGCGGAAGCAGAAGAGCAGGGTGGCTGGATCCATTTGCGGGGCGGATTCAGTCTGTTGCAGTCCCAGTACGGGATGACGCCATTTAACAAGGTTTTTGGCGCCGTGGGTGTGGCAGATCAAGTGAATGTTTACGGCGATTTCTGGATCGCCAAGCAGCAGGCGGTCGCGACGGCTGGGGCTCCAGGCAATCGCTAACCAGGGCTTCGGCTTCAATCCAAGTTATTACTTCGCACCCCGGATACCACAACATGCTCTGCTGCCCACGGATCGAAAAGCGGGTTATCCGCAGCCATTATAATCTATCGACTCCCTTTTACCGGCTGTTGTGGGGTCCGCACATTCACCACGGCTATTGGGAAGCCAACGAATCGCCGCGTTCCGCGTCCTTGAAGTTGACCGAGCGTTTAGCGACACTGGCACAAGTGTCGCCAGGACAGCGGCTGGTGGATGTCGGCTGCGGTATGGGCGGCTCGTCAATTCATCTGGCCGAGTCGCGCGGTTGCCAGGCCTTGGGCGTCACCATTAGTCCCTTGCAGCGGCATTGGGCGGCCTTGTCGTCGCGCTGGCATCGAGTGAACCGCCAGACCGAATTTCTCTGCGCCGACGCGGAGCAGATCGAACTCGACGCCCAAGCGTTCGATGTTGTCTGGAGCATTGAGTGTACCGAGCATCTCTTCGACAAGCCGAGGTTCTTTGAACGAGCGGCAGCATGGTTGCGCCCTGGTGGCACGATGGCGATTTGCGCCTGGCTCGCTGGCGACGATCTCCATCAAGTGCAAGCCCAACAAGTCTACGACGTTTGCGAGGGTTTTTTCTGCCCGTCGTTGGGCACGGCTGCCGACTACACCGACTGGATGACTGCGGCTGGGCTGACGGTGACGCACAACCAGGATTGGACCGACCGAGTCGCTCAGACTTGGGAGATTTGCCGTGATCGCGTGGCGCGGACCCGCATCCGCCGCCTGGCCGGCTGGATCGACCGCGATTCGGTTTTGTTTCTCGATCGGTTTGACACAATCCTAGCAGCCTACCGCAATGGAGCGATGAAGTATGGATGCTTCATCGCCAGGAAGCCGATCGCTGTTTGAGACTCACCCCAGAGGACTGACGCATGGATGCGCAGCCAAGTACCTTTCGATCTACTCTGTACCGTGTGCTTGGGATTGCCTGTGGCTTGGCCACGCAGGCCTGCTTCGCGGCGACCGTCTGGCAGCTTTTCTGGTATCTGTACGGTAATGAATCAGCGGGGCAGGCTCGTTCCTCGCATTGGATGCTGGTCGACGGAGGGTTGGCCTTGCAATTTGCTGTTGTCCACAGCGCGTTGCTCCTGCCGCAATGCAGGTCGCGGCTTGCCAAGTGGATTCCCTCGGAGCTGTATGGCACCTTATATTGCGCGGCAACGTGCAGCGGGCTGTGGCTCATCTTCTTGTTCTGGCAGTCAACCCCGACTACTGTCTGGGACCTCCACGGGACGGCTGCCTGCGGAGTACGAGTTGCGTTTATTCTCGCTTGGTTGGGACTGTTTTCCAGTTTGTCTTACTCAGGTTTCGGCTACCAAACTGGTTGGACTCAGTGGAGGTATTGGCTCCGTCGGCAACCGCTACCACGCCGCGGGCTCGTCGATCATGGACCCTACCGCTGGTTGCGCCATCCAGCTTACTTGAGTTTTCTCGGGCTGATCTGGTTCACACCTCACATGACGTTCGATCATGCACTATTGACCAGTATTTGGACGGGCTACATTTTTATCGGCAGTATCTTGAAGGACCGCAGATTAGAGTTCTATTTACGCGACGACTATCGCGACTTTGCGAGCCGCGTGCCGGGTTATCCGGGTATGCCCTGGGGGCCGCTCGCACGCTGGCCTGAGAGGGTAACTAAGGCTGCCCAGTCGTCGACTTGCAATACACCCTCACTAGCTGCGTAACGCGCTACGGCCGTGCAGCACCTTTGCTCGATCAGCAAAACAATGCTCCTTCGATCGTTAATCCGGGGCCGAACGCAAGCATCATGCACGGCAGTGTGGCCGTTGCACGCCGCAACCGTTCGAGGATGAAGAACACAGTCGGCGACGACATATTGCCGTATTCGGCAAGCACGCCATACGATTCGTCGAGCGCACCGGACGGTAGCCGGAGTGCATCGCTGCACGCCGACAGGATATGCGGCCCGCCAGGATGCACGATCCAGCCGCAAATATCGTCGACTTCCAAGCCTTGTGCAGACAACCAGTCCTCGGTCCAGGCGCGCAGCGACTGGCGGAGGATGGCGGGAACTTCGGCCGAGAGAGTCATCTCAAAGCCATGGTCGCCAATTCGCCAGGTCATGCGCTCGGCCGAATCGCTCATCACTAGCGACCGCTGATCGAGCAATTGCCAGGCACTCTTTCCAGGCACGTCGGCTGCCACGACCACGGCTGCCGCACCATCGCCGAATAAGGAATTGGCCACAAGGTGGTCGAACTGTTGCGTGTATTGGTGATGGAGGGTGCAAATCTCGACGCAGCAGAGGAGCACCTTACTGGACGGGTTTGACTTAGCAAGTGCTGCGGCAACGCGGAGCCCATTGAGCGCACCGTGGCAGCCCATAAAACCAACGTTGGTCCGCGAGACATCACGGGGCAGGTGGAGCCGGTTGATGAGGCCAATGTCAACACCCGGTGCACTGAAACCGCTACAGGAGACAGTGACTAAATGAGCAATGTCAGCTGCGGGGCAGGCGGCTGAATCGAGCGCACTCTGTGCAGCGCGGGCAGCGAGATTGGCGGCTTCGGCTTCGTAACGCTTCATGCGCGACCCAGTGGATGGACCACGATCGCTGGGCCCCGTGGAGGTAGGATAAAATGTTAGCTTGACGGGATGCCCATTAGACGCCGAGTCCACCAGCACACTATGGCGCCGCTGGATCGTCGTGTGTTCGTAGATCGCCGGCAGCCGGGAGGTTATTCGTTCGTTGAGGCTGCTCACGGCCATGGCTAGCCGCGCCGAATCCTGTTGAGAGACCGCGCCGTCGGGGACCGCCGTACCAACGCCCACAAGCTTGATGTTCATGCGCAAATGTTCCAGAGGTTGTTCCAACCAAGGTGGCTTTAACTGACTTTGGCGATGAATCGTTGTGCGATCCAGGGCTGCGCGCGACAAAGTCCGATCGCAGATGCCGCGGCCCACGTATGGCGGAGCATCCATGCCAATTGACGGCAGGTCGTTTGTTGGTCAACGACGAGCTGCCGATGCTTGGCAACCCACTCCGCGATAAGTGACGGCTGCCAGGCCTGCACCGCCTCGACTGCCAGCGGGGCAACTGCCAGCGCCGATTCCAGCGCAGTGGCCATCCCTTCGCCAGAAAATGGCTCAACGTAGCCGCCGGCATCGCCGATTACAAAGAGCCGTTCCGCGGCGACCCGGTTCGGACGGCTGGTCAGCGACGGGGTGCCCTGCCAATCGACCCGCCGCCATGCGTCTGGTGCGACAACGGCCGCATCCACCAGCATTTTGCGGATGACGCCATCGACCGACGATGCGGCGACGCTCCTCGGATCGAGCGCTGCCGCCACATTCAGCCGATTTAGCGGGCTCTGTGCGAGTCCGACGTAGCCGCAACGACTGGCGATCATCGTGAGTTCGTCGCGCGCCAGCGACCCCGTGGTGGGCAGTGTCGCTCCCACGCCAATCCGCGAGTGAGGTGCGACCTGCGACGAGAACTCGCCGAGCCGCTTCAAGCTGGAGCGCGACAAGCCGTCGGCACAGATTGCAACACGCGCGGCAATAACGACACGTTCGTCCATCCGGGTTAATGTGACGATGCGGTTGCCGTTACACGCTTGCGGTTCGACGCTGGCCCGTACGCCTTCACAGAATATCGCTCCGTTACGGATGGCTGCCTCGACCAGCACACCATCAAAAGCGGCGCGATCGACAACCCGCATTTCAGGCAGCGCGAATCGAACCCGCTGATGCCCCACAATCCAGTGCAGGCTCCGCACTGACGTGGCACTGTTCGCTTGCAGAATGTTACCGAGGCCTGCTTGCTGCAGGGCTGCAATACCCCGTCGATTGAGGCAGCCGCCGCATACCTTATAGCGAGGAAACCGCTTGGAATCTACCACCAGCGTCCGTAGTCCGAGGCTCACCAACTGGTGGGCTGCAACTGCTCCGGCTGGCCCCGCGCCGATCACGACAGCGTCCCAGGCGTCGACCGCCAAAGTCGACAAGTCGTGCTGCGTCCCCGCGCTCATGATTTTCTCCACGTGAGTAAAAAACGTTGCGGCCAGTGGCGGCGAATTGTCGCGCCCTGCAGGCCGGCGCGCTCGGCCAGCAATTGCAACTCATTGATGCTCAGTGCCGCGCGAACCGACAGGGGGCCATCCGTGCGAACCACGGGCGACGTAGTGAGCAGGTAACTTCCCAGCCAAACCAAGAGCATACCGAACCGCGATCGTACCAGATCATCGATGAGCACTGCGCGGCGCGTGGCTGCTGCCATCCGACGAAGCAGCTCCATACCGTCCGATTCCGACAAGTGATGCAAAAAAAGTGTGCAGTACATCGCGTCGTAATCGGTAGGCAGTGGATCAGTGAGTGCATCGAGCTGAAAATAGTCGACGTTGGTGATTCCGGCACGATTCCCGGCCGCCTGGGCATGCTCGATAGCTAGCGGGCTGAGGTCACAGCCGTGAGCAACGAGCGAGATGTTGCGATGGCGCGCGATTTGCGCCAAACCTAAGCTGACATCGCCTCCACCGCACGCGAGATCGAGCACGCGGACTGGCCGCGACCCGATGCCACCCGAGAGCACGCCCGACTCCTCCAGGCCATTCCAGATCGCGCGAGCCGTCTTGCTCACGAAGTTGCCACGTCGCAAGCCTTCCAGGGCTTGGTGATGCAGCCGCTGGTCGAGGCCGGGCTGGTCCATCACCTCGGGCTGCCGATCTCTGAGCACCAGCCAATTCACCATCGCATATCCAGTCCATGGTTGTCGTTCGCCGCGTCGACGAGCTCGAGTCGATCTATGTGTTCTCTGGCATGGGCACTCGACTGTCAAGTGTGCAAAGTTTGCAAGATATGCCAGCAGCGGTTTGCGGGGCAGATTAACCCAACTTCCCCAGCGACTCGACAAAATCGGTCGTGCGGCGATTTTTTTGGACTTTGTTTTGTCGTAAGTCGTTCTGCGATGGCGATGCTGAGCGGCTTGGCCGAGGTATTTTCGTCGGCGGGGCGTGTAGTGGAAAAAGGTCACAGGAATCGTCGCTAACATGGGGGCATGTTCCTGCGGCCCCATGTTCGTCGGCGTAATGGCCAGCGCGAAGCGTATTGGGCGCTCGTCGAGTCGTATCGCACGGAGCGCGGTCCGCGGCAACGGACGGTGGCCTATCTGGGGCTGATGGACGAAGCGGGCCGGTTGGGCGTGGAGCAAGCGGCTGATCCGCAGCCCGTTTCGCCGCAACGAGAACTCTTCCTAGAGGACAAAACCGAGCCGCGTTTCGTCGAGATTGACCGCACGCGAGTACGCGTCGAGAACTGCCGGCAGTTCGGCGGCCCGTGGCTGGCCTTGGAGCTTGTCAAGCAACTTGGGCTGCACGAGTTTCTCGCACGGATCATGCCGCCAGGGCGCGAGCATGTTCCGTGGTCGCTGACCACACTGATTCTGATCATCGCGCGGCTCTGTGAGCCGTCGAGCGAACTACACATCGCCGAACACTTTTACCGGCAGAGCGCTTTAGGCGACCTGCTGGGCGTGTCGATCGACAAGGTGGACGACAACCGCCTGTACCGCGGGCTGGATGCCCTGCTGCCGTACAAGCCGGCGCTGGAAACGTTTCTCAAGCAGCGGTTCGGCGAGTTGTTCGCCATCGAGTACGACCTGCTCTTGTACGATGTGACGAGCACGTACTTCGAAGGGCAGGCCCACGCCAATCCCCTGGCGAAACGCGGCGACTCGCGCGACCATCGGCCGGACTGCAAGCAAGTCTGCATCGGCCTGGTGGTGACACGCTGCGGCCTGCCGCTGGGCTACGAAGTGTTTGCGGGAAATCGGCACGACTCGACCACCTTGGAAGAAATCGTCGAGACGATGGAAGCCCGCTACGGGCGGGCACAACGCATCTGGGCGCTCGATCGCGGCCTGGTCTCGGAGGAAAACCTCGATTTCTTCAAGGCGGGCCAGCGACAGTCCATCGTGGGGACGCCCAAGAGCCAACTCAAGCGATTCGAACAACAGTTGGCGACGCAAGACTGGCACGCCGTTTGCGCAGGATTGGAGGTCAAGTTGTGTCCGTGTCCCGACGGGGGCGCCGAAACCTACCTTCTTTGCCGCAGCCGTGATCGCCGCCAGAAAGAGCAGGCGCTGCACGCGCGGTTCGAGATATGCATCGACGAGGGGCTGGCCAAGATTGCGGCCAGTTGCGCCAAACGCAGCCAGCAGGTCGGGCCGATCGAGCGACGCGTCGGACGCTTGCTGGGGCAGAACACGCGGGCGGCAGGCCTGTTCGACGTCCAAATTCACGCCGCCGAAAGCGGCGCCGCACAGATCGCCTGGAAGAAGATCGAGAAGTGGCGTGCCTGGGCCGAGCTCAGCGAAGGCGCCTACGTGTTGCGGACCAACGTCAGCGGGTGGAGCGACGAAGAGCTGTGGCGTGCGTATATCCAATTGACCGATGCGGAAGCGGCGTTCCGCATCCAGAAGAGTGACTTATCGCTCCGCCCTGTCTGGCATCAAAAAGAGGACCGCGTGCTGGCCCACATCCTGGTCTGCTTTCTGGCCTACGTGCTCTGGAAGTTCCTCGGCCAACTCTGCCAGCAAGCCGGCCTCGGCCGCGAACCACGGCGCGTGCTGGACGAACTGAACGAGCTCCGAGCGGTCGACGTCGTGTTACCCACCCAAGACGGTCACGAAATCCGCACCCGCTGCGTGACGCAGCCGGACGACCATCAGAAAATCCTCCTCGAACGACTCGGCCTGACCCTCCCCGGCCGCCTCCACAAAACCGAATTGTAGTGGAAAAACCGGGGCTCCTCCCGTTGCGGCGCAAGGACTTGCGACGACAGTTGGGGAAGTTGGGCTAAGTCCGGCTGCTAGGAGAATTTGCAGCGAGACAAATGGCGCACTTGAATTTGAGTCTCAATATACTCTTTTGCTCAGACCAACATTCGCGTTCTTCGTTAGATCACTGTAGCGCCACGGCTTCCGAGCCACGTGAGATTTTCATTCGCTGTCGAGATTGACATCGACTACGAAATCGCCGCGGAGGAAGTTACGACCCACAAGCAGTGGGTACTTCATCTTCTCGCGGTCTTTGAGTGTCACCAGCACATGCTTTTCTACGTCCTGCCAGCGCAATTTGAGCCGCACTTTATAGCGTTCTTCATCGTCGGTCGTGGTTCGCACGGTGACGTGGTCGGCAATCTTGGTGCTGATCCATTCCTCGTCACCGTCAGGATTTTTGATGAGAATCCGGGCCCGCTTGCCAATGTTGTCAGCTGGTGCCTCGGCCGCGTCTTCAATTTCTAGCTCTTCATAGTGAATCGAGCAGGTAGTGGCCCCGGTATCGACACGGGCAGGAAAATGTAGCCCGCTGCTGACTTCGGTGATGGTCGTCACGGGGCCAATATGGCGGACAGTTGGTTCGCCGATGTTTTCTTCGACTTTGCTCGGAGCCGGATCCGTCACGCTAGCGTTGGAGCCTCGGTCCGTTCCTTCAGTGAACTCTCGTCCTAGTTCACTCGAGTCGCGTAGGGTAGCTGCAACGCGTTTGCCCTCTGCCTGTGCCGAATTCAGTAAGCCAAACCAGCCTAGCGATGCTACCAAGGACAGCAACCCCGCCCGTATCCCAAGCTCGATAGTTCTGACCGCGCCTTGGCGAACCGAGTGAGTCGATGTAATCATCGTTGATTGGCCCTTTATGGAGGTCCTTGGAAATGTTAGCACACTCAAAAGTGTGCGGGCAGGGCCTTTGTAGAAAATTCCCCCGCGTGGCGTCGAGGCCAACTTGGCCCGAAAACAGGCAATCGGCAGGCAATCTGGCACCCCGTGCTGGCAAATACACGGCCGAGGCAAGACGCCAGCTAGCGTCACTTTCGCGCTTTACTAACCAAGCGATCCAGCAGATCTACGCTTGCAACGTCCGTGCCCAAGGGCTCCGCGTCGTCGAGCTCTGCCCATGGCCAATCGCTCGCCAGCATGCATAGAGGATGTCCAGCCAGGTTGGAACGGAGCAGGGAAAGTGCCAAGGAGACGAAGCTGACTGTCCTCGTGACGCCAGAATTGGTGCAGTAGCGGCGCGATTACAGCTTCGCCATGCACCACGGGCAATGCGACCAATATTCGCGCAGCACGCCCCAGCCACACTTGTCGCAGGTGTCGTTGCTGCCTGGTATCTTCCAGGGAGTGCGGACCTTGATGTGGCACCAGGGGCAGTACCGCATGAAGGGCATCAGGTCTTTGCGCCCGCATCTGCGGTTGCGGCAACGGGCAGTGTAGCGGCGGTCCGTAAACCACCGTTCGCTAAACGGTTCGAAGCCGGGGCCGTAACACCAGGGGCAGTAGTGCCAATCGAGCTTGAGGCCCCGATGGCAGCGACTGCAAGCTGCCGGAAAGGTTGTGTCGTCGCGGAATATTTTTCGATGCGTGCCGCACCACGGGCAGTCGTACATCGATTCGGCAACCGGGCCACTGCAGCGATGGCAGTGGTACTTGGCTTGCAGTTCCTTGCCAAATTGCTTCAGAAACTGCTGCTGACGAATCGCCTTCCAATCGCGTTTGGTCGTCGATTTCGAGCGGGCTTTGGTCCGCCGCAGGGCCTCCTTAATCGCTTTCGGCTTGGCGCGGAGATAGGCAGCGAGCATCTGGGTGCCATCGGTAAAGCGGTGGCTCGGTTTGAGCTCCAGCGCACGGCGAAAAACCGCGAGCATATCGGGATGTATGCGGCGTTTCATCCGCTCGTAGGCGGGCGGCGGCCAATCAAACGGCCACTCGGGCAAATAGCCCGAGAACATCTGCCACAGCACGATGCCGGCGGCAAATACGTCGCTCCGCGCCGAGGGCCTTCCCATCGCTTGTTCCGGCGCCATATAGCCAACCGTCCCCGCGCCGGAGGCAGAGATGGTGCGGTGCGCAATCTTGGAGATGCCAAAGTCAGTGAGCTTGAGCCGCCCACCAGAAAAGAGCAGCAAATTGTCCGGCTTCACATCACAATGGATGACTCGGTTCTCGTGAGCAAAAGCGAGCGCCCGCAACAACTGCTCCCCCAGGTCGAGCGCCGTGCGGAGCGACATCCGCTTGGCAAGGCGATCGTCGAGCGACTGTTCGCCCAACGGAAAGGCGATCACCAACTGGCCGTCAATGTAGTCGGCCGTCTTGAGCCCCAAAATATTCGGATGGTCGAGTCGGGCTGCAAGCTTCACTTCCTTTGTGAAGTCGGCAAGAGACTCCTTGTTCATCAGATTGGGGTGTGGGATCTTGAGCGCAACGTAGACCCCTTCGAGCGTATCGAATGCACGGAACACCGTGGCGAACGTGCCGACCGAGAGCTTGGTGAGCAAGCGATATTTGCCAAGTTTCTGTCCAGCGCGGAGCATGTTGTTTCTCTAAGGCGCTCCAGCGAGCTTTTCGAACCAAACGATGATACTAGACCAGCGGGCGAGGAGAAGGGGCATCCGTGGGAAAATCTGCTCTGGAACTCAACTATCACACGGACGGCAGGTCAAATCCAGGCAGGGTTCGATCGACATGGCCTCATCAACTTTCTGGAGGTCAGTCTGATCGTTCCCACTCTATTGTACCTTCCCGGCGCCAATGTCGATCATCGCCGGGCAGAAAAGTGAACTTTAGAGGGGAAAGAGCGACCCGTGCGCTCACGAGCCTCACGACCGATTTCGACCAGTTGCTGTTGAAGCGGCTCTTTTTTGCGACTACGCTGTCGTGCGAACTGCGGAGTTAGTCGCTCCGCTTCGAATACCGCTTCAATCTTCGCATCGCGGCTGCCGCTACCGCCCCTCCTGTGCGATCTCGTTTCACGGCCATGCTCCAACAGCGCTCTGCCAACGGCAAATTACCTTCCTTCCGCAGCATGTTACCCAATATCAAGCACAGCGTCGGCAGTTCCGTGTGTGCATTCACGAGTTTCGTCATCGACACCAGCGCGTCCTGACGAATGCCGACGTGATACGATACGAAGGCTGCGTGGAGCGCTTCGGCTACTGACGGGTCCTTGCCGTCCAGCGCTTTTTTCAATGGACGACTGCATTTCTCGAAGTTCATCGTGGCCGCTTCGCAGAAAGCTTGCATGATGAACGCCCGCGGTCCGCGATTGGGAAACTCTTCCAAGCGCTCGAAGAGCTTGCCTGCCTCGCGCGTCAATCCTTTCTCGAGCAGATCACATCCCAGGGCGAACGCTTGATCGAAACGCAATTGATGCGGCTTGCCGTCAATTGCAATTTCCACAATTGATGGCGCCGCGGGTGCCAGCTCATCGCGCTCGGGCATGGAGAGTTCTCCACGAAACGTCCGAATCCAGTCGGGAAAGAAGATCGACCATTGAAAAGTGCCTCGACTCTGGAGGTATTTTTATCTTACCACGAGTCGAAGCCCGAAGCCAATCGCGCTGGAGCGATTGCAGCAGGAATCTCACACGACTGATGCGCGCCATCGCATCACGATCGTCAAGTTGGCTCCCAGCAACGCCGCAATCAAACCGGCACCCGGCTCCGGAATCACCGGTCCGCCCGCCAGTCCGCCAATGAGCTTGTCGGCAGGCAGCGTGATCGTCCGCAGCACCGCTCCCGTCGTACGGTCCACTTCATAAATATCATTCGCCAACGCCGGCAAATCTCGCACACCCACAAACATCGCTCCGCCGTCAAATCCGATGCCGCGAATGGGCGACGCCGAACCCGATGGCGTGAGCGTTTGTAGAATCTCGCCCGTCGTCATGTCGACGCGCAACAGTCGCGGTGTGTTGACATCGCCGATCTCATCCCCGCCGATCCAAAGTTCACCTGTGTCGGGATCAATGTCCGCGCTCAGGGCCGCGAAATCTGCCGGCAGTGGTACACTCGGCCCGTTAATCGCAAGGATGTCCGGTGGTCCGGGAAACAAAGGCATTTCAAACTTCACGATGAACGATGGATATGCCGGATTGTGCTGTGTCACGGCCACGAGTGTATTGAAACCGAAATCGCCCGGGAGCATGCCCATCCCGGTGATGGCCGACGACATGTCGGCCGGATGATCCGGCACCGTCAATATGCTTCCTGGAAACCACCCGCCAAAGGCCACATCGAATTGCCACAATTCGTCATAATCGCCGCGACGAACATTGAGCGTTAAGAACTGTCGGCCATCGTACGCCAATCCAATCGACGTCGGCTGCGAGCTGGTGATCCAATCCGGAATCGCGATCGTATCGGTGACGTTCCCCGTCGCCGTGTCGATCCGCAGAATCTCATTATCGAGCGGTATCGCCGCAAACAAATCCGCTCGGCAAGGTGCAGTCACCGCGAGCGCAGCGGCCATGACGAAAAAAAGAACCGCAAACTTGGCCCCACTCATGAGCGTCCCCCAACATTGAGAAGCGACCTCGTAAACAATCGCCGACCAAACGCCCCTGCCGACCCACCTAGCTTGCCCCCGACGCCTGGCAAAGTCAATTAATTGACTACATCAGAATGGCATTAACATTTTCGTAAGTCATTTGCCTTCCAGCTCTTTCTTGAGCTGTCGTCGCGGCTTTTTCTTGAGGAGAATTGCTTTGGGGCGGCGCTTGCGGACGGAGAAACAAAGGTGTCAGACCCGAATGGCACTGCCGTTTGCTGTGCAAGGGTTTACGTCACGCGGCGGCGGTCAGTTTGAGCTTGGCTTGGTGGCGAGGCTTGGTCAGGAGTTGCAGGATTTTGGGACGCCGCTTGTTGGCGCGCGGTTCGCTGCGACCGGTTCGCTGCGCCACTTTGCATCGAGCCAGGCAGCCCGTGGGAGAATGGCTACGCGGAGAGTTTTCACAGTCGCCTCCGTGACGAGTTTCTAGCCACCGAGGAGTTTGAAAGTCTGACCGCGGCACGGACACTGACCACGTCCTGGAAGGAAGATTACAACCATCAGCGACCGCACAGCTCCCTGGGGTACGTGGCCCCGAAGGAGTTCGCGGCCCGCCGACCACCGCTGCGCGGCGGTGCCCGTGCTTCCGCTCCGAAGTTGTTTTCGGCTACGCCTCAAACAACTTCTCCGCTCCAGCAGTGCAGCGGCATTCCCCCTTAACCTTCAGAGCAAGTGGTACAAGATTTTGGGGCTTGCCACTGCCACGCCCCGTGCCATCCGATGAGGCAAGCCACCGCTGGGGTCTACAAGATGTTGCTAACAGGCCGATGCGAAGTAATCGATCGATTCTACGTTTTGACCGGAGATGCAGTCGCCCAATCGAGATTCTGCTCATAGCCGAGGCGAACCAGCAAATCGCCAGCGAGCTCGGTAAATTGCTGGCAGTGAGCAGGCGTAAACTCCTTCTGCCAGCCAGCTTTCTTACCACTGCGAAACGTGTGCGACTTCTGAGGGGCCACCAGCAACGTCATTCGATTAACTGCCTCCGCCAAGTTGAACGGAGTGTCCGTGTAACGCGAGTAG
>JBGSUJ010000045.1:0-16460 GCA_041753435.1 Pirellulales bacterium | reverse complement strand
CGGAGATCGTTTGTCCTTCGTTGACCTCGATATGGGCCTTTTCCGGCAGATAGTAGAAGTCGAGAATCTTGCCGCTCTCGTCTTCCAGGATAATCTGCGGGTGCTGTTCGCCCTTGTGCTCCATGATCATGCGGCGCACGTTGCCGCCGGCGTCTTTCTCCGCGCGGACCGTTTCGCCTTCGATCAGGTCCTCGTAACGGACGCGGCCGCCGACTTCCGCGAGAATCGGGATGCTGTGCGGATCCCATTCGCAGATCACGTTGCCCGTCTCGACGGTCTGGTTCTCCGCGACCTTGAGGTGAGCGCCCGCGGGGATCTCGTACTTCTCCAGTTCGCGTCCCTTGGGGTCGAGGATGGAGACTTCGCCGTTCCGCGTGAGCACGACGTTCTGTCCGGCGTCGTTCGTGACGAACTTGAGACGCGTAAATTTGCACACGCCGCCGCGCTTCACGCGGAGCTCGTGCTCTTCGACGTCGCGGCGAGCCGTACCGCCGATGTGGAACGTACGCATCGTCAACTGCGTGCCCGGCTCGCCGATACTCTGGGCGGCGATGATTCCGACGGCCATTCCCTCCTCGACCATCGAACCGGTCGAGAGATCCATGCCGTAGCAGGAGCGGCAGACGCCGAGCGTCGAATCGCAGGTCATCGCGCTACGGACCTGAATCTTTTCCAACCCCATCTCTTCGATGCGGCGGGCGATTTCCGGTGTAATCAATTCGTTTTCGCGGACGACCACCTCATCGGTGATCGGGTTCACGATGTTCTGGCGGCTGACGCGACCGCGGATCGAGTCGGCGAGGCGAACCTCGACCTTTTCACCGCGATAGATGACCCCCTTCGTGATGCCTTGCGTGGTGGCGCAATCGTGCGACGTGATCACGACGTTCTGCGCCACGTCGGCCAGCTTACGCGTGAGGTAGCCGGAGTCGGCCGTCTTAAGCGCCGTATCGGCCAAACCCTTACGGGCACCGTGGGTCGAACTGAAGTATTCGAGCACCGTCAGACCTTCGCGGAAGTTGGCCTTGATCGGCGTTTCGATAATCTTGCCCGATGGTTTGGCCATCAAGCCACGCATACCGCCAAGCTGGCGCATCTGCTCGACACCACCACGAGCGCCGGAGTGGGCCATCAGGAAGATCGGGTTGACGTAGCCATCGGTACGATAATCGTTCTCCAGAGCAGTCATCATTTCGTTGGTGATCTGCTCGCGGGCGTGCGTCCAGGCGTCGAGCACCTGGTTGTAACGCTCGCCCTCGGTAATGATGCCGCGTTGGTAGAGCTTGTTCTTGCGGAGCACTTCCTTCTCGGCGGCGGCGATAATCCGGCCCTTGCCTTCCGGCGTAATCAAGTCGTCTGTAGCAAACGACAATCCGCTCCGTGTCGCCTGGCGGAAGCCTAACTGGTTCATGTCGTCCAAGAGGGCAATCGTCTTGCGCCGACCGACAAACTGATAGCAATCGCTAATCACCTTCGCCAACGCACTCGACCGCATGGCCAGATTGTAAAAAGGCATGCCCTTGGGCAATACCATGTTGAAGATCACGCGGCCGACGGTTGTATCGATTAGCTTGCCGTAGCAGGCATCGTCTTCCATCTCTTCTCGCAGCGCACGATACCGGGGCAACCGGACTTTGATCCGGGCATGAGTATCGACCTTGCCGACCGAGTAGGCCATTTCTACTTCTTCCATCGAGCTGAAGATCATATCGTCACCCGGCGCAGTGGGCTCACTCATCGTCAGGTAGTAGCTACCCATCACCACGTCTTGGGACGGGCTGATGATCGGCGCGCCGTTGGCCGGACTAAAAATGTTGTGGGTGCTCATCATTAGCGTGTGGGCCTCGACCTGGGCCTCGATCGAGAGCGGCAAATGGACTGCCATTTGGTCACCGTCGAAGTCGGCATTGAACCCGCGGCACACCAGCGGATGCAACTGAATCGCGTTGCCTTCCACCAGAATCGGCTCGAACGCCTGAATGCCCATGCGGTGCAGGGTTGGGGCGCGGTTAAGGAGCACCGGATGATTGCGGATCACCTCTTCGAGGATGTCCCACACCTCGTCATCTTTGCGCTCCAGCATTTTCTTCGCGCTCTTGATGGTGTCGGCATGGCCGAGTTCCTTGAGGCGGCGAATAATAAACGGCTGGTAGAGCTCCAGCGCAATCTTTTTCGGCAGACCGCATTGGTGCAGCTTGAGGTACGGACCTACCACGATCACGCTCCGCGCCGAGTAGTCGACGCGCTTGCCGAGCAGATTCTCGCGGAACCGGCCTTGCTTACCCTTGATCATGTCGGTGAGCGACTTGAGTGGGCGGTTCGACGAGCCGAGCACCGGCCGCTTGCAGCGGTTGTTGTCAAACAACGCATCTACGGATTGCTGAAGCATCCGCTTTTCGTTGCGAATGATGACTTCAGGCGCATTGAGATCGACAAGCTTCTTGAGCCGGTTGTTGCGATTGATGATGCGGCGATACAGATCGTTGAGGTCGCTGGTGGCGAAGTTACCGCTATCCAAGAGCACCAGCGGACGCAGGTCTGGCGGAATCACCGGGATCACGTCGAGCACCATCCACTCCGGCTTGTTGTCGGAATCGCGGATCGCTTCGACCGTCTTGAGCCGATTGATCAAGTCCTTAGCCTTCTGCTTCGAGCCAGTTTCTTTGAGCTCGATACGAAGTTCTTCCGAGAGCTTTACGAGATCGAGTTGCTGCAACAGCTTGCGGATCGCCTCGGCACCCATCGCCGCTTCAAACGAACCTTCGCCGTATTGCTCACGGGCAGCGCGGAATTCTTCCTCCGTGAGCAGTTGCTGCGACTTGAGCGCGGTGTCGCCCGGATTGATGACGACATAGTCCTGGAAATAAATCACTTTCTCCAGGCTGGTCGTCTTCATGGCAAGCAAGCTGCCCAGCCGGCTCGGCATCGCCTTGAAGAACCAAATATGCACGACGGGCGCCGCGAGTTCGATGTGGCCCATCCGCTTGCGGCGGACTCGGCTGTGGGTGACCTTCACGCCGCAACGGTCGCAGATCATGCCCTTGTATTTCATCCCGCGGTACTTCCCGCAGGCACACTCCCAGTCCTTTTCCGGTCCGAAGATCCGCTCGCAAAACAGGCCGTCCTTCTCTGGACGGTAAGTGCGGTAATTGATCGTCTCCGGCTTTTTCACTTCGCCGAACGACCAACTGCGGATATCGTGCGGCCGGGCAAGGCTGATCTTGACCGACGCGTAGTCGTTGATTCGATCGTAAGTGGCGGTTTCTAACATACTCATCTTGAACGCTCCCGGGACAGGGCGAATTGAATTTGGTAAATAAGTGAGGAAGCGAGCGGGTGAGGGGGTTGAGTGGTTGATCGACAGCCACTCACTTACCCAACATCTTCACCTACAAACCTCATTTTCTTAAACGCGGCGCTTCTCGAGTTGCATGTTCAGCCCGAGGCCGCGGATTTCGTTCGTCAGCACATCGAAGCTCGCCGGCGTACCCGCTTCTAGCGTATTCTCGCCTTTGACCATCGACTCGTAAATTTTTGTCCGGCCTTCCACATCGTCGCTCTTCACGGTCAAGAGCTCCTGCAAAATGTAGGCGGCTCCGTAGGCTTCCAGCGCCCACACTTCCATCTCACCAAAACGCTGCCCGCCAAACCGCGCCTTGCCACCCAGCGGCTGCTGCGTGATCAGCGAGTACGGACCCGTGCTGCGGGCGTGGACCTTGTCGTCCACCAAGTGATGCAGCTTGAGCATGTAGATGTAGCCGACGGTTGTCTCTTGCTCGAACGGATCGCCCGTGCGGCCATCGTAAAGCCGCGCCTTGCCGTGCCGTGGTAAACCCGCTTCCGCAAGCGCGTCGTTAATTTGCGATTCATCGGCACCATCGAACACCGGGGTGGTCGCGCGGAAGCCGAGTTTCGCCCCGGCCCAGCCCAAGTGGGTCTCAAGAATCTGACCGACGTTCATGCGGCTCGGCACACCGAGCGGATTAAGCATGATCTGAATCGGCGTGCCGTCTTCCAGGAACGGCATATCCTCAACAGGCAGAATTTTGGAAATTACGCCCTTGTTACCGTGACGGCCGGCCATTTTGTCGCCAACCGAAATCACGCGCTTGGTGGCGATATAAACTTTCACCATCTGTAGCACGCCGCTTCGCAGTTCATCGCCGCGCTTCATTGAGTTGAGCTTCCGCTCGCGCTCGTCGATCGCTTCCTCGACCGCCGGCCAATGCTGCTTATAAACTCGCTCGGCATCTTTCTTGCGCTGCGGGCTGCGGATGTCGATTGAGTCGAACTTGAAGGTTTGGGCATATTGGGCGACAAAGCTTGGCTCCTGATCCTGCATCACCGAGTTACCGTCGTCATCGGCAAGCTTGCGGCCGAGCACGCTTTCGAGTTCGGCAGCCAGCTGGCCAAAAGCAGCAGCGATCCGCTCGTTGCCTTCCTTCTCTGCTGCCTTGAGCGAACGCTCAAACTCTTTGCGTTGATCTTCCGACAGGCTCATGCGGCGAGAGAACCGCTGCGTGTCGATCACGATGCCTTCTACGCCCGAGGGCACCTCCAATGAATCATTCTTCACGTCCTCACCGGCTCGGCCAAAAATGGCATGCAGCAGCTTTTCTTCGGGAGTCAGTTCGGTCTTGCTTTTGGGGGAGACCTTGCCAACCAAGATATCGCCCGGCTCGACATACGTACCGATCTGCACGATGCCGTTTTCGTCGAGGTTGCGGAGCATCTTTTCGCTGACATTGGGGATGTCGCGGGTGAACTCCTCGCGGCCCAACTTAGTCTCGCGAATTTCGACGTCGAACTCTTCGATGTGGATCGAAGTGTAGGTGTCGTTCTTCACCAACTCTTCACTGATGATAATCGCGTCTTCAAAGTTGTAACCTTCCCAAGACATAAACGCCACGAGGACGTTACGCCCCAAGGCCAACTCTCCCTGGTAAGTTGCCGCACCGTCGGCAATGACTTGGCCTTTTTCGACTTTGTCGCCAACCTTGACGATTGGCTTCTGATTCTGGCAGGTGCGCTCATTGAGGCCAACGAACTTTCGCAGCTTGTGCAATTCCGGGCCGATCTCAATCCGGTTGGCATCGACATACGTGACCGTGCCTTTGTGGCCGGCACGAATGATCATGCCGGAGTGGAGCGCCACATCGACTTCGAGCCCGGTACCGACGATCGGCGGTTCGGTCACGAGCAAAGGGACCGCTTGCCGCTGCATGTTCGAACCCATTAATGCCCGGTTGGCATCGTCGTGTTCCAAGAACGGAATCAGACCGGCCGACACGCCGATCATCTGACTCGGCGTGACGTCGATGTATTCGATCTTTTCGGTCGGCACCAGCACAAAGTCGCCATGTTGCCGGGCCACGATCGTTTCACCCTGAATTTTTTCGTCCGCAATCGGTGCGTCGGCCGAGGCTACCATGGCGCTCGCCTCCTCGTCGGCGCGGAGCCAGACCACTTCATCGGTGAGTTTGGTGTTCTTCACCTTGCGATAAGGCGTGATCAAAAAGCCGTACTCGTCGACCGAAGAATACATGGCCAAACTCGAGATCAAGCCGATGTTAGTGCCTTCCGGTGTTTCGATCGGGCAAATGCGGCCGTAGTGCGAAATATGAACGTCGCGCACTTCGAACCCAGCCCGTTTGCGATTCAAACCGCCCGGGCCCAAAGCCGAAAGTCGCCGTTCGTGCGTGAGCATCGAGAGCGGATTGGTCTGGTCGACCACTTGCGAGAGCTCCCCTCGACCGAAGAAGTATTCGATCGCTGCCGAGATGCTCTTCGGATTGATCAAACTGCGGGGCGTCATGTCCTCGATATCCTTGAGGCTCATGCGTTCCTGCACCGTGCGGCGAAGCTTCAAGAAGCCCTTCCGCATTTCATCGCTGGCCAACTCGTCGATTGTCCGCAGCCGACGATTTCCCAAATGATCGATGTCGTCGACGGCCGCATCGCCTTCGCCCGTGGCCAACGCCAGCACATACTTCACGGCGTTGATCAAATCCTCCGGCCGCAACACCATTTCGTCCTCGGGCACATTGAGGCCCAGCTTACGATTGATGCGAAACCGGCCGACGCGACCCAAACGATAACGGTTTGTGTCGTAAAACTTTTCATGGAATAAGGCCTTGGCCTTCTCCAGTTGCGGCGGGTTACCCGGACGCAGCCGCTGGTAAATCCGCAGCAGCGCCTCTTCGTGACTGGCCGTGTTGTCGTCGGCAAGCGCGTTCAAGAGCAGCGGCGTCGCCGGCTGTTCCATCACTTCGACCAGCTTCACGCCAGCAGCGATAATCGTGTCGGCCGACGACTTCGTAATTTTGTGCCCACTCTCGACGATAACTTCTCCGGACCGGTCACTGCCAACCGGCCAGACAATGTCATCGACAGCGTACTTATCTTCGATCTTGGCGGCACTACGGCCGTCCACGATCTTCTGCTTGGTAGCTTCGTAGAACGTGCGGAGAATTTCCGCGTCTAGGCCGTAGCGCGGATCCATGGCCCGCAGCAGCGTGATCACCGAAAACTTGCCGCTCTGGTCGATGCGGACGGTGATACTATCCTTCTTGGTGGTATTGATCTCGATCCAACTGCCGCGCTCGGGAATCACGCGGCAACTGTGCATCCGCCGTTCGCCAGCTTCGACTTCCGATACGAAGTCGATACCAGGACTGCGATGCAACTGACTGACTACCACGCGTTCGGCACCATTGATAATGAACTCGCCGCCGCCGAGCATGATCGGCAGGTCGCCCAGGTAAACTTCCTCCTCAATCGGCTGCTCTTTATTCAGCCGCAGCCAAATGCGGAATGGCCGGCCATAGGTTAGACGCAGTTGGCGACATTCATCCGGCTCGTAGCGCGGTTTGCCCAGTTCGTACCGCAGATAATCGAGCGTCAGCTTCTTATCGTAGCTTTCGATCGGAAAGATCTCGCGCAACACCCCTTCCAGACCGTCGTCCTTGCGCTTATCGGCTGGGGATTCGTATTGCAGAAACCGCGCGTAACTCTCGGTCTGAATCTTCGTCAGGTCCGGAATCGCGAACGGATCGCGTCGGCTGCCGAAGCGGCGGGTGGTCGTGGTTTCCAAACGTCGTTGGGCCGTGACTGCCATGGGATACACTCACTCCGAAAACAATGGCACTGCGCCTGTCGTGCGAAAGGTGCGCAAAACTTGCGCATCGCGCAGGGGCGACCGCTGCGCTTCCATTGACAGGCAGAAATGATGTTCAAGCGATTGGGAGAGGCTCATGCAACTCGCTGGCCAGGAAAGGCAAACCGAGCGGCTCGCGCCACGGGGCTGCGCTGAAAGTTCGGACAAAGAGCAAGCACCGCCTGCCCCGCAACAACACGCTACGGAACTTCCGGACTCGCCACGACAAACTTCGATCTACTTGATCGAAACCGTCGCACCCGCTTCTTCCAGCTCCTTCTTGAGCTTCTCGGCATCGGCCTTCGAGATGCCTTCCTTGACCTTGCTGGGGACGCCTTCTACGAGATCCTTGGCTTCCTTCAAACCTAAACCGGTCGCACTACGCACGACTTTGATGACGCCGATCTTCTGATCGCCAAAGCCCTCGAGCACAACGTCGAATTCGGTCTGTTCGGCCACAGCTTCGGCCGCGCCGCCTGCTGCACCACCACCGGCAACCATCATCACGCCGCCGCCAGCGGCTGGTTCGATTCCGTAGACTTCATTGAGATAATCGCTGAGAATCTTCGCGTCTTTGAGCGTTAGCTCCGCAATTTGGTCGCCAAGCTGCTTTGTAGCAGCTGGAAATTCTGCGGTTTCGGTCGACATGGCTGATTTTCCCTTTCTGTTTGGAAGGGCCCTTTCTCGTTACTGGGTCACGTGGTTTGTTACAATCGCGGAGCCGGTGAGTCGGTCGGCGAATAGGTTGGGTCGTCGTCTTGTCTCTAAACTCACTTACTCAGACGTGTTTCGCTCTAGATTATTCGGCAGCCGGCGCGATCTCTGCTGGGGTCTCCTCCGCACCTTCGCCCTTCTTCTTGATTTGGCTGTTGAGCTTGCCGCCCGGGCCAAGCAATTGAGCCGAAAGACTTGCTCCGGGGCTCAATATTTGGCCAACCAGGATGCTCAATTGCTCTTGGCGGCTCGGCCATTTGCTGACCTTCGTTACCTCATCAGCCGAGAGTTGCTGGCCATCCATCACGCCGCCTTGCGGGGCAAACGGGGCAAACTCTTTCTGGCCGGCGATGCGGACGACTTCCTTCGCCAACGACACCAAGTCTTCGCCACCCCACAACACGGCCAGCGTCCCCTGGACGCCTTCAAATGCCGGCGCGAGTGCCGTTCCTTCAGTGGCTCGTCGAGCCAAGCTGTTCTTGATCACCACCAGGTTGATCTTCTTCTCACGCAACTGGCGACGCAGGGCAACGTTCTGTTCGTTCGGCATGCCGACCACGTTCACCAACAGCGCATCATCCACACCGTCGAACCGCTTCTTCAACTCGGAGGTGATCAGGTTTTTGACGTATTTACTCATGGCGAGGGAAACTATTAGCTGTTAGCTACTAGCCGTTAGCTCCAATTTCGTTGTTTTCTGTTTGGCTAATAGCCAATCGCAAATAGCCTAATGGCTGTACTCACACCGCCAACCGCACACTGGGGCTCATTGTAGCGCTGAGATGGACACTCTTCACATACTGGCCCTTGACCGCACTGGGCTTTAAGGCCAGCACTTTGTCGAAGAAGGCTTGGATGTTTTCAACCAGCTTCGGAGCCTCAAAGCTGAGCTTGCCAACCGCGGCCTGAACATTGCCTGCTTTGTCGTTGCGGAATTCGACCTTGCCGGCCTTGTACTCACGAACCGTGGCCGCCACATCGGGCGTGACGGTGCCGGCACGGGGCGAGGGCATCAGCCCGCGCGGGCCGAGCACCTTACCAAGCGGACCGACCAGCTTCATCATGTCTGGAGCAGCAATGCAGGCGTCGAAATCGGTCCAGCCACCTTTGATCTTCTCGGCCAGGTCTTCTTCACCCACGTATTCGGCTCCGGCTGCACGGGCCTCGTCGGCCTTGGCACCCTTGGCAAAAACAACGACCCGCTGCTCCTTGCCAATGCCGTGCGGCAAGACAATCGAACCGCGGACAATCTGGTCAGCCTGCGCTTGATCGACACCGAGACGAATGGCAATTTCTACCGACTGGTCGAATTTCGTACCGGCGAAGCCCTTCAGCACTTCGACCGCTTCGGCCAGCGGCACCGCAACTTCTTTTTGCTTCTTGTCCAGTTTACGGAATCGCTTGGATTGTTTTGTCATTTCTGCACTTCTGTTTGCCTTGCAAATGCGACTTAACTTTACGGATTCAATTCGTCGCGGTTTCTAACGCGTCGCGAGCGCCGCGGCCAAGTTGCTGTGACTAGCCTTCGACGTTCAATCCCATGCTGCGCGCCGTACCGGCGATCATTCTCACTGCATGCTCCACATCACGCGAATTGATGTCGTTCATTTTGATCTTAGCAATCTCTTCCATTTGGGCCTTAGTGACGGTGCCCACCTTGTCCTTGTTTGGCACTGCCGAGCCTTTCGCCAAGCCAACCGCCTTCTTCAAGAGCACCGCCGCAGGAGGGCTCTTGGTGATAAAGTCGAACGACCGATCGTTGTACACGGTCACTACCACCGGAATCATCATCCCGCCGGCTTCTTTGGTCCGATCGTTGAACTGCTGAACGAATTGCCCCAGATTAATGCCGTACTTGCCGAGCGAAGTACCGACCGGCGGCGCAGGGGTGGCCTGCCCACCAGGGATCTGAAACTTCGCACTGCCGACCATTTGTTTTGCCATTTTTATCGAGCCGACATCCGTCAGCCGTCAGCCGTCAGTAAGCACTGATGGCTGACAGATGATGGCTGATGGCTTCTCTCCTACATCGCTTCAATTTGCCAATATTCCAATTCTACCGGCGTGCTGCGGCCGAAGATGTTGATCATCACCGTTACCCGGCCACTTGCTTCGTCGATCGTGCCAACCTCGCCCTCAAAGCTCTCGAAGTTGCCTTCCTTCACCTTCACCTTGTCGCCTGTCGAAAACTTGATATCCAGCTTCGGTGCTTCGGTGGTCTCTTCGGCGTCCGTCTGCACGATCCGCGACACTTCGCTGGCAAGCATCGGCGTCGGCTTGCCGCCAGCGCCCGTGAAATCACCCACCCCCGAAGTCTCCCGCACCGCGAACCAAGTATCGTCGTTAATGTGCATATGCACGACGATATAGCCCGGGTAAAGCTTCCGCTCGACGACTTTCTTCTTGCCGCCTTTGAACTCTGTCACTTTTTCGGTTGGCACAATCACTTGGTCGAAGTACTTGCCTAAACCCTCGACCGCAATCTTCCGCTGCAGTGCCTCGGCAATCGACCGCTCACGATTGCTCTGCACCTTAAGGATGTACCAATCCATCCGAATCTCGTCGTCTTCCGGCGGGGCTAAGTACACCGGCCCCTTGTTGCTCTCCGGAACTTCGACTTCCGCGGCTTCCTCGATTGTTTCTTCCGCTTCTTCGTAAGCAGCGGCTTCCTCGGCAATCGGCCCCTCGACGCTTGATTGCTCAATGTCGGAATCGTCGTTATCGACCTCAGTCGCATCGACTTCGCCGACTGCACTACTAAGCGACTCCGACGCCTCGCCTTGCGCAGCAGCCAAATCAGCAGCAGCGGCGTTAGAGGCGAAATCATCTGCTGCTTGTTCGACCAGTTTATTCAGCTCGTCGGTCACGACTTTCATCCCATCGATCGCCGAGGGCAACGCGGCTTGCCCCGCAGCGATTGTGCGTTATTTTTTTAATCCCACGGCCTTGAGGAGAAAACTCCACGCGACATCGTAGAAGAACAAAATCGCCGCCAGCAGGAAAATCAGGATAATCACGACGATCGAGGCGCGAATCAACTCGCTCCACGATGGCCACGAAACCTTATTCATCTCCGCTTCGACGGAAATCAAAAAATCGGCAAAGCTCGGCATCTGTACGACCCGGAAACTTGCCCACAAGCCGCCCAGCAGCACCAGACCAGGTATTAAATACCGTCCGATGTTTGTGCTATCGAGCTTACTGCCGTAGTAGTCGCTTAGGCACCAAGACCCCAACACGACAATCAAAGCCAGCGCAGCAAAAGTCACTTGCCGGGCGATTCGCCCCTGGCTCCGCTTGTATAAGTCGAAGCGAAACAATTCCTGGACAAACGCGCCCACGCAACATCCTCGTTAATTCCCGTTGCCGCAATCCACGCGACAATCAACCTGGCAAACCGCACCACCGTGAAAACTGCAACTATCTAAACCGGCCTGATAAAATGGCAGGGGCGGTGGGACTCGAACTCACAACCCCCGGTTTTGGAGACCGGTGCTCTGCCAATTGAGCTACGCCCCTGTGGGGAATGGCAATTTCTTGAACGCCGAATGACGAATGTCTCCTCCGCTCGTCATCCGCACATTCACTTTTCGCCACTCTACTCCTGGATTTTTGTTACGACGCCCGAGCCAACCGTCTTACCACCTTCGCGGATGGCGAATCGCACACCCTCGTCCATCGCGATCGGCTTGGAAAGCTCGACGCTAATTCGGGCATTGTCACCCGGCATGCACATTTCTGCGCCGCCCATCAGGTTGGCCGAACCCGTTACGTCCGTCGTGCGGAAGTAGAACTGGGGCCGGTAACCGCTAAAGAACGGCGTATGCCGGCCACCTTCCTCTTTCGAAAGCACGTAAACCTCCGCCTCAAACTTGGTGTGCGGAGTAATCGAACCCGGCTTGGCGAGCACCTGCCCGCGCTGAATGTCTTCACGCTTCACACCGCGGAGCAAGCACCCGACGTTGTCACCGGCTTGGCCCTGGTCGAGCGTCTTATTGAACATTTCGACGCCCGTGCAGGTCGTCGACTTTGGGGCCGCTTCGAGGCCGATGATGTCGACCGTGTCGCCGACCTTCACAATGCCGCGCTCGATACGACCGGTGGCCACCGTGCCGCGGCCTTCGATCGAGAACACATCTTCAATTGCCATCAAGAACGGCTTGTCGACTTCGCGGACCGGCTCCGGAATGTAGCTGTCGATGGCATCCATCAATTCCGAAATGCACTTCGAGGCCTCTGGATCCGACGGATTCTCGTACGCACCCTTGGCAGCGCCGCGGATGATCGGAATCTCATCGCCCGGGAAATCGTACTTCGAAAGCAATTCGCGGACCTCCAACTCGACCAGATCGAGCAATTCTTCGTCGTCGACCAAATCGCACTTATTGAGGAACACCACGACGCGGGGCACACCCACCTGGCGGGCGAGCAGAATGTGCTCGCGCGTCTGCGGCATCGGGCCGTCCGCAGCCGACACAACCAGAATCGCGCCGTCCATCTGAGCAGCACCGGTAATCATGTTTTTGATGAAGTCGGCATGGCCCGGGCAATCGATGTGGGCATAGTGCCGATTCTCGGTTTGGTACTCGACGTGCGCTACCGCAATCGTGACGGTTTTGGTTTCGTCACGGACAGTACCGCCTTTGGCAATCTCAGAGTACGCCTTGAACTGCGCCAAACCCTTAGCCGCCTGAACGGCCAGAATGGCACCCGTGGTGGTCGTTTTGCCGTGATCGATGTGACCGATGGTACCGACGTTGACGTGTGGCTTATTGCGTGTAAATGTGTCCTTGGCCATCTTGCTCCCTAACTGACAACAACGTTAAAAGTGGAATCAACTAACGATCGCGTATCACAAACTGATCAGGCTCCAATAATCCTTCCAGCTATCGTTCTCTGCGTCATCTGCTCTTGCGATCAAGAGCTGCTGATCAGACTTGAACTGATGACCTCGTCCTTACCAAGGACGCGCTCTACCAACTGAGCTACAGCAGCGGGAAAAAAGCTGTTAGCTATTAGCCGTTAGCTATTAGCTCAATTCGGTTTTGTTAATCCTTCTTACTTTCTTTAGGCTAAAAACTAATGGCTAACAGCTACTTCTTTCAAAGCGGGTGAAGGGAATCGAACCCTCGTCATCAGCTTGGAAGGCTGTTGCTCTACCATTGAGCTACACCCGCCCAGGTAAAAAAACGAATGAGGAAGCTCAAATGACGAATTCGATCGTCACCGCCGCCCACTTCATTCGTCATTTGGATTTCGTTATTCGTCCTTTACTCAATGGGGAGTGCAGGATTCGAACCTGCGAAGGCATAAGCCATCAGATTTACAGTCTGACCCGTTTGACCGCTTCGGTAACTCCCCGCGTCCAACGTATTTCATGCGACCCGAGCGCTACCAATTCAGCCAACTCAGCACAGCCAAGGGCTAGCGACAAATGACGACGAGCTAGCGAAGGGACTTGAACCCCCAACCTGCTGATTACAAATCAGCTGCTCTACCAATTGAGCTACGCTAGCCAATGGCGGCGACCAAGTGCGAATCAGTTAGTATAGCGGTCTTTGGTCCCGCCGCAAGGGCGACAAATTTGGGTTTTTTCGCAATTTACACCCCACCCAGACCCATTTGGCACCGAATTCGCCCTGACCATACCATTGCTCGAAAAAGACAGCTATCCCAGTCCTTGGGTTCAATCCGCAGGACACTCCGCCCAGTCTGCCAAGTTGGCCTTCCTAAGAATTGCCGGCTCCCGTTTCCTGGACGAGTTCTCCCCAGCGGGCCACCCGCGGGTCCCGCGGTCCGTAAATGCCCACAATCTGCCGTTCGACCCAGCCGCGCTCGAGGCGATGGCCCTGCACCCGCAGAATCTCTTCGACGTCTGCCAAGTCTTTCCGTCGAAAAAAAATCATCTTGAAGACGCACAGTGTTTCGGCGTCCCATACCTTCAGTCGCTGCCCTGCGATCGCCACCGTTTGACGGCGCTGCCGTGCCTCATCGTAAAAAGGAATCAGCGGCAAAAACACGTCGATCCGACCGCCGCCGAATTCGACCTGGCAGTAGCCGTGGTCCGTCAAGGAGCGGGCCGCCTCGTCGGCCGAAAAATCGCAGCCGACAGTCTGTAGTAATCGCACACACGCCGCGATCTCATGCGGGGGCAAGAACAGCGTCAGGTCGACGTCCAACGTGCTGCGCGGTCTCCCCCAAAACCCCAGCGCGATCGCGCCGCCGATCGCGTAATCGCAACCGGCTAGCTCAATGGCCGCCGCGATCTCCCGCGCAATTTTCGAAGCGCTCGCTGGCTGATCCTTATTTCCTCGCACGACGAGCCCACTCCGCAAGGTAAGTTAAGGTTGATTCCGGCCAGGGCGCCGGAGTCGATCGAGGCAGGCCCATTTCCGCACGGCTAGCTTCGATCTCAATGGCTCCTTGGCAGGCAGCTTCAATGAGCTCGGCTCGCTCGGCAATCGTCAAACCGCGGAGGTGGTCCAAATCCGACCGTTCCAGAGCGATGACCGCGTCGAAATTGGGGACCGACTGGGGGTTCACAGTAGCGCTCCTGGAGGCGGGTCGCCTCTCGCAAACGCTAGGCCTAGCCGCTCAACAAGAGTATAGCGTATCGTGTCGTCGGCGAAACAGACCGCATCGGCCGCGCTTATTCCAGTGCGATCTTTTCTTCCTGGGCCGCCAACCGCAGCTTGTTCAGCGCCCGGGCCTCGATTTGACGGATCCGTTCCTTCGTCACGCCGAGCGACGCGCCAACTTCTTTTAAGGTCTGTGGCTCATGACCTCGCGTCAAACCGAAACGGCCCATGATGATCTTCTGCTCGCGCTCGTCGAGCTTCCGCAGGATTTTCTCAACCTGGGCTTCGCGGGTTTGCTGCGCACCTTCCTCGAATAGTTGATTGCCCCGATACTCAGGTGTTGCCGCAAACAGCTCTTCTTGGCTCGTTCGGTAACGATCGCGGTGCTTGAATTCGCCAGGAATCGTCCGCGCGAAGTTCTTCATGATCGCCCAACTCGCGTAGGTGCTGAATTTATTGCCCCGCGCGAAGTCGAACTTCTCGACCGCTCGCAGTAGCGACACGTTGCCGTCGCTCACGAGCTCGAAGAAGTTCTGATCCGGCGTAACATGCCGCTTGGCGATCGAAACCACCAGTCGCAGGTTGGCCCGGGCAATTTCGTTCTTCGTCTCGATGGCCTGCTGGTAGAGCGATTCGATTTCATCCATCAGCGCGGCCTTGGGGGCGGCCGCATCCAACTCTTCACGCAGCTTGCCCGCTCGGTACTTCAAAAAATTGTACTTGCGGAAGACGTGCTGCTCTTGTTCGCGCGTGAGCAGCGGCATCTCGTACAGGCTTGCCAGGTAAGGCGGCAACCCAGTCGGTCGACGAATTTTTCGTGCGGGAGTTTCGTTCTCGGGCATTGGTGCCAGGCAGGCTGCCTCGGCCCCTTTGCGCGAAAATCGTGGGTTCGGAATGAAATCTAGCGGCAATTCCATAATTCGCTGGGCCCGAACCTCGTTTAGCACCCGATAGATCGTGGTCTTGGTGCGGCCAAACTGCTTGACCAACTTTTCGACACTCGTCCCCCGCTTGAAGGCCTGATAAATCCGCGTCTTCTGCGCGTCGTTGAGCGGGCCCGTCAAATCGGGAAACACTGCCAACTCAGGGTGCTGCCGATCGAACTGGCGGATAGTCGAACGGATTGTCTCAACACTCCGCCCGCTCCGCTTGGCTAGGCGGCGAGCAATCTCCGATTGACCGCCGCCAGCGCTCGCCATGCGACGAGCCCGGTCGATAATTTCGTTCCGCTGCTCGTCAGTCAGTTGGCTGAACCGCGAACCGCGTACGACCCGCTCCTGATTGTTCCTCACAAACCGGTCGACGCTCGAACGCAAAAAGCCGACCCGCTTGCGACCGTCGAACACCAGCCGGCGGCTAACCAGCCCCAGTTCGCGCCAACGGGCAATTGTCTTGGTCGAAACGTTAAACTGCTTGGCAAGCTCTTCCACCGTGAGCACTTGCTCGCCGATGTTCTCGACCCGCTGCTCTGTTGCGTCAGACAAATCCTCGACGAACAGATGCAAGTCGTGCAGCAGTTCTTCGCCTGAAATCTGCGTCCGCGCATAAGCGTCCGGCCGGTAGCCGGTAATCCGGAAACAGATGTACTCGTAGGTATAAGTCTTCTGCGGGTCGATCTCGGCAATCAGACGCTCTGCCACCTCGACCTGCTGCAATCGCTGGTCGATCGGCGCAAAGCGGATTTGCTGATCGCAAAGGTCCCGCAGGACTGGGCTATTGTATGTTCGTTGCATGGTCCACCTCTTTCTCTGCTTCAAACCGTCCTGCCGTGTGTGGTGTTCCCTGCGAATCCATCGCCCACAGGCGGAAAATCTCGCTCCGCCTACGTACCAATCCAACTACGCAATCTCTTGGCAGCAATCTTTGTTCCGGTCTCTGACATGAATGGCACTTGAACTTTCGTAAGTCGTTGTCTTGATGATTGATATGGACGAAATCGGCCTCACTTGGCATGAGGGTGTTGTGACACGCACCCACTCACGGCAAGGAGGCCAGGATGTTCGATTCGTTTC
>JBGSUJ010000044.1:0-38120 GCA_041753435.1 Pirellulales bacterium | reverse complement strand
CATCGTCGGAAATCGCCCCAATCGATTCGAGCCCCGACGTGTCAAACGGCGGCCCAAACCCCAGGCCCTACTCCTCAAACCACGTGCCGAGTACAAACGATATGCAGCGTAGGGACTTACGAAAGTTCAAGTGCCATTCGCATCAGGATCTACTGGCGGCACCGGAGTATAAGCAGCTATTTATCGATCGGGTCCAGAAGCACATGTTCAATGGTGGGGCGCTGACTGTCGCGGAGAACATTGACCGTTTCCTCGAGCGGGCGAACGAAGTCGAACCAGCGATCATCGCCGAGGCCGCTCGCTGGGGCGACTCGAAAATTAGCGTTCCACGTAACAAGACGCATTGGCAAAACGAAATCAATTGGATCGTCAATACCTACTTTCCAAATCGCGGGAACACGGTACTCAATCAATTGCGGAACGACGGTTTATACACCACATTCACGGCGCCGATTTTCAGTCAGCACGGCGGCGAGGTGGCGAACAATTTTCCGCTCACGATGACTGCCTCGGCGGGCACAATTTACTACACTACCGACGGAGTGACCGATCCGCGTTTGATTGGCGGCGGCGTGAATCCATCGGCCGCTGTGATGCAGTATACGGGAGAAGTGCCAATTTTGGGTACGACTACCGTGATGGCCCGTCTGCGCACCGCCGGCGGACAATGGTCGGGGCTTGTCGAGGCGACGTTCTCGACGGTCGCTTTAGCCGGGGACTATAACGGCAGCGGCACCGTGGACGAGGCCGATTACGGTGTGTGGAAAACGAACTTTAGTGCGCTGGTCGCGGCTGGCAGTGGTGCCGATGGCAACGGCGATGGTTTCGTCGATGCCGCCGATTATACTGTCTGGCGCAATAACCTCGGCGCGATGCTACCCGGAGCGGGCGCGGCATCGGTTGCTTTGTCTAGCGGCCTGCAAGTTGTTGGAACAGACGAGATCGTCCCGCTTCCGCTAATCTTCGTCGCGTCAGATATTGAATCGTCCATCAATACGGCCAGCTCAGATGCTTACGTACGTCGTACCCGAACCGGAGTGCGTCCCAGCTTCGATAATCTGTTATTGGCAGCCACTGGGTCTTCAGCGAGCCGGCGCAGCGAGATGGCTGTCGACGCAGCGCTGGACCATTTCACAGCGGATGCAAGCCACGAAGACGAACTCTTGGCAGCTATTGCCGCCGATCTTGCAGGCCTGCCGAACTTGGGGCCGTAAGGCTGTTTTGCTGGTCGATCTCGGTCGGTGATAGCACCTTCATCTTCCAGGTGCAAACGGCATTGACCGAAATGTGCGTTTCTCCGTACCCTTTGCTGCCAGATTGGACCCAGTTCGGCCGCGAAGGAGATTGCACAATGACTGCCACGCTAACAGCCGCCACCACAAATGCTGCACCCATAACTTCTGTCCCCATGCTCGATGTTTCGCGTGAGAACAACCGCCTGCGTGCAGAGCTTGACACGGTGATCGGCGAGGTCTGCCGCTCGGGCGTGTTCGTGCATGGGACGGCTTGCGCCAAGCTTGAAGCGGCGATTGCCAAGTATTGCGGTATCGAATATGCGGTTGGCTGTGCGTCGGGCAGCGATGCCTTGTTGCTCCCGCTCATAGCGTTGGGAATTGGACCGGGCGACGAAGTCGTCATGCCGAGTTTTACGTTCTTTGCGACCGCCGGCGCCGTGTGGCGCTTGGGTGCGCGGCCGGTGTTTGTGGACATTGATCCCGTGACGTTCAATATGTCTCCGGGAGATTTGATCGGCAAAATTTCGGTCAACACCAAGGCAATCATCCCGGTACATTTATTTGGTCAGTGTGCCGCGATCGACGAGATTCGTCAAATCGCCTCAGCTGCCCGTAACATTCCCATCATCGAAGACGCGTGCCAGGCAATCGGTGCCGAGATGAACGGTCGGCGGGCTGGTTCGCTCGGCACGTTTGGCGCGCTGAGCTTCTATCCGACAAAGAATTTGGGTGGCTTCGGCGATGGCGGCATGATCACAACCAATGACGGCGAGATGGCAGCGCGGCTGCGGGTGTTACGCGACCACGGTCAGCAACCTCGTTACTACCACCATGTTGTCGGACTCAACAGCCGGCTTGATACGCTGCAAGCGGCGGTGCTGGGAGTGAAGCTACCGTATTTGGAGCAGTGGACAGCCGCTCGTGTGCGGCATGCAGCATGTTACGAAGCGGAGTTTGGCAAGTGCGGCCTTGGTGGGCAACTGGTCACCCCGAAGGCGGCGGCCAATTCCCGTCATGTTTGGAACCAATACACTGTTCGCGTTACGGGCGGTCGTCGCGACGCATTACAAAAATATCTAGCGGAGAGACAGATAGGTTCGGCCATATACTATCCCGTGCCGCTGCATTTGCAAAAATGCTTTGCCACATTAGGATATCGCGAAGGGAGCTTGCCCGTGACCGAACGAGTGGCTCGCGAAGTGCTGTCGTTGCCGGTTTATCCGGAACTGACATCCGGAGAACAAGGCACGGTCATCGAAGCGATCACCACGTTCTGCCAGTCGCAGAGCCGAGTCGCCAAGTCGACTGCTGCCTAGAGTTCACCGAAAGTTACAATGAAAAGCAGGGGCTAGTCCTTGCGCCGCTTGATCTCGCTTGTGCGCCGGCTCGAACCGAGCGTCACCAGCAGCCCCAAGATCACACAGAATAAGATGAGCGCCCAGGAAACGCTGTAAGTCTGCCCGCCGGCTTGAGCGACGAGCGGATTCAAGAGAGCCGCGGTAATTTCCGTCATCGGTACTTAGTCGCAGAGGATACTGGAGGCAGGGGGTGGATCCCTCTGATCGCTTTCTCGGTGAACTCTGCGTCCTCTGGTGTGGAAAAATCTGTCAATGAAGAATTGTTGACTCGCTTTATTCTACTCAGCCTGGCAACGGCTGCCAATCGGCGGTGGATAACGGGGCCGCGACGGCTTCGGAAGCCGTCCATTGAAGCATAGCCTGGATCGATCTTGCCGCCCGGCGGAATTCGTTGACCGGCATTGCTACCGTGTCCCAGCTTTCGGAAAGAGGCCGGGCGTGGGGCACGAAATCCGCAAGTCGAATGGCCACAAAGCCGTAGTGGGAGCCGCGAAATTCGAACAATTGGTCGAGTGGCAGAGGTGACCGGGTGCCGACTAAATGATACGCAAACACAAGTAGTGGCAAGAAACTGCTGCCGAAGTGTTGTTCCCACGCAGCCAGGCTGCGTAAGTCGTCGCGCGTAGACCAGTTTCTCCAATACTGATGGTGTTCATCGCCGGAGGGAAATCGTCGGCCCTTCACATCGACCAGCCACGACGGCCCATTCGGCGGAGAGACGATGAAGTCAAGACTCTTGAGCGAGCCATCGGGGACGAGGCTCCGCCGCGCTTCGTCGACCGCGATGTAGGGCAATCGCTCCCGCCGCAGATAGGCTTCGAAGGCCGCTTCGTAATGATTGTCGCGGTTGGCCATGGAAAAGGTATTCGCTGTCAGTGGTCAGCCAGGATTCGTTGTTTCAATGCGGACCAAGAGCCAACGGCAACAGGCTAACAGCTTTTCGTTAATTCGCCAAGCTGCGGCGAATTTCAGCGACAAGCGTTGCGGCATCCGGGGTGAGCAGGACCTTGGTGCTTTCGCCGCTGGCAAGGTTCTTCACCTGGCACTCGCTGGCGGCGAACTCCTCTTCGCCGGCGACCAAGGCCACGCGATAGCCGCGCTTGTCTGCATACTGTAATTGCTTGCCAAGCTTCTTTGGCTCGGGATAGACTTCGACACGCAAGCCTGCGGCACGTAGTTCAGCCGCTAGCCGCAGATAGTCACCCAGCCGCGCGGACTCAAAATAGGGTATGAACACCTGGGCCGGTGTGCGAACTGGCTCGATGAGGCCGAGTGATTCCATGGCAGCGAGTAGGCGGTCGAGACCGAGCGACGCGCCGATGCCCGGCAATTGCTCTTTCGTGTAGATCTCGGCCAGATTGTCGTAGCGACCACCACTGCAGATGCTGCCGATCTCCGGTAATTCGCGGAGCGTGGTTTCGAGCACCACGCCGGTGTAGTAGTCGAGGCCGCGAGCGATCGAAGGCTCAACGCGGATACAGTCTTGTTTCGCCGCCGACAATGCCGCTCCCCCCGCTGCCAAAATCTCACGTAGCCGCGCGACGCCGGCTTCGCCGATTTGGTTGCCAGTCACCAGCTTGTCAAGTTTCAGCAGCATGGCATCGTTTGTGCCAGTGAGCGTCGAGAGTTCGAGCAATGTTCGGTTGTCCTCGGTGCTGGTGCCGGCGACACGGGAGAGTTCGACAGCGACCGCGTCGGGCCCGATCTTGTTGAGCTTGTCGAGTGATCGCAGCACCTCAACCGATTTCTCGGCCAAGCCGAGTTTTTCGAGTAGTCCGACCAAGATACCGCGGTGATTGAGGTGGATGGTAAAGCCGCCGACTTCGAGGGCTGAGAGCAGATCGAACGCGACCAGCACTGTTTCGGCATCGGCTGCGACGCCGGTGGTGCCGATGGTGTCGAAGTCGCACTGCATGAACTCGCGGTAGCGACCACGCTGGGTATTCTCGCCGCGCCAGACAGTGGCGATGTGGTAGCGCTTGAACGGCGTGCCAAGCTGGCCGATATATTGCGCCGCGAATCGTGCGAAGGGTACGGTCAGGTCAAACCGCAAGCCTACATCGCGGCCGCCATGGTCCTGAAAGCGGTAGAGCTGCTTGTCGGTTTCTTCGCTGCCTTTGCCGAGGAGGATTTCGAGGTATTCTAGTGCAGGTGTGTCGATTGGGCTGAAGCCGTAGGAGCGAAACACCCGGCGGGCAGTCTCCATGATCCGCTCGCGCGGCATCATCGCCTCCGGCAAATAATCGCGGAAGCCTTTGAGTGTGCGAGGTTGAATTTTCTGAAGCGACACTGGTCAAATCCAGGCAAAAGAAAGACAATTAATCACAGAGATCACGAAGGACTTGGAGAAAATCAAAAGGAAATGGGTGAATGCAAAGTTGCAGCTCCCCGTTTATTTAATTGTCTTGCCTCTTCTTCTCAGGGACCTCTGTGGCGAATTCTAAATAATTGGCAGTAGAGCTGGTTTGGGGCTGCGCATCTTCTTGCCTTTTTTCGGCAAGATGGCTTCGGTGTACTCGGCGACCTGGTCGGCTGTTTCGAGATAGAAGTCGTAGGTCCAGTCGTCGTCGTACTCACAGTCTTTGGTGGTGTAGTCGCGGCAAATTTGCGGACGTGTTTCGTAAATGCCGCAACGGTTGTCGGCCAGCAAATGTTCGCAGGTTGTGTGTACGAGCAAGTACCAATCGTCGTCTTCCCGAAACACGGTAGCTCGATCGTGGAGCAGGAACCAGCGTATGAACTCATAATCAGCAAAATCCTCGGGCGTCTCAATCGGCAGGGCGAAGTATTTGCAGCACTTGGCGGTGCAATACTCACAGAGGGACTCGCCTTTCGGCAGAGCTTCGCGGCGGATTTTCGTGAGGCCAAATGCGGTAGACATATTCAGGCTCTCCTGGTGCTCGACGGACAGGATTGGCGATTCCAATCGCTGGATTCCAACCGCTGGACAACTTAACGCGCCGGGCGACAATCGAACAGGGGCGGTTTTGCGCGGGGAGCGGGGAGCTTGGAGCAAGGAGAAGAACTCAGAATGAAAAAACAGGTTGCCGGAACGCCACCGCTCCGGAGTTTTCCGCCGATCGTTGCCGCGGATGCCCGGGTGTTGATACTAGGCTCGATGCCGAGCGTCGCTTCGTTAGCCAAGCAGGAATACTACGGCCATCCGCGAAATGCGTTTTGGCCGATCATGGGCAAGCTGTTTGACGCGGGGCTCGATCTGCATTACGAAGAGCGGCAGGCGGTGCTGCGAGAAGCCGGCGTGGCAGTTTGGGACGTGCTCAAATGCTGTCGTCGGGATGGAAGTCTTGATAGCGCGATCGACTGTGTTTCGGAAGTGCCAAACGAGCTGGCTACGTTTCTATCTGAGCACCGACAGATAGGCACGATTTTTTTCAACGGTGCTAAAGCGAAGACCGCCTTTCGGCGGCATGTATTGAGTGGACTCATGGCCGGAGATCGCAACTTTCGCTTTGTGCGTCTGCCGTCGACTAGCCCGGCTCATGCCGGCCGCACCTTTGCAGATAAACTTCTGGCTTGGCGGGCCGTGCAATTGGCGGCATGCTCAATCGAGTAGCGCAGCCGCTTTGTAGAGCATCCGCAGCACACTCGGTTCGTCAGTGAGTCGCAGCACTTCCTCTGTGGTGAACCAACCGATCTCGTGCGATTCGTCACTCGCCGCGATCGTTTGCCCAGCGTGGGCCACAAGCAGGAATCGCACGTCATGATGCTGGTGGGCGTCTTCGATCTGCCGGCCGTCCGCGTCGAAGCGAGCTGGTATCTCGTGCACGTCGAGATCGAGCGGCACGAGCGCGCCGGCGATCGGCACGAAATCGAAGCCGGTCATGCCCGACTCTTCGCGGGCCTCGCGGAGCGCGACCTCCTCGACGAGCGTTTGCCCGTCGGCATGTCCGCCGAGCTGCAACCAGCGATCGAGCTTGCGATGGTGCGTGAGCAGGCAGCGCCGGCGATCCGGCGAAAGTATCCACGCCGCCCCCGTGATGTGTCCCGGCCGGCAGGTCCGCTCGAAGCAGTCGGCATGCTGTTCAACCAGCGCCACGATCCAGTCGACGACCTCGTTCTCCGCCGGGAAGGCGTGACGGTAGCATTCGAGCATGGAGAGCAGTGGCCGGCGGTGCATGGGGAGAGCAGGGTTCAGGGTTCAGGGTTCAGCGAATGAAACGCATTATCTCCCGAACCGCTGACAACTGACAACTGACAACTCGTTACGGCAGCACGGCTTTGCGAACGGAAGCGTTGCGATGTTCGTGACGCTCGCTGAAGAATTCCGGCGGCGGACTAAGGAGAGACTCCGGCGAGTATTGCAGGCTGGGGGAATTCGTGGTCGAACCGGACACGATGACGCGGCCAGTGATACGCGGCGTGTTCTGATAAGTGAGATCGCCGTTGATGGCGACTAAGCCACGTAGCGTATGCGACCAAGGATAAGCATCGCTCATATCGTCGTCGGAGGTCGGACTGCTAGAGTAATAAGGCGTGCTGAGAGGATTGAAATTGACTCCGCTGGTGGCTTCGCCGAGATCTGTGTTGGGTGCTTGAATTTGAAAGTTTCCATTGACGAGGAGGACTGGATAGCCAGGCTTCGCGGGTGCCCAATTCATCGGGGCATCGCCGATCCGCGAGTTGGCGCCCGGATTCGCAATCACGAGCGTGCCAACGATACGTGATCGCTCGATTACAAGCGTTTGGAATTCACAATCAATGTAATAGACGCCATTTGCGTTCGCAGTGCCGTAGGGATTTGTCGAGCTGCTGATCAGCTGGCGGTAAATGTACTTGTCGGTCGTGTCTTGCGTGATGCTCAGATCATCCACGTCGAAATCGTCCGACCGGCTGTTGCTATGGATCAGGATGATTGCATTCGTCAGTTGCGCAGACGTCAGGCCGAGTGTATCGATTGAAACCGAAATAGTTTTCCAGCCGTGATCGTACGTAACCGGGATGCTCAAATCTCCGAGCTTCGTAGGGGCAGAGCTTGAGTCCAAGTAATAGGCGATACGATAGCGATCGGGTTGCAGAATGTTAAGATTCGTGTTCCGCACTCGCGCGGTTACAGTGTATCTTGCATTGGGCTTGAGTAAAGCGCCGATGTATTGAGCCGCGCCACCCAGATTTCCTCCACGATCGTACACCCGTAGAAACGGAGACGTATTCGGAATGCTGGAACCGGCAATAGGGAGCTCGGCGGGCATGCGCTTCACGCTCGCACCGTCGGCAACGTTTCCGGTCCAATAGGGAGGCGGCTCAGTGGTAAGCGTCAGATCGCCATTGCGTGCGAGTTGTGGCGGTCCAATTGAATTGATATTGATCGCCGTTGAGTTGGAGGGATCCTGGTAGTACGAAAATAGCGCCGCCCAATTAGGCTGAGCTGCGTTGCCGCTACGGAGAGAGTCATATGGATCGTAATGCGAGTCGATGACCAGTGAGACCTTTTGCATGGCGAGGTCCGGGTCGTTTGCGGGACCTGCCCAGCCGGAGGCTTCGAGCAGCGCTGAGGTAGCGCCGATTTGCGTCACCTCCAAACTGCACGTGCCCGCGCCGGTTTGCATGTTCGTCGGCCAAACAACCGACGGATCCGTCCGCCAGAGAGAATTCTGCTTCATCGTGAGCCGCCCGAGCTCGATCGCCGCTTCGGCGTTGAGCTGAGCCTGCCGGACGTCGGCCGACGCGGAGAGCATCCGGTTTTGAAGCCGCTGGAGGGCCAGCGCCGAGAGCGCGAGCAGCGAGACGATCAGTCCCGTTCCGAGCACGGCCAGGTAGACGCTGCCGCGGCGGTACGATTTGTGTTGTGGCCTATTCATTGGTATTCGAATACTCAATCGGTGTCGGTCACGATGGCGATCTGCTCCGCAAGCGGCTGGCCTTGATACTCCACGATGACGTGGATCCGCTTCGTCTTTTGATCGTCTGAGTCTGCCAAGACCTGCGTCGGCTCGTTAGGATCAACGAATTGGACGATAACGTGGCGACGCCAGTCGTCGCGGTTCTGCATCGGATCGAGATCGCCATCTTCGTCGATATCCTCACGATACAGCGGTGGTAGCTCGCTCCAGTCGGCGTAGTCATCGACGTCGTCAAAGTCGAGCGGATCATTCTCACCCGCCTCTGGCCCAAGCTGCGTCGACCCATCGAGATCACCGTACCTTGTCGCGAGAATCTCAGCCATCAATTCGTCGGCCAGTCCCATGGCGATCGCCCGGTTCCCGGCCGACATGCCAGACCGCGTCGCCGCACCCAGTGTATTGAGTGCCGCCACGGTCATGACGCCGACGATGAGCGTCGACACCACGACTTCGACGAGTGTGAGGGCCTTACGTTCTGGGGTGGCTCGCCCGGGGCTATCGTAGATTCGCTTTTCAGGGCAATGGGCGCAAAACATTGGCTGCATCCTCTAATTCGTTGCGACTCGCACTTCGACGTAGTCGAACACCGCCGTCGGATCGTCCGAGATCGCTACGAAACGCCGCGTGCCGGTCGCTGCATAGGGAATGTAGAGATACGTCTGAGAGTAGATCGCTCCGATGTCCTGGTTGTTCACGACGAGGACTATCGCGTCGATCGTTGGATCAATCGTGACACGAAAAGTGATCGGCTCGGCCGCCAGATTCTCGACGACGCGCAACGGCGTCTCCGCCGCACCCTGGAAGAGCGTCAGCGTTTGCGAACCGTCGTTTTGCAGATCGACTCTTACGCCGATCGAACCCCACGTGCCGGCTTGCCGGTCGGCGTTGATTCGCACGGCGGGTCCGCCGCTGGTCGCCGTCGACGTGTCGCGGCAGCGTGCCTCCACCACCGTGACGCCCGTGAAATCATTGACGGGGTTTGTATGAAACTCTCCGCCCGTGCGGACCCAATCGAAATCGCCGCTACGGTCCAAGTCAATCGTCGTCGGGTCGGTGCCCAAATCGAAATCTGCGCGCCAATAGGCGGAGAGCAACTCGGGCCTGTTCAGCAGGCTGACCGCCGAGTCGATGCGAGGAGTTGGTGGTGGGGGAACTAGTTTTTCAGCTGCTTCACTCAGCGGCATGTCAATGGATAACTGGCAAGTGTTCAACCCGTTCGATTCGATCAGCTTCATCCGAAAGGGCCAGTCTTCCGGCGGCAGAACTTCGTCGTCTTTGACTGAGGCGGTCTCGATGACCGCCCATGTAACAGGATCTCCTGCGTCGTTGAGGACCGTCTTGAAGAATTGCGACGGACTGTCCGGAACGCGTTCAATCGGATTGGGGTGGAGCGGCCAATCGTAGCGAATTCGCTCGGCGCGGCCGTCACCATTGCGGTCCGCGACGATGAACTCCAAGGACTGTTCATTTTGTGTGTCGACGTGTTCGAGGATCATCGTGGCGAAGCGGAGTTCGTGGGCTAGCTCGTTGACAAAATGGGACGCTTCAATCGATCGCACGGACGCCGTGGGCGTGTCTGCCGTCAGCCGGGCGATCATCATCACCGCGCCGAGCCCTGCGAGTAGGATCGCGCTCGACACCATCGCCGTCATCAATTCGACGAGCGAGTGACCGCGGCGGTCGCGTTGGTAGTTTCGTCGCTTCATGCTCATGTACTACGGATCGATGCTAATTTGTCCGGTCGCGGCGACAACGCGTACCGTGCGCCAGTTGTTTCCAAGCCACAGGGTAATTGCCACGTCATCTTCGGCAGTGGTGCCACCGTAGCCATCAAATTCGATTGACGTTACTCCACCGAGATCAACAATGGTTAGCTCGTAGGGGACAGCTCCAAGATCGACTTCGTACGCTTGGGTGCGATCCAGGTGTCGAATCGCGTTCCCGCCAAGCTCGTACCTCTTGCCGTCAAACTCGCAGGCGAGGATTGTGCTCCGCGCGCGAGCGGTTGTCTGCAGATACTCGAGATCCTGCTTCACCCGTCGTGCCGCCGACTCTAGCCGGTGGTATTGCAACGAGCGGACGAAAGTCGGCGCCGCCGCCGCGGCGACGATGCCCATGATCATCAACACGACGATCACTTCCACGAACGAGAATGCCTTGCGTAGCGCCAGCATGGGGCGCTGCAACTGGGCTGGCGATCGGCTGATAACTAATCGCAAATACATTGGGCGAACATTGGTTTTTTCGGGCCACTGGACACAAGAAGATCGAGTCATACAAAGGTAGCTTGCCCAATGTCGGTGCCGGCGTGCCTCCACGGTGACTGGTTCCATCTGCGGCACGTTCCGGCTGTAAGGGAATTATCAATCTTGTGGCCACGCGAATTCTGGTTAGATGCGACTTTGCGTCTCCCCGGCCCTGAGTGCTCCCCCGGGCGTGTTAGCTTGAACCGACTTCCGCCAAAAGCCGTTGGTTTTTCTGGGCCAAGGGGGATCGTGGTGGTATTTCCCAAGCTACGGTTCCAAGGATGGGCAGACCAACATCAGGTGCCTGCCAGTTCGTGAACTCGGAACGATCTTCGCATCGTCCGTCGCGTGGATGGACTGGGTTGTTCCGCACTTTACAGGCCTCAAAGGGCTAAAACAGATAGTTCGTTAGGGGACCATAGAAATGGAAAAGCGTAAGGGTTTCACCTTGGTTGAGTTGGTCGTCGTGGTGATGATTCTTGGAATCTTAGCGGCGGTGGCAGCGCCGAAGTTGCTGGGCACATCGGGTACGGCAACCGACAACGGCGTACGGCAGACGCTGGGAGTTGTCCGCGATGCGATCGAACGTTTCGCGGCCGAGAATGGTGGAAAATTTCCGGGTGCAGATGGTGTCGAAGCCACATTCAAATCAGAACTTGCCCCCTACCTGCGGGGCGGGTTCCCGACTTGTCCGGTTGGCGACAACCAGGACGACGAAGTGGCGGTCACGACCGTGACGGATCAGCCCCTGGGCGTAGACGCTACCGCGGCCAAGGGCTGGCGCTACAGCAATGCAACTGGGAGTTTCATCATCAATTCGGCAAACACAGACAACAATTCCGGCAATCCAGCGGCCTATAGTTCATACTAGCTATCAAAGCGGGAAGTCTTAAATTAGGCAAGCAGCCCATTTCGCGGACTATAAGAAGTAGGCCGCGGATTGGGCTGGTTGTTCTGATTGCCCAAAGTTTGCGGCATTAGGCCGCCGATAGACTTGTTTGGAGAACCAATGTTCTCTCGTGGTGGCGATGTGCTAGCACGGCAGTGTTCCCAAGAGTTTGCCCGACACGAATGGATGGCGAGTCCCCATGAGCGGCGGCGGCGACAAAGCAAAAATCCTGTTGGTGGAAGACAACGTCGCCTTATCTGGGGTGATTAGCTTCAACCTATCTCGTGCCGGTTATCAGGTCACTGCTGTCGGCAATGGTCGTGAAGCGATCGATGCATTCCAGCATGGTCGTTACGACTTAGTGCTCTCTGACCAGCAGATGCCCAAGATGACCGGTATCCAATTGTGCGAGCAGCTCCGCGAAATGCCCGATCACGCTCAGACACCATTCATACTGCTCACCGCAAAGTGTATGGAAATCGATTTTGCGAAACTGCGTGAGCGGTTGGGTGTGTCGGCGGCCCTCCCAAAGCCTTTTAGCCCGAGTGAATTATTGACTTGTATTGAAGAGTCGCTCGCTAGCAACGTGCATTAGTTGCGAGTGCGACTCATTGACCGGCCCCCTCGGAACGGAATCCGAATGTCAGAGCCATTTTATCAACTTCGCCTGCCGCGCCGTGTGACGGCTTATTTCCTGCTGTTTGGCCTGACAGCCGTGATCTGGCTGAGTGCCGGTGCGTTTTACGTCGCGCAGGCTGTGAATCTTAGTCGCTCTGAGAGCGTGAGCTTGCGTTGGATCGATCGAGCATCGTCTCGAATCGCGCTCGACTATTTGCGGAATGGCGAGGCGAATTTCAAGTCGCTGGTACGCGAACTGATGGCTCAAAGCGGTGCCGCCTATTGTGCCGTCGTTTCGAAAACCGGAATTTACCTAGCTCATACTCGACCCGGGTACGTTGGCCAGCCGACGGTCGAACACGAAGGCAATACGAAACAGTGGAGCGAGACGATACGTGTTCGGTATGTCGATGCACAGGGCACTTTGATCGACGAGTATCGCACGCCAATCGATGCCAGCGGACAAGTGGCTGGTACGTTCGTACTTGGCGTAGCCCAACCGAGTTTATGGACTTACGTTAGAGGCGCTGCCCAACATGCTCCACTGGCCATCATTGGCCCGGCCTGCTGCATGGCCATGGGGGCCGTGCTGCTGAATCGCATGGTGCGGCCGGTGGCCGATATCGAACAGCAACTTTCTCGCGTGGCGATGAGCCCTTCGGTAGAGGGCTGCGAACTGTTGCCAGTGCCAAACATCGGTGCTGCGGCGATGGGCTGGAATCGCGTTGTCAGCGAGCGGTCCGGCAGCGGACGATCTCAGGATCTGGGCCAACGGATCGAGCAGTCGCTGCAAACAGGCCGGCAAGATCGTCTTGACGGCGTGCTGAACAGCATTCCCGACGGTGTTGCCACGACCGACTCAACTGGCCGATTGACCTATGCGAATCTGCCAATGGCAGCAGTTCTAGGCATGGGGGATACTATTGGCGCGACAAACGCCGTTCGCAGCGGGGAAAACCTTCCCAAATTGACAGATCTGCTCGTTGATAATTGGCAGCTTGCCGATTCCGCTGCGCTGGTCTTGACCTCAAATCACAGCCGGCCGGTCGTTACTGAATTGACTCGGGTTGATGACGGACATCGACGCGTAATCAGAGTCGCGAGACACCCGATCTGCATCGTCGGCGGCAGGCATCACGAGCGACACGTCTGGATCATCCGCGACGTAACCCAACAAAAGCTGGCCGAAGAGATGCGCGACTCGTTTGTTGATACTGCGACTCACGAGCTGCGCACACCGTTGGCGAACATCAAGGCCTATGCCGAAACACTCGCACTGGCCGACATGATTGATGTCGAGCAGCAAAAGGCGTTTCTCAATACGATCAACTCCGAAGCCACCAGGCTCGCGCGATTCGTCGACGATCTGCTCAGCGTGAGCAGCATGGAAATGGGTTCGCTGACACTCAATCGTCTAGTTACCGACCTGCATCGCATGCTCAATGAGGTACTTGCGAAAGTCAAGCCGCAGATCGAAGAGAAGCGGCTCACATTCGAGGCCTCGATCCCCGAAAAGCTGCCCGAGCCGCGACTAGATAAGGACAAGATTGCCACGGTCCTGGTGAACTTGCTGGGAAATGCAGTGAAATACACGCCGGTGGGAGGACGTGTGGCATTTCGCGTTCACGCTACCGATCAGAACCTGGAGATTGGCGTAGAAGATACCGGGGTCGGCATCGCGAAGGACGAGTTGACCAAGGTCTTCGACAAATTTTTTCGCAGTGAAGATCCACGAGTTCAGGAGCAAAACGGCACGGGGCTAGGGCTCGCGCTGGTCCAAGAGGTTGTGCGGCTGCACGGCGGCCGCGTCTCAGTAGAAAGTGAAATCGACAAAGGAAGTACTTTTCAAATCGTGTTGCCAATTGTGTAGAAGTTGCTGGGCGCTAGTTGGAAGGCGCGAGATCCAGGCTAACTAGCACCTTACCAACCATGTTCGAACAAAAACGACAAGGAGCTATCGATTTGATTGGTGGCGGAGATCGGATCAGTGGTGATCGGGTTGCAGAACTAGCTGCGCTGTTGGAGGGGTGCCTCAAACGCGGGCAGCCGCGGGTGGTGCTTGACCTGCAAGGAGTGGCGCTAGTCGATAGCGCTGGGTTGGAGCTGTTACTCGATACATACGAGGAATGCCAACGGTCGGGCGGTGCGATGAAATTAGCGAACCCCGGTGTGCTTTGCAGCGAAGTGCTCAAACTGACCGGCGTAGGCAGCCGGTTCGAGATTTTCAGCGATACGGGTAGCGCCATCAGGAGTTTTCTCGAGTGAGTACGTTGACAGCCGAAACCACGAAAGCTGCCCTAGTTGCCGCGTTTGGTCCGCGCGCCGGCACCCTGGGTCAATTGTTGGTCGGCGCGGACGTGATCACTCCGCAGCAGCTCGACTTAGCGCTTGCGGAGGGTTCGCAAAAGGGGCTGCGACTGGGCGAAGCGCTAGTCGAAATGGGCATGGTTCAGGAAGAAGCCATCTTACCTTTCATTGAAGGTCATCTGAGTGTCCCCGCCACTCGGCTCCGCGACGGCATTATCGATCCGATTGCAATTCGACTGATCCCGCGTCGCATTGCTGAGCGGCTTGATGTGCTCGCGCTGTTCAAAGTGCGGGATTCCCTTTGCGTGGCAATGGCCGACCCCCAGAACCTCGAGCAAGTTGATGAACTCGAACGGATCACGCATTTGCGAGTGCGGCCCGTGTTCGCGTTCCGAAGCAGCATTCAACGCGCATTACCGCGCTGCTACGACGAAGGTTTTGAAGTCGATACGGTGACTGCCGACATCGACGAAGGCACGGTGCAACTACAAGCCGATGGTAGCGATGTCGACTTGTTGAGCGTCGAAGCACTGGTCGACGGCAGTCCGATTATCAACCTCGTCAACTATCTGTTATTGCAAGCCATCAAAGCCGGAGCGAGCGACATTCACATCGAACCGAGCCGAAAATTTTCTGTAGTTCGCTTTCGAGTCGATGGTCAGATGTACGAAGCTCTTCGCCCACGGCGCGACATGCATGCTGCGCTAGTTTCACGCATTAAAGTGATGGGCAAAATGGATATTGCCGAACACCACAAGCCGCAAGATGGCCGGTTTCAGGTGATGGTTGAAGGGCGAGAAGTGGATTTCCGCGTGTCGACGCTGCCGACGGTACTTGGTGAAAAGATCGTGCTGCGTATCCTCGACAAGGAGAACCTGAGCTTCAATCTCGATCGCTTGGGTGTGCCACCCGACATGCTCAAAAATCTTAAGCAACTGCTGGCCAAGCCTTATGGGTTGCTGCTGGTCACAGGCCCCACAGGCAGCGGTAAGACAACGACGCTCTATTCAGCACTGGAGCTGATTAAGAGCGTCCATCGGAATGTTGTGTCGGTCGAGGATCCGGTTGAATACCAGGTAGAGCTTGTAAATCAAATTCAGGTGGACGACACGCGTCAGCTTTCGTTTAGCTCGGCGCTGCGATCGATTTTGCGGCAGGATCCCGACATCATCATGATTGGGGAAATCCGTGATATTCCCACGGCACAAATCGCAGTCCAAGCCGCTTTGACGGGGCATCTTGTGCTCAGTACTTTGCACACCAACGACTGCGCGGGAGCAATTCACCGGCTCATCGACATGGGCATCGAGCCGTTCAAGATTGCTGCCGCGCTCGTCGGTGTCGTTGCCCAGCGGCTAATTCGCACCGTTTGTCCCTCGTGCAAGACATTTTCGTACCCCTCGCGTGAGTTGTTGGAGACAATTCACTACACGGGCGACCAGCGGCGGAGCTTTGTCCGCGGTGAGGGCTGCCCTAAGTGTCATGATACCGGTTTTGTCGGTCGTACGGGTATTTACGAAGTAATGGTTGTCGACCGTGAGATTCGAGAACTGACTGCTCAAAATAAAAGCTCCGACGAAATCCGCGATTGCTTCCGTCGTGCAGGTGGCAGAACTCTTTTGGAACAGGGGGTCTGGCTGGCGGAAAAAGAACAGACCAGCCTTGAGGAAGTGATGCGGGTAGCCTACTTCGAGTGAGCAATACTTGGGGAGCGAATGAGGGTTAGGCGAACGTCCCCGGTTCCGCTTAAAGGTTTCGTTGATTCCAATGCAATTTACTTACACTTCCAAATCGAATGCCGGCGACATCCAAACCGGCCAGATCGACGCTGATGACATCGGGCAGGTGAAGCGCGCGCTCCGCGAAAAATCGTTGTTTCCGATTAACATTCAACAGCAAGGAAAGCGGGCCCGATGGCCGCTAGCGGGCGGTCGACGCGAGCATGCCGCGATGCGCAAGCGCGACTTACTGGCGACGACCACCCAATTGGCGATAATGACTAAGTCGGGCGTTGACTTGGCGAGCGCCTTTGAATCCCTTGCACAACAGAGCAGCAACGATTGCGTTCGCTATGTGATGACTCGCATTCATGAAGACGTGACGGGCGGCAAGAGTGTTTCCGAGGCGATGCGTGCTCAGCGTGAGATTTTCGGCGATGCCTATGTTGCCAGTGTGGCAGCTGGTGAAGCGGCTGGCCAGTTGCCAGAGGTGCTTCGAAGACTTGCCGACCTACAGCGATCCGACATTCGTAACCGCGCCACCATCCGCACGCTGCTGGCGTATCCGATCCTACTCGCCATGGTGTCGTCGGCAGTGGTAGCAGGCTTGGTGGTTTTTGTGCTGCCGCGGTTTCAGAAAATATTTGAACAGTTTGAAGTCCCATTACCGGCGGTCACACAAGTACTGGTTTCAGTTTCCGAATTGTTTCGTCACTACACATTGTTGTGGGTGCCGTTCTCGATCGCCGCGATTGTTGGAGTCGTCGCATCACGTTGCACCGTATCCGGGCGACGGTGGTGGGACCGCGCTTTTCTAAATACCGTAATGATCCGCGATATTACTCGTGCATTTTACATTGGCCGTACATTTCGCTTGCTGGGCCTGATGGTTGAAAGCGGAGTGCCACTGTTGGAGGGGATCCAGCTCACGCGGAACGCGGTTCGTAACTCGCTGTACCGAGAACTGTTTGAGGAGCTGGAAGCTGCGATTCTTAATGGTCGCGGTTTGGCAAGCTCACTGATCAAGGCGGGGTTCGTGCCAGCGGTCGCCGCCGAAATGGTCCTCACTGCCGAGCGTACGGGCACCCTTGGTATGGTTACCGAATTGATGGGTGCGCACTACGAAGAAGAAGGCGAAACGCGCTTGCGGGAACTGGCCACCATGCTCGAACCGATGATTATTGTTACGATGGGTGTGATCGTTGCCACAATTGTCATCGCGGTGATGCTTCCTATGTTCGATATCGCAACTCTGGCCCACTGACCCAATCACGAAAGGCTCAACCAATATGAACCCAAATGAAATGCGTGCAAACGATTTGCGTCACACGTTGCGAAAAATGCTCGGTGTCTTGACGCTTGTCGGTGCCGGTATGTTTATTGGAACGAATGTTACAATGCCGACGATCGCCAGAGGACAAATCGTTACCACTCCTCAACCTCAGCACATGCTGAGCGGGGGGCAATTGTCGGTTCCGATATTGCAAGACATATTGGCCACGCTCAAGGAGATTGACGGCCGGCTTTCGCGGATGGAAGCTGTGGCCAAGCAATTGGCCAATAAGCGTTAGGATGACGAGCAAAGATTGCAAAGTCGACTCAGGGAGGAGTCAGCGTTTGGTGCTCACAAGTAACTTAGGCTGGATTGGCGTCGATCTCGGTACGCAGACTGTGAAACTTGCGCAAGCGGTGCGGACTGCGGACGGGGTGCGATTGCATCATGCCGCCGTAATTCAGCGGCCCAGCCCTTGGTCGGCAGCCGATGCTCTGGCGCTGGATGAGCCTGATCCGTCGTGGGCGGAGATTCACGCAGCGCTGGAGTGCGGCGGTTTCCGCGGTCGCAACGCCGCTTGTGTTCTACCGATGAATGTTTGCCAATTGCGTGGCCTCAAGGTGCCGCAGGGCGACGAACGTGAGCGGCGGGCGATGATCGCGCTGGAACTTGCCGATGATGGAGCTGAACAGCCATTCCCGATTGAGTTCGACTTTTGGGAGTTGGGTGGCGAAAAGGGGATCGAAACGGCCGACGGTTTCAATGTGAATGTGCTCTCCGTCGCCCGGCCATGGATCGACCGGGTGGCCACCGACTGTCAACAGACGCGTCTCGACTGCTGGGCGGTCGATGCTATTCCTCTGGCCATGGCCCGTGCCATTGGGATCGCTGTTTTGCCAGGCAATGGCGAACGTTTGCTCGCCATTGACTGGGGTTTCTCGAATACGACGCTGTCGATTGTTGGTAAAGGTCGGCCGCTCTATGCCCGCCGGCTCCACAACTGCCAGATTCGAAACGGACTGGCAGCGATCAAAAGCTCGCTCGGTGTGACACTCGACCATGCTCAGCATCTGATCAATGTTCATGGTGTCAAGCTGCCGCGCACGCCAGGTAGGGACACTGGTGCTGCACCTTCAGGTGACGACGAGATTCAAGCAGCTATCACCGATGCATTTGCAGAAACTACCGCCTCGCTGGTAGATCAGATTCAGAAGACACTGCGGTTCATAGAATCACAACGCCGCTGCCAGCCTCCGGCAACTCTTTGGTTGATGGGTGGCGGGGCAAGTGTGCGTAATATGGGACCTTATCTGGCCGACGCTCTCGGCATGCAAGTGGAACTGTGGGGAGTGACGACCGGAAGCGAGCGCGCCACGGTAGTGCGCGATCGGCTAGCCGCTCTGTTTGGCCCCGCTTTAGCCTTGTCGGCTTTGGCATGGAGGGCTGCATGAAAGTTGCAATCAACCTATTGCCGCCGGTTTATCGACGCCAGCGACTCATCCGCCGCCGCGTCCTCGAATGGTCGGTGGTGCTCTTGGTCGTGCTGTCTGCAATCTGCGCTGCTCGGGGGTACAAGCTGCGCGAATTTCAAGGGCTCGAGCGACAACTCCAAGCAGCGTCGCGAGAAAGCCGTCCTGCGAAGGTCATGCTAGGCCAAATCACCGAGATGCGGACACAAATCGAGCGGCTTAATCACCATCAAGCCATTGCTCAGCAACTCGAGCAGCAACGGCAAGTACTGGCGCTGCTGGGTGCGGTTAGCGAGGCTGCGAGGCAAACCCGAGGAAAACTCCACGTCACGGATTGCCGCGTTGTCGATTTGCAGGCCACCGAAGTCGCACAGCAGCGCTCGAACAACAAGTCGCAAGCTGGTACGGTGACGCTGCTCGGCGTCGCGCTCGATAGCCCGACGGTCGTTGAGTTTCACGATGGACTAGTGCGTTCTAGATTATTTGCGGATGTGAAACTGATTAAATCGAACGAACATAATCAAGTAGGAACCGCGTTGTACGATTACGAGGTTCGCTGCGAATTGTAAGCGTAAACGATCGAAGCCATGAGTTCATCAGTTCTAGATCAAGAAACCCTGCAATTTGGCCGCCTGCTGCACTTTGCGGGCCTGGCTGTCGTGCTGATTTGTGGCGCTGTTGCCTACAACTGGTGCTACGCGCCTGTGGCAATGCGTATTGTAGAGACCGAAATGAAAATCGACGATCTGATCGTGTCGCGTCAGAATGCGGAAGCGATTCGTCATGAGCACGCCCGGTTGTCGAGCCATTTGCAAGACATCGAAGCGCGCTATGCTGCGCTCGAGCAACGTGTGCCGCTGAACGCCGAGGCAGGCAGCTTCCTCAAGCAGGTCAGTGAAATTGCGCGCAAAGAATCACTGATAATCAGTAATTTTCAACCGGCACAATCGATCTCTGGCGACGGATTTACCTCGTTGGAAGTGATGCTCGACGGCAAAGGCACGTTCGCCAGCATTTGTTCGTTTTTCGCGCGACTTTCGAGTATTCAGCGGCTCTCGAAGGTCAAGGATCTGTCGGTCGGGATTGGTTCGCAGTCTGAAGGCTATCCGATGAAGGCCACAATTGTCATTTATTACGGTCTCGAAGACGACGACCCTGCTCCTACGGGGGAGATGAGCCGTGGCTAGCCGAGCAGCTATGTCCAAACAGACTACTGTCACCCCTGGCAAGCTGGCACTCATCGGAGTACTTGCCGTGGTGCTGATCGGCGTGGTCTACATCCAGTTCAAGGACACGCCGGCTAAATCACCCACGAGCACCGCACAGCCGGCGGCACACAATTCGACGCGCAACAACCGCATCAAACCGAAGGCTAACTTTCGTGCTGGAACCAAGGGAAGTGGCGCCATCCGGAAGAAAGCGGAAGCGCTCGGCAACTGGCAAAGTCGAGGATTGGCGGCGGTGATCAAATTCGATCCATTTGCGCTGCCAGCGTTGTTTCCTCAACCGCGTGCCAACGGTGACGCAGTGGCGCTGGCGCAAGGGGCGGCGAATACAAAGCAAGATGAGTCGGCCCAAAAGTCAGCGCTGGCAGCCGAGCGAGCCGCGCTGCAAGCTATTTTAGAGTCGCTGCGAAAGCAGGGTGCAAAGGTCATCATCCAGGGGGAGAAAGAGTATGTCGCCTTGATCGGCGATCAGATACTTCACGTGGGTGACCAGATCGATGGGTTTACCGTGATCGGGATCGATGCTGATGGCGTGCAGTTGGCGAAGGATTTGAGTCCATGAGTCGGAACCAGCAAACATTTCGAGCGGTCAGCGATCGCGCAGTGCGGCGTAAAGTGTCGCTCTGCGCGATCCTGGGGGGCCCGCTCTTAATGCTGCTCGTCCACGTTTCGGCGGTGCCGGCCCAACAGGCCGGCACCGGCACGGGAGAGTGGTTCCACGGCGTACATCGTGAAACGCAAACGCCCGAAGTCCTGCCGTCTGAGCGAGCCGAAACACAAACACCATCGCGACGTTTGCAATTACCCCGTCGTTATGGCGGCGATGTGCGTAGGGTGCAGGGCACTGCGGCAACGCCTGTTTTCGCACAACACGTCGAAGCGTTGCCGTCGCCGCCTCAGGCAGATCGTAAGGATTCGCCGTTGCGAGCTACTTCGCGTGTAGAAGGCAAAGTGCCCATAACCGGTTGGGATGCCGACGTCGACATGGCGCAAGGCCCAGGCGATCGAATCGACCGTTTGGTGGTGCGAGACGCCTCGCTTAGTAAAGTATTGTCGCTATTGGCACAGGCTTACCAACTCAACGTCGTGGCCGCCAACGACATCGATGCCATCATCTCGATTACGTTGCGAGATGTTGCTCTTGAAGAGGCACTAACAGCAATACTTTCGGTCGCCAACTACACGTGGGTCAATCGGGATGGCATCATTCTCATTACCTCGCTCACCGATTCGACCCAGTTGCCGCCCGCGATACAGGGGCGTGAGGTCCAGATATTCGATCTCGATTTTGTCTCGGCAGCCACTGTCTCGGAGGCGGTGAGTTCGTTCCTCTCGCCGATCGGCAAGATGTCGATCATTGAAAGCGACAAGGCCGATAATCGTCGCACGCAAGAAATGATTGTTGTCGAAGACATTCCCGGGGCACTGGCTCGGATCGCGTCGTACCTCGCGCAGGTCGATCGCCCACCGAGGCAGGTACTGATCGAGGCTCATATTCTGCAAGTCACGCTGAAGGATAATGAGAAAAACGGTGTCGATTTCGACGCTTTGGCCCGCGTGGCAGGAGCTAACATCCACTTGAAGACAGTTGGATTTGCACCCACGATTGCCGGAACCAATACCGGCAACGGTTTTTTTGCGACGGTCAACGGCGGCGATTTGACCGGTGTGATCGAGCTTCTCCAGACCACGTCGGACACCAAGACGCTCGGCTCGCCCAAGGTGCTGGTCCTCAACCAACAGGAAGCGATGGTCCACGTCGGCGAAGATCTGGGCTTTCAAACGACCGTCACCTCGGAACTTCAGTCGACCCAAGCGCCTCAGTTCTTGCAAGTGGGCGTATTGCTCACCATCACACCACGCATTACGCGCGATAACCGGATACTCTTGCACGTGAAGCCCGAAGTGTCGACCGGCGTGATTGATCCAATTACTCAAGTGCCGAATAAGAAAACCACCGAACTCGAAACCGATGTCATGCTCAACAACGGCCAGGGGATGGTGATCGGCGGTTTGATCGACGAGCAGGACAGCACCTTGCAATCGAAGATTCCTTACCTTGGCGATCTGTGGCGCGTCGGATTTTTCTTTCGCAAATCCGATGTCACGAAGGAACGCAAGGAGGTCATCATCGCGTTGGTGCCGCGGATCCAGCCCTACGACGCTGAGTACCGCGATTATGAGCAAGGCGAGTTGATTAAAGCCCAGACGCCGCTTTACCAAGGCCCACTCTGCTACACCGATCGGCCGTTCGACGCGCAATTGCCGGATGGTAAGCGGGTGGCTCGACCTTACATTCCGCCTCACCCGAATCGGCCCGAAGTCAATCGCGCTCCCTGCAATAACTGCCAAGCGCCGTGGCCGCGATACTATGTGCCGGCGAAGCCCTATCCGCGACAGGATTTTGTCGACGAGTATGCCGACGGCTGTGTCGGCGAAGGCACTGGCGAGAGGAGCACTCTTGATGGCAACTTCATTTACAGTCGCGCAACTGGCCAGTCGCAGCCGCAGATAGCAGGCGAGCTTGTGCCTGATTTCGACGCTGGCTCGATTATTAGCGATCAGCCGTAAACTCATGCGGAGGCAGCCGTCATGGCAAAACACTTGCAAGTTCCCAAAGAACTGGAGCGCTTGATCGAGAAACGCGAGACAGAAAAAGATCGCCGCACAATTAAGGAGCGCCGCCAAGTGGACGAGCGTCGCCAAAAGCGCCGTCGCAAAAGCGACAAGTAGCGGTGCCGGGTTAACGTTTCGACACTCGTCCATATCCCAGGTTCCACTCGGACAGTTGATAGCGCTCGCGCAGTAACTCAGTCACCCGTGCGCGGGGCCAGGCCGTTAATTCGGCAGTGGTTGGCCAGGCGCTGGCGAGCGCGGTCGCGAGGGTGTTGTGCTGTAGTTGCAAATTCGTCACGAAGTCGGCATGGTCTCGTCCACTGCGATAGTCGGGTTGTCGAGGCGCGGTCCGTAAGCACGCGGCAATCAGCGAGAGATCGAAACTGTAGAGCAAAGTGCCGTGATAGAGGAAATGGGTTCGCTTCACCCGCAGACTATTGCCTGAGAACTTGCGAGCCACCTGCTGACCGGCTGCGGCACGGACCAGGTCGCTTGTGCCGGCGCGGGCCACCGTCGGATCGAGCCGCCTGAGCGATGCCGCGATCCGTTCTAGCACGTAGCCGTGCGATTGATGAATGCCTTGCGATGCGGGTCGGCGGTCGTAGCTCAGCACCACCGCATACATCAGACAGCCGGGCCCGGCCACGATCGCCGCCCCGCCGCTCGAGCGACGGAGGATCGGGATGCCGCGGCTTGCACACTCGGCCGTATCGACCTCCACATCGACACGCGACGAACGTCCCAAAACGACGAGTGGTGTGGGCGATTCCCACAGTCGCAGCAACTCCATGTCGGGGCCTGCCGCTTCGGCAAAGTCCAATAGAGCTTCGTCGAGTGCCAGATTCTCGGCCGGGGTGTCGAGAGTCAGCGCGATTCTTAGCATGGTATTGTTCTCGCACAATGGCTTTGGGTCTGGCAAGTCGAACGCACTCATAGGCCAAATGCTGGCGGTTGACGACGGCCCAGTGTGTGCGGGAAACTGGAGGTAACGCGGGCGGGTATTTCTGCCGTGCCGCATGGCCATTCGTTGGGCGGGAAGGCCTGACGCACGAGAACTTAGAGCAACTATGACAGACTCCCCGCGACCCAACGATTCGGTTGCTTTTGGGGCTCAAGAGCCTTGTCCGCCGACCTCCAAGAGTCCTGGGGAGGTCACCAGCGGCGATGATCTGCTGCCAGCGATCGAGCCGCCTTCGGCGCGGTTTATCATCCAACTGTTTGTGGTGCCGGCACTGATTGTGATGATGGTGGTTGGTGTGTGGGTGATGGTGAGTTGGCTGGTGCATCGGACGACGATGCACCCCGAGGATCTGATTGCGGGCCTCGAAACCTCTAGCGTGGCCCGTTGGCAGCGAGCCAGCGAATTGGCCGATCTCCTGCGGAACGAGCGGTTTGCCGATTTTCGTAACGATCAAAAAGCCGCTCAGCACTTGGCTGACATCCTCGATCGTGAGATCGCAGCGGCCGACAAGGGCGAGCGGATGGACGAGCAGAGCGTGACACTGCGCTACTTTCTGGCTCGCGCACTCGGCGAGTTCCGCGTCGAGGTAGGGACCGACGTGCTGTTGCGGGCAGCCACCAGCGACCGCGACCCGCGGGAAGCCATTGTCCGTCGCGGTGCATTGCAAGCGCTGGCGATCCGCGCGTTCAATTTTTCGGAACTGGATCCGCCGCGGGCACTCTCGCATCCCGAGTTGGAGCCGACATTGTTCCAATTGGCCGATGACGAGAATCCGCTCGTGCGGTCGGAAACGGCCTACGCGCTGGGCCGGATTGCCACGCCGACGGCGCTGGAGCGTCTGGAATTGTCGCTGGCCGATCCGCATGCCGACACGCGCTATAATGCCGCTATCGCCCTGGCCCAGCATGGCAACCCGGCGGCGATCGAGACCCTGGCAGAAATGCTCGATCCGAGCGAGATGGCCAGCGTGCGCGAAGAACCGAACGCGCCGACCCAGTTTTATAAGCGATCGCTGATTGTCACCAACGCACTGGAAACGGTCGAGGCACTGCGTAAACAAGCTCCCACGGCAGATTTCGCGCCAGTGATCGAGGTGCTGGAGCAAATCGTGGCTGCGGAACCGGCCGAATTGGAACAGGCTCGACTGCATCCATCGATCGTGCCGCGTGCCCAGATAACGCTCCAGGGGTTGCGGGCGGCTGAGTGAGGGGCGGAGGGCGGGGAACAGGGTGCGGGGTTTACTGCTCAGGGTTCAGGGTTCAGGGTTCAGGGTTCAGGGTTCAGGGTTCAGGGTTCAGGGTTCAGGGTTCAGGGTTCAGGGTTCAGGGTTCAGGGTTCAGGGTTCAGCGGCAAGGGTTCTGGCTCTCGACACTCAACCCTCAACCTTTCTTATCATGCTTGGTGGCCAGATTCAATAATTATTTTTGGCCAGTCGCGGAGTGTTCGCGTTGAGAATATGCATCGCAGCTTTCCGCAGGCGAATTGGACGGGCTGTCTGCCGGAACCGATTGTTTAATCCCTCAGGGCCCAGTGTGGCCCTTGGCCGCTGGCAACGAAGTTCCGAGGCGTGGAGAACGCAGAGGAGCCCCGCGTTTTTTGCGTCTCTGCGCGCATGGATCTCTGTCAGAGGTTACGAGTGGCGGTGCTGCCGGAAGGGCGGCTAGGCGAAAGTTCCGTGAACCAACCCTAAGATTTCAATGGGTACCACCGATTGCTGCAACCGGTGTTGCGCAGCAATCTGAGGCATGGGTGCCAGGTTTGGACCCGCGACCGTAGTGCCGATCGGTTGCAATTGCCTCTGGCCGCGCCCAGGTTGGGGACAACCTGGGCGGCCCGCTGGCGCCAAGACTCGATCAGCGAGCGTGGCGCGGTGCGTATTTCTCGGAAGGGGACAAGTTTCCAGGTTTTTTTGGGGTGGTTGGGGCCGCTTCCGTCTCCCTCAAGACGTGGAGGGTCGGGCATGTGCGGAGCGGTAGCGTGGCTTCGCGGGCGGTTGGACCGGGAAGCGAATGCGTGGGGGAGGCGCTGGTTTAGGAGTATGTACGTATGTATATATCTCATCGCGCGGCCAATTGCAAGTGGGGAAGATTTGGCCAGGGAGAGGGAGCTGCGGGAACCAACTGCTCAAGTTGGTGTGGACTTGAGCGGTGATGCGGAGCGGGAGGGAGATTCGGCCAAGGCACCAGCGGAGGCCAGTGGCACCCGGCGTCGTGGTAGTTTTCTGGTTGCCGCCAGTGCGAGGGTTACGATGGCGATCGTGCAGGTTGCTGGTTCGGGTACTGAAGAAGCCGAGATGCTCTCGTTGACGCCGTTTCCCAGGTGGTCGCGCCAGATGGCGAAGTCTGCCGCATCGACGACGTTGTTGCCATTGCCGTCGACATCGGATGGGCCGGTCGCGCCGAAGCTCGCCTGCCACAATCCGTAGTCGTTTTCGTTGACGGAGCCATCGAGGTTGTAGTCACCTGGCAAGCGAATCTCCTGGCCGGCGACGACGAACCGCATCCGGGAGGCGAGATTGGTCCGCCACTCGGGCGGCTGGCCCTGGGCGGGGATGCTCCAAAAGATGTAGGAGGAGATCGTCGTCGGCGGGATGTCGGGCTGGTCGTCCAGGAGAGGCAGGGCCGCTTCGCCCTCGGCACTGAACAGTCCGCTGCCGAATACCAGGGCGTAGCTGCCGGGCAGCAGCGTGGCAGAGAGCGGCACGGAAACTTCATCGCTCGGAAATTGTGGCTGAAGTAGCGCCGTGGCTACCACTTCTTCCGGAGTGAACGGCGAACCGTGTGGCATGGCATCGATCGAATCGAGCGCTACCAAGGCCGCGAAGACTTGCCCTGGAGCAAGATCTCCCAGCAAATGCCCACCGACGCGTTCGACGGCCAACGGCGTGTCGATCGAAAACCGCCAGCCGGAAAAATGGACCGCAGTGACGCTCGTCCCGCCAAGCTTGCCAATTGTTCCCAACGGCGTCGACTGCAGCATGACTTCTGCCGCCGTGCTGACCGCTCCAGTCAGAAAACAACTGGCGGCAATCAATAGCCACGATGGCCACCCAATCGGCGTTCGATCAATCACGCCACTTCCCCATATTCGATTCGGTGTCGCCGGCTGGCTTGGTGGACACCACCACTCATTCGGCCGCGGTGTCAGGATAGCAGGTGGACCTAGGAGCAGTCACGCTACGACAAATTGGCCTGCTCGTGGAGTACCCGGGAGAGCGAGGAGGAACAGGAGCAACGGGGGGCGAAATCCGCTGGGAAAGTGGGGACGATTGGCTGGATGAAATGAGCGCGCCGACGGTGGCCTTTCCGCTGCGAGAGAAGGCTGGTATTTCTGGGGAATTAAGGACGGATTCTGATGCTGGTGCAGGCACCGCCCGCAGCCGCCAACAGGAGCAGAGCAGAGGTCGTTGGTTCCGGCACGGCGACGCCAGCGAGGGAGGCACTGCCAGCCGGTGGCTGGCCGAACTGCTGCTTCCAGAAATTGAAGTCTTCTAGATCGACCATGCCTGGTGTAGCGGCGGCTGGGTTTTCTCCGAGCAGGTCAAAGGTTTGGCCTAAGTGGTCGCGCCACACGCTGTAATCGGCTGCGTCGACAATTCCATTGCCGTTGTAGTCACCTGGCACAGTGAGGATAAAGGGATTGGCAACCAAGTAGACCTCGAAGGCACCGGTGATGTCGCCGTCCGCCACATAGAGAACCTTTCTGCTGTCGGGCATCCAGGCGATCACGCCCTCTCCGGTGCTGCTGACGCTTCCGTCCACGAAACCATCGGAGACGTCCGGAATGCCGTCTCCCGTAATGTCTAGATCGATCGCTTCGGCGGTGATAGGGTCGCTAACTTTGATTGGCGCGGCGCTCCCGTCCAGCGGCGCAATGTATAACTCGAAGATGCCAACGGTATCGAGGTCTGCCGAGAAGGCGATGCTTTGCGAATCAGGAGAAATGGCAAAGTGGCGAATGTCGCGATCTAACAGCAGAGAGAGATCGACCACTTCGGTCGGCGTACCGCCGCCGATGGGAATACTGTGGATATTGTCTTGATTATTCACGGTGTAATCCGCGATAAACAGGACGGAGTTTCCGTCGGGGCTGACCTCGACCATATCGATATCGTAGATATGAGGTGGAACGGGAAAGGTGATTAGTGTGGCGGGCGAACCACCGGCGAAGGGCACACTAAAGAGCGACGTTTCGTTGGCCCCGAAAGTTGGAGCATCCGTCGCGAAAAAGACGGTATCCTCATTTGGGTTGAGGGCGAAGCCGACTCGGTCGAGGTCGCCATCGTTTTCGGCAGAGAGCTGTGTGAACGCGCCGCCGGTGAGGGGAACTCGTTTGAGGATGTCGTTGGCGACCGGTCGCGAGATGTAGAGAATATTTTGCCCGTCACTGGTTAAGCGGAAGCTCGTGCTGACACGATCTGAGGAGATCAAGGAAGGTGAGCCACTGGCCACGGGGACCTTGTAAAACTGATTGAATCCGACTCCCGAGTTAGCGACGAAGATGAGGTTGCTGCCATCGGGGGTAAATCGGGCCACATGGTCGACATCGCCTTGGAGAGCAGAAGTTAATGGGGTCGGTGTGCCGCCAGCGATGGGGACGGTGAACACGAACTCATCGAGACTGCCGGAGGTCAGATTGCTGACAATTGCCAAAGTCTGGCCGTCGGGACTGACGGAAACGGAACTGATCGAGCGTTTGGGGTTGTCGGTTTCGTTGGTGCTGACGCCTGCAATCGGGACTTTAGCAGCCAATACGGGCGAAGTCAGCGAGAAGAGAGCCAACACAGCAGAAAAGCAGCACAGGTGGCGTAGATTCATCTCTGAAAGTCCTGTTTACGAGTAAGCGAGGTTGCCCGTCGCGATCGGATGCTTGGTCCTACCATCACGAAAGCGAGCAGGATCAATGTCGCTACGCCCGGTTCGGGCACGAGCATGCCGACGATCACGGCATCGATTTGCGTATTACCATCGTAAATTCCTCCCGAGGAATTGGCCAGAATAAGCAGCGCGACTGCATCCACGGGAGATCGCCAGCGGCCCAGGAAGTCGTCTGCCGTGGTGTTGTCTGTCCAGCCGGAGGCGAAGACCGTATCCAGGATGCCGAGGTGTTGTTGTTGCTGAGCATCGATAAATAGCACTTCGTAATCGAGGGCGCCGTTGCGGGCCGAAAAATCGCCGCCTAAGCTTGTCCGGTCGAAATCGCTATAGCGGGTAGTGAGTGAAAACACGTCGGCATAACGAAAGCTGCCGCTGAAATCGCTGGGATGGTCGAAATCGCCCAGCCCCGTCTGGAGATGGCTGGCCTGAGGGGTAGCGAGGGCATTGCCTGGAGCGAAGTAGAGCCCATCGCGGCCGCCGGGGTGTTCGTCGGCATTGTTGGGTCGGTCTTCCAGTGCCAGATTGTCGACGACAAAGTTCCAATCGACCCGATTGCCATAATCTTCATGCCCGGCATCGACCTGCACAAAACCCGGGTTGTTGGCTCCGCCGTTGGCATAGAGGCGTTCAATCTGAACTCCCTCGATGCGACCCTTGTCGAAGCCAATTTGATCGAAGGAGAAGTCGGAGCCCGAGCGGAACATCCAGTTGGCAGAGTCGTCGCTGTGAGTCTCGTTGCCTGGGATTTCCATCCAGAGAATGTCGCCGTTCATTAATTGGTGACCCAGCTCATGGGGCATCGTGCTGTCGCGGCTTCCGGTACGCAGGTAGGAGTAGGGGTTGAGAGTCGATCCGCCGGTGCTGCGAGGCATAATCGTCACTCCATTGGCCGAGGAGTCGGAAAATTCTAGAGCGTAGTAAATGTTTGCCGTCGCTGGATCGGCTGCCCGGCCTACGCCGCTATTGGCCAAGTTGCGTCGGGCTGTCTGATCGAAACTCGACCACGGCACACCGGCTGAGACGACTTCGCCCGAAACTCGGGGCGTCGAGAGTCCGGCCTGAGCATAGATCTTGCTCGACCGGTCCCAATCGCGGAGTAAATCAGCCGAGGCAAATTGACCGTTGCTATCGTGCAGCACGATCGAATGGGTGTTGACGAAGTGATTGCTGAAATCAAACGGCTGGAGCACGTTGGTTGTGGTCCCGTTGAGCAGCGGATGACGAATATCGATCCAGCCCGTGGATTCGCTGCCAAATTGCCCAGTAGTTTCTGGAAGGGGTAGATGCTGCAAGTAGCCTTGGTTGCTGAAGGCAGTACGGAGACCAGCTATTTCGACCGCGGCATAGGAGCCGCCACAGGGCACTAGGCCTGCAGCGGCAGCGAACAGAGCGGCAGTCCGGCGCATCGCAATGCGGGAGAGAAACGACACCATAAATGAGACCGGCAGGTAAATACCGTTGTGATAAAAGGAGTTAATTCTTTGCTCCTAACGAATGCCCGTGGATCGACTTTTGTGGAGGGAAGATGCGCAGCAAGCAGGTTAGCAAGGCTCGACACATTCGGACGACCAATAGGATTGGACCAACCGAATTGCATCGGAAATGGCACTTAGGGAGCCTGCCGCTTGGCACAGCTTGCCGCGGAGGAAGCGGAGTATCAAGCAATCGCTTAGCGGATCTACTCCGGCCCACTTTCCCCCTTAGCGACGCCTTTTTTGTCTCACTAGCCCGCCACAGAAAGTCAGGAACACGGAAGAAATCAACAGCCCACTCGGCTCGGGCACGATCTGGAGCGTCACGGCATCAAGACCGTTCCAGTTTTTGACATTCCAGGTGCTGGGATCGAACGAGTACACCAATCCAGTCTGGCCGTTTCGGATTTTCGGGGCGGAGCTGACCGTCTGGGGATTCGGAATAATCAGCTTTGCGCCTGTTGAATGAAGCGTAACCAGCGAATTCTCCGTAATCACAGCGAGTTGATCGCCAACATCGCCGCTGTTGTCTACATTGGCTAGGGTTGCCACCGAGTTGTCGAACAGCGCCAACTTCACATCTTCTTGCAATTGATCCGCGAGCAACGACGAATTGCCTTTTAGCGTCAAGGTTGCGGTAACTGCTGGTGGCGAGGTGAAGACATTTTCCACATCGTCCTCACCGTTGTTGACGTTGATCGTTGAGTCAGTCATCGTCACGTCAAATTCCCGCAGGCCCAAGCGATCGGCCGCGTTAAAGGAGGCCCCAAAAATTGAGGTAATCGTTTCCCGGAAGATGATGGCTCCGCTGCTTCCGCCGCTGGTGAAGCTGGTGCCATTGATCACCGTATTGCTGCTAAGGAATTCGATATCGTCGGCCCTGGAAGTCACCGAACCGCCCGTGAGCGTCGTGGTTCCGCGCAGGAAAATATCATCGTCGGCGATTAGCATCGCATTGTTGAAATTGAACGTAGTGCCAGCAATCAAGTCGAGTTGCCCAGTGCCGCCGCTAACTATGTCTAGCAGGGAGCCGGGTTGCATGTCCAAGCCACCACCGGCGCCAAATTGAACTTTTCCGTTCGCCAAGGTGGAGACGCCATCTAGAAATAGGTTGTCGAAAATATCTGTGGCAGGGTCGATAGCCCCAGCCGCAGGATTCGCGCCCCCGCCGCCAGGGAGGCTATTCCAATTCAGTTCATCGAAAAAGTCACCATTCGCGGGCCCGGTGTAGAAGAAATTGGCACCCCTAGAGGTTTGGCCAAGTGCAAGAACGGCCAATAATGCCAGCGCGGCAAAACAATATCGATGCATTAGATCCACTCCCAACTGCCACTAAAAAGGGCAAGAAAACTACCTGGCGAAGAAAACTCCAGCTACCCACGCTTGACCACACATCCGGTCACAGACTAACATACCGGGATATCAGAGTCAATTATTTTGTAAAGAATTTCACTGATTTGTTAGCCCCAAATTGGTAAGATTCGGAGTGGTGCATGAGGTGTAACCTCCTGGGACCTCCTGGGCGGATTCTACTTGTGGAGAACTTGCGAAGAAGATGAGACCTAACAGCTGAACTCTTCTGAATCAAGAAGAGATGGAAGAGAGTGAAGAGAGTACGGGGGAATCGGCCAAACTGGAATAAATTGGCGACGGAGGGCGGAGGACTTCCTGAATATTTCAAGGAGGTAATGGAGGACGTTGAATCTTGGCTGAGTTCAATCAGACACGTCGGGGCCATGGCCAATGGGCGACCGTCGTTCGCTTGATTGCGGCGTTAGGGGTCGGTGTATCCTTAATTGCGTTCTTGGTGCCTGTTTTTTCGAGGCCATCCATCCCGATAGCCCAGCAGGGCAACACTGCAGGGCCAGAGGCGATAACTCCAGAAATGGGTCAGCCGACCGTGGTGGTGCCACTTAGCGGTGGCTTGGAAACTTCGGCTTCCGAGCAATTCAGCGTACTCGATGGCAGACAACTACTGGCCGGCCCCGCGTCGCTTGATGTAATCCAGTCGACCGCAGAGATTCAAGGCTTGGCGGAAAATCAGGGGAACCCAATGGCAGTCGTTGCCGGTCCCTGGCCCGACGTCAAGATGAAACACGTCATCGGCGCGACCACGACGGTTCTGGAGCCACAGAGCGACTTGTTTTTTCAGGCCCGTGTCGACACGGGGGCAAGCACTTGTTCTTTGCACGTCGAAAAGATCGTCATTGCGGGCGAGGTCGACGAAATGGACGCGAACGTGGGCAAAAAAATCCGCTTCAAGGTGATGAATACCGATGGTGAGTCGGGTTGGATCAATAGCATTATTGATTGTTGCGCCAACATCAAGACACCTGACAACATCGAGCGACGCTACAAGGTTCCGCTGTCGTTGCATTGGAACGGATTTGCCAAGAGTGTGCTCGTGACGCTTAACGACCGTACAAAAATGAAGTATCCGCTGCTGTTGGGGCGGAATTTTTTGGAAGCTGATTTTGTGGTCGATATCGAACTTGGCGGCGAGTTGTAGCCAGTTGATATTCCGCTCGACTGAGTAAGCGGCCAAGTGGCTTTTTAGAGATAAGTGGCTGCCCGATGGTAATAATCCTGTTTGGATGGCGGCAGCATCGGCGTTTGCTGGCGGATATTGAAAGTTGAAGTAGTTGAACCTCGGATGCTTTGTATTTTGTGGCGCGAGGAGCGTTTGAGTCGATGAATTCTGAGTCGTTTTATTGTCTGTATTTTCGCCGTAGTCGTCGCATAACCCGCCTGCGCGGTTTCACGCTCGTGGAGCTGTTGGTGGTGATTGCGATCATCGGCATTTTGGTGGCGTTGCTCTTGCCGGCCGTGCAGGCAGCTCGTGAGGCGGCGCGCCGCATGCAGTGTCAAAGCAACAGCAAGCAACTTTCGCTGGCGATTGCAAACTACGAATCGACCACTAAGAATTTGCCACCTGCAGGAAAATTTCCTCCGCGGTCGGTCACCGTTGCCGCAAAACAGGATCACATCGATTTGCGCGCAGGACTCAACCACAGTTGGCTCGTCTTGCTGTTGCCCTATCTGGAGGAGCAGCCATTATTCGATCAGTTCGATCTCACCAAGCACGTGGCGCTGAACGACTCGAATCCGCAGGCGGTGCAGATCCAGTCGCTGATTTGCCCCAGTGACGCAGCGCGGGGCCGCTTGTACGAACATCAAACGCCTTTCTTTGCGGGAAAGATGTTTGGCAAAGGCAATTACGCTGCGTATGTCAACGTTTACCACTCCGACTACATCTTTCCGTTCGGTGCAATTACTCTGTGGGGAAATCAATTGCGGAAGATCGGAGACGGCCTGTCGAGCACCATCGTGATTGCCGAAGTGCGTACGCGCGATCATGTGCAGGACCAACGCGGGGTGTGGGCCATGCCATACACCGGCGGCTCGATTTTGGGCTATGACATGCATGCCGTCTCGAGACCGACTGTCCCCAAAAATACAGGAGACGATGGAAAAGAATTTCTGCCGTTCATTATTGATAAAAACTATTTGCTAGCCAGAGCGCCCAATAGCGATTTTTTCGACGTGGGATACAAGTGCCCAGAACCGATCGGAGAAATTGCGGAAGCCATGCCCTGCATCTCCGATTTCAAGGACTTCAATTCCGCCGCACCGCGATCCTTACATATTGGTGGTGTTAACTGCGCGTACTTGGACGGACACGTCAGTTTCTTGCGAGATGATATCGACCAAGTCGTGATGGCCTACCTGGTCCATCCGGTGGACGGAGAGGTTTTCGAAAAGTCCACACTTTGACCAAGCGAATGCCTTTAGTCAGTTCGAATGAACATAACGGGTAAGTCAGGGGGCTCCGATGAGTAACTCGCAAGCAGATACAAATTGGGCGGCGATTTGGCCAACGGTTGTGGCGGCACTCGGCATGTTGATGGTAGGTGTGGCTGTGGTTTGGCCATTGATTTCATCGCCCGCCCAATCATTCTCTGAACAACAGGCGAAAGAATACTACGATGCATCGCTGGCCCTGCAAGCGGCGGCGGTTGCCCAAGGGGCCCAACGCAGTTCATCCATGCGACAGCGGCTGGAGCCGAATGAGCAAGACCCCGACAAAGCTCTCCGAGAAGCCCATCAGCGTTTCGAAGAAATCAAGCAACAAGTAACGACCCAGCGAGAGCGGCCGGCTACGACTTCCTTCTGGCTGAAAATCGTAGGTGGGGTACTGGCGACGATCGGCGCAGTCGGCCATTATGCTAAACGGGGCTAGCCAGAGCCTGTTTTCTTCAAGGCCGATTCCGGCCTGGTTCCAATCGGCCATCGCGAGTCATTGCCGGGCGGGCGTTCCACTTTCCTCAGCGTGGCGCTGGGCTTGGCTCGACGCGCGGAGCTGTGCCGCAGATTGGCGGGCTTGATCGAGGATGTCGACGGCGATCAGGTTGATCTCCAGGCTGGAGAGTGGATCCACGGCACATTGGCCGCGGACAACGTTCCGCAAGTAGGTCCACTCGTTTTCCAACGGTCGAGGCTTGGGATGCGGCTTGAGCGATTGGGGCGGGGCGTTCACTTGGCGCGTGGTCAGTTCGTCCCATTTGCCGGCGTGGATCGATCCGCGCTCCGTGAAGATATCCGCCTCCTTGTTGTCGTGGGTCCAGGCCCAGGAGGCTTGAATGATGGCGGTGGCCGTGGGATAGGTCACTACGATCGTCGCATCGTCATCGACGCGTGGATAGATTGCGGGTTTGAGTGTTGCCGAACTTGCGGTGACGCTCAAGGGGCGCTCGCCATTCATGAGCCAGGTGGAAAGGACTGCGCCGTAGCAGCCGAAATCGACGATCGCTCCGCCCCCGTTTTCTACGGGGTCGGTAAGCCAGGCGAGGAATTCAGGCGAGCAGCCGATTTCTTGCGGTCCCCTGTGCCCATGGCGAAAGATCATTTTGCGGACCGGCTCCATCTCGCCCGAATCGATCAATCGTTTGGCCTCACGGAGCGAGGCATACCAACTGCTTTCGAAGTTGGTCAGCACGAGTACGCCGTGTTGCCGGGCGAGTTGTTCGATGCGGTGGGCGTCTTTGTTGGAGTAGGCCAGGGGTTTTTCAACGAGCAGGTGGACGCCGCGCGGGGCGCAGGCCTCGACGGCCAGGCGATGGTCCTTGATCGAGGTCATAACGCTGACCGCTTCGGGCTTGGCCGCGTCGAGCATCTGCTCCAGCGAGTCGTGGTAGAGCGATGGATCGAGCTGGTACTTGGCCGCCAGGCGATCGAACAGGGCGCGGTTGGGCTCGAAGATGCCGACAATCTGCAGGTCGTCGCGTTGATTGGCCTGATTCAGCAAGCCCTCGACATGCCCATGGACGAGTCCGACGACGCCGATGCGCAGCGGGCCGGTGTGGGTGGAGAGCTTGGTCGCAGTTTGCTCGGGTTCCGCTGATTCCGAAGCAGTTGCCAGGCCCAAGCAAAAGAGCAGGCCAAGTAAGAGCATCGCGGCACTGAAATTCGTAGGTAGCATAAATCAAGACTTCCCGCGTGGGCTGATTGCCATGGCCTGCTGTCAACCATCGTGATCCTAAGTCGAAGATTCTCCAAACACAACTCCCTGGAGCGTCTGGAATTGTTCGTCTGTGACGCCTACCTATCAGGCCGAAGGCAACGAGCCGGGAGCGTCGACGCTTGTGATTCGCCAGCGCCAGCGATTCGCTAGCGCTTCTATTTCGCGAACGACCAAGTTGTGTTGCTGATCGCTTCGGCGGCGAACGACTTCGCAAGAAACTTGGTTGGTCCAAGCGGGAGCAGGAACACGGAACCCCGCTAAACCACACTCATCGGAAGCAGCGGAGTGCAGCGTTCCCAATCGGTGCGACTCACGGATCGATGCTTGGTTTCCGCACGATACTTTCGCCAAACGTCCCTCCGGATCGCAACGCAATTCGGAATCTACTCGAGAAAGCAACTCACGCCGCGGTGCAGAGGACGCGGTGCTTCTCGGCGATCTCTGCGTGAGACGATCTTGGTTGCGGCCCTTGCGCCGCGCTGGGCGATTCGTGGTTCTCCTGTCTGGCAGCAGTTACGAACGGCCTTGTCGAACAACTACGATCTATTGATGAATGCGGTGTCGTGCTGTCACAACAGCTTGTGGAAAAATGTGAATTGTTCGACAAGGCCGTTACGAAGTATGTTCGGAATTCTTGGAAAAGCTCGCGACGCGGAGATTGACAGGCTTGCAACGCATGGTAGATTGACGTTAGTTTGACCGGGCCCCGACTGACCGGGCCCCGACTGACCGGGCCCCGAAGCGCAATGCGTGAGGTTCGGTCCATGGCCGGCATCATCCAGACGCTCGTCGCCGCCAGCCTTTGCTGGTTTCTCTCCAGCAGCCTGTGGGTCTATCCCCACAGTGTTTCCTACTTCAACGGATCGATCGGCGGCCCGTTCAATGGTTCGCAGCCACGATTTCATTTCACGCTGAACCGGTACAAAGGAGCTCGTAGCATATCCGGTCTCGACTAATTACCAGGTGCGGTTTTCAGAACCCAAATTTGGAGGTAACATGAGATGTGTCATTAAAACACGTGGTCTCGGACATAGCGTAATCGCGCTCGTCACTGCTATCGCAATGCTTCTTTGTCCTTCGATTGCGATTGCCGACACTACAGGACCCTGCGAAGAAATTTCCCCTGCCAGCGAATCAAATACAATTGGCACGTGCCAAAACGGGGCTTGTCCTGGGCAGTTGATCGTTGTACACGCGCAGCATGCATGCGCTGGCGAGAATGAGGCTGATTGTACAAACAGTCCATTTCCCCTCATGACAATAGTTAGCGCGAAGCAAAAAAGCCTGGGCTTTGCAACATTTCTTTTGTGTATAGCTCCGGCTGGCTCTGCATGTGTTGCTATAGCTGCTGGTGCCGCTGGATTGTGTCTTATTCCCGTAGCCTGGTGGGGATGCGTTTTGGCCTGGGCAGGCACCAGTGGCGCTTGCTTCGGTCTTTCTTATGTTCCCGATCCGTGTTGTTGGATAGATTGCGTAATTGACATGACAACGCTGTTCGACGTTCCCGGCGGGACGGATTGTGAATGATTCCAAAATAAGTCATATGGGGCAGTTATAGTTTCTATGGCCGCCCTAGGATTCATTGACAGGTTTTCGCTATGAGACTCTTAATCGTATCTGTCTTGTTCTCGATAACCGTTTCCGCATGTGGTCAGCAGCCACCGTCTGGCATTGATCTAATGATCGAGGCGGTACGCTGGCAGGGACTAAATCCTACGTTAATCACTACTGGTTATGCAGAGATTGAAATGATCGCCAGGGAAGGCCCATCTTCGCAGAAATCGATTCAAACAGATGCGGATAAAATTGCGAAGGAGCTAAGGAAAGCTTATGCCGGTGCAACAAATGTACGGCTAAAAGAGAATGTCGAGCGAGCGATACAACAATTGCCGCACACCCTTAAAATAACACGAAACGAGCGCCGTAGTCGTTTTAGAGTCTTGTTCGATGGAAATGATTTTTCAGGGCGCAGAAGATTTTTCGTGAGCAACTTTAATCCGCTGACAGAAACTTGGAGTCAACCTTACGAAGCGCTGAGACGTGATGGAAACAAACGGGGCGGCGAAAATGTCCTTTGGAACCCGTCGGCACGATTGGTGATGATCGGCCACACCGATGTCGCGCTGCCCGAATTTCATGAATTCGGCCGTGTGTGTGGTCCGGCAGCGAAGATGTTAACGGCTGCTCTGTTGCAGGGGAGCGATCCATCAGCTTTCGAATTTTCCGCTGAAAACATTGAACGAGTAAAAAGAAAGTTTGACCAGATTTTGCAGGAAACTGGCGGAGAACTATATAAGCTAGCCGGAGAAATCGAATATGACGACGGGGCGATTGAGGTGGACCCCATTGGTTGGACAGCCAACAGGGTTGATTAAGAATAGTGTTGCAGGCGGCCCGCGGGACCCTTCCCAGGTCCCGCGCGGCCGCGGCAGCTGGGGCAGTTCTTGATGTACTAACCAGCGCTCCGCATTGA
>JBGSUJ010000043.1:0-53078 GCA_041753435.1 Pirellulales bacterium | reverse complement strand
TCTTCCTTGGTCGGAAGCTGCAAGTCGTGCATTAGTCGAAAGACCTGGCAGTCTTTGGCCTGATGCCGTTGTAGCGAGCCTGCTTTTGGGAGCAGTGTTTGGGCGACTTCCCAAGGGAAGCGTCTTTCAAAATGGTTTGCTCTCGAAGGTTGGGCGGCTTTTCGGATGGTTTGTGCCGCGAGGGTTTTCCTCGAACAAATCATCCACTTCATTTGGCGTCCGCAGACGGACGATTCCCCAATCTCTTTCATGACGATGCTGTCGTTTTCTGTTTGCAAGCAACGCGAGCAAGGTCTCGCTCCGCGAGCCGCTACTTCTTCCTCTAGGCTACTTCTAACAAAGAATATACAGGGATGGTGACGCAAAGCGACGACGGACCTGCTATGCAACGCGAGGATGCAGCGGAGCATAACATGCGAAATGTGGTAGCGGGCGACGGAAGTCAAGGAACGCCCGTAATGAAGCAAGCGACCTATAAATGGAATGCGACGACGCTGGAAGGATTCATCCAGCAGTTGGCTGTCGCCTATGTGGCTCGCAAGTATTTCTTCTACGTGTCGGGGCATGTGCCGACGAGACGCTCGGCGGCGGAGCACGACGAGCGGATGCTCGCCAAATTTGACGTAGCTCGCAGCAAGTGGTCGCGGTATCGCCGCCGACAACAACGCGGGCCGGACGGCTTCCCGCTGGCGAACGTCCAATATCTTCGCTTTCGCAACTTCTGGGTGCTCTTGGCCACGGCAGGCCATCATCGTTTCTTTGACGAGCATTTTCGGGCCGACGTTCACGGCGGCGAACGCCAATATTGGGATGTGCGAGAGAAGCCGATTGCGTTTGGAGGTTATTCGATTGGTTGGCGGGGACGGGTGACGGTGCGAATGACGTTGCTCGCCTACCGGCAACTGCGAACGCATTTTGTCGAACGGGCCATACTGGGTTACTCCACTGCAAATCTAGAGCGAGAATTCGCGGGGTTTCCTTTTGACGCCTACGCGGGCGTGTCGCGTCAGGTGCAAGCGATTCATCGGGCCGTCAATCGGGTGCGGCGGACGGCGGGATTGCCGATGGTGCCCAAGGATTGTCTGCGGGTGAAACGTCGAGTGGTGCGACCGTTTGAGTTGGTGGGCGAATCGAGCCGAGCGAGATCCGCTGTCGGCAGCGACAACGAATGTTTAGACGAACCAAGGGAGGAACCAATGTTAAGTGTGATGAAAGAAAGGACGAAGTGCGAACCAGCGGCCCCGGTTGTGGACCTGTTCTCAAAGCAGAGTCACGGCCAGTCGGCTGGCTGGCGAGCGGTCGAGCAGCAGGAGCGGCTCGGCAAGCTGGCCGATACACTCGCGATGTTGCTGGATAGGCTGGATATTGAGTTAAAGGTTGACCGCGAACGAGCGATTGCGATGCTGGCGGAATGCACGGGCCTTTTGGAAATTGCCGTGGAGGACATTGGCCGGATTCGGGAAGTCGATGAGACGTTCGGCAAGGGCGGGCGACGAATGCCACGAATTGCCAAGCTGGCCGAGAAGTTGGAAAAAGGCCTGGCCTACCTGTTGGGTATTTTTTCTGTCGTGACTGCGGGCGAGAATCTTTCGCCCTACAACTGGAAGCTCGTGGAGCGGGACGTGCAAATGGTGCTTGGCATCACGCGGGCCATTGGCGACGAAGTAAATCCGACGGCCCTGCCAGCGGCGGCGTAGCACGTTGCAATTTCGAGTTAGTTTTCGTTGCTCACGAAGCCCTGCAAGAATGCGACTCTTGCGGGGCTTCTTTTTTCGCAGCCAAACAATTTGTTATGAACGTCTGCGAAGCGAAGTCTTCGCCTAGAAAGCTCTGCTTCCGCCGTCCGGTCGCCGTCGTCCCTCACTTACTGCTGGGGACGGCGGCGACTGGATGGCGAGTCCTGCTGCCCTGCTTTTGTCGGACGCGAACCTGAGTCCCTCGTCATCAAAAACTAATGCCAGACAACGACGTGGCTGCCGCCATAGTCGAGTCCCTCAATACGTTTGCCGTACCTATTTGCTAAGAGTCGGTGCAGTTCTTGCTCAATATGCCCCAAAGCGTCTTGGAAGTCGCTCGGTAGCACTTCCGCCAACAACGAGATTTGAAACTCGATTGCGGACAGTACCTCGTGAGAAATCACTGTCTCTAGCCGTTTGAGTTGAATACTCATTTCGACATAAATATTGAGTAATGGCCGGAACGGCTCATACCTTATTGGTCCATGTTGGTTCGGAACGTGGGCCGCCAAGCGAAGCAAACCCTCCGTCAGTTCAGCGAGTTGTGCGAGCGGCGAAACGAGCACTCGATAATTACGTCTCAGCCATTCGATTTGCTGCATTGTTTTACGTTCCGCACAAACTTCAAGGCTGCCCAATAGCTCATCCAACTTGGCGAGCAGCGAAGCACGATTGGATTCTGCTGAAATCCACTTCGAGGCGGTCGGCGGCGTATGGTCGAGGTTTCGCACGATTTCCGAGTAAAAAGGGGTCTCTCTCGCCAATTCCAAAGCAGTCCTTTGCATCGCTTCGATAGCCGTCCGCTCGACATTTCGACCGAGCAGTGAAAAGAAATGGAGTGTGGCGGCAAGATGCACGACCAAGCTGGCTGGCAGCGAGTCCTCCTCGGGACGCGGGCGAACTGGGAAGGGGTCGCCATGCGGCTGAACAAGGACGGATGGCAGAGTTCGCGGCGGACGATTGACAAGATACTTGAGATAACAAGGACCACGAAACCAATCCGGCACATAAGGCGGCATCAAGAGCAGGAAACCCACATCCCCTAAACCCGGTGCATTTAGTCGCCGTTGTAAGGGGCCAAGAATCGACACGAGTGACACGCAGTCTTCGGGTTCGGCAAACGGATAAGGACGCACTAGGCTCTTCCACAACCGATTGCTCAAGTAGACTGCATACAGCAGACCTTGTTGCTGAGCTTCCCCAGTAACGTCGATGAGTTGTCCCGTCGCGACCATACGGTGTCGCAGTCGTTCAATTCGAGCAGTCGCTTGAAAGAAACGCATCCTTTCCTCGCCGTGATTCTTTCGCTCGTTATGCCAGTCGCAACTAGCTACGTGACGTAACAGTTTTCCGGCCAGCGTTTCCCCTTTGTCGAAGCCGACTTCATCTGCGGCGAGCGGATTTCATCGCACCGGGCTAACGCCTGCCGGTGAGCGATAAAATCCTCCGCTGTTGGCAAGTCGGCAGCGGGGCTTAACCCAAAAGGAACCGCATGACCATCAAGAAGCATGACAATTCAGCCATCGACTTATCGGACGTGGGCTTTGGCGACTACACGGGCGAATGCACGTTTGACGAAGGGATTGACAGTGGCGTCTTACTCAACGTGAGTAGCTGGGTGCGTAACGAAATGAACTTCGGCAGAAACCGCTACAGCGTGGAGGTCGCCGTCACCGCCCGCTTGTGGAAGACCATCGTCCGCATTTCACCTTTAGCCAAGCGATGGCAGACGGTGGTGGGACGTGGCAACGACGTGCTTTGGCTGGCCTCCTACGCTCTGCACAAAGCCCGTCAGGTGGGGCAGGATTTCGCGAACTTTCAATGCTTTCTGCCGACGGAAGATGATTGGGGCACCGAATGCATCAAATTGTTGCGTGTGCAGTGTTCAATCCAAGAAGGACGGTCGGTCATCGTGATTGGCTACGTGGAAGAATTTGCGGAACTGTAATTCGCAAAGCGGGCACTTGTAGGCGGCCTGTAGTGGCCGCCTATTTTGTTGGGCTGCGACGTTGGGGTGCGGTCCGCAGTTGCAGCGTAATGTCGCTCAAACTGTTGTTCGGTCCACGGAACTCGCCGGAGAAGACGCCGTCTTCCACAGTTCCCGTCCAAGTTCCCGGCAAAAGCACGGTGCCAGCGGGCACGCTACGGGGAGTGGTGCGAATTGTGACTTCGCCATTTTGGTAGGTGCCCGTTGCCGAGGCGGTTGCACCCCAGCGGACTCGCCTTCCTTGAGCGTCGATGACAGATGGGTTACGAACGGTCCCTTCAAACCCTTCAGCATCATGTCGCGTGATGGAGAGTTCAACTTGAATTTGGATACCATCATTAGCCGAGTTGATGCCGCCATCAGAGACCTGTAGGCTCGTGCCCGTCCAGGTCGTTCCTTTCTGAAACGGATTAGGGGGCGCATCCTCCGTGGCATTTTCAGGAGTTGTGGCAGGCAAAGTCGGTTCTGCCACCCGTCGTGCATTGGTCCGGGACCGCTCGGGTACGGCTGTGGACGTTGACTCTCGCGGGTTTGGCTGCGTTGGCGATGTGGGAGCGGACAGTAATGATTCCTTGTCAGGGGTCTGGCGGGATGGAGGCTCCAGGGCCTCGCGGTTAGCTGGTGCGAGTGGCTCTGTCTGGAAGGGGCTTTGGGTTCCATTCGATGGCGTGACCGAGTTTGTGTTGGACGCACGCTGGTCAGTAACTTTGGGCGGCGGAAGTAGACTTTCAGTTGGCGTGGCATACATCCCACCAAGTAGTATTGGGTCTATGACTGGGTTCTGTTGAATTTCATTTCCGCCGCCGTATTTCGGAATATCGGACACAGCATCACTGTATTTGGCCTTCCAAAAATCCGGGTGTGTCTGGTTGCCGGTGTGGCATGCGGCTAAATGGGCCTCCGCCGTGTCGATGCAAACGTCCGCATCCCGTCTATGCCGCTCGTCCTTGTAGGGCAAGTGAGCGACACTATGCCGTAGACCTGAAAGGGAGCCGAAGGCCTGGTCCAACGTGTTGGCTTGCAATGCTTCGCGAATCTCCTCATCGAAGTAAGCCCATCGTTCCTGTTCCTCGGGCGTAATCTCATGCTTCGCCCGATATGCCGTTCGTGCGTCAGCGATGTAACCGGTGTAGAAAGGACGCCATGCCAAGTAGGTCGCTACGGCGAGCGGAACGATGAGACAGAGGAGTACGATATTGTGCTTTCTGGAGAACAGCGTCTGCGGGGCAGTTGGCTGTGACTGCGATAGCGAATCAACTACGGAGCCTAAAAATATACGGGGAGTAAGCACGAGCGCATCGATGAGCAGTCCGACCGTGAACATGGTGGCTTGCCACAGGCCGCGATGGATGGGGGCCGCGCAAGCCGGGCCGAAGAGCGGAACGTAGTACGCGACTATTGCCAAACACAGCAATGCCACGGACCAGAAGAAGGAGCCTGTCGCAATACCGACGAGAATTGGGGCTACGTGAATTCTCGAATCGGCAGGTTCAAAAAGGTGAGGCAGCTCAAAAAGCCCTGCTATTGCAAGTGGAATGAGGGCAATGAACAGCATTAACTTGGCAAAGAAAATGTCTCGCACATATTCAGTGGCAGCTTTCTTCGCCTCAGGAGAAGGCTTTCTAAGGGTAACTAGCTTCATGGTGTACCATGTCCCAAAAAGGTGTGCGGGAGTAGGTCTTTCGATTTGCCGAAACTAATTCCGCTCCCAGTAACCGTTAAGAAGTGAAACTGCGGCGGCGAGCGCGCATATCCCGACCACGGCGAACACGGCAAGTAGAAACGTCTTGGTCAGCGTTCGTGCTCCGAGTTCGCGGGTTAAGAGAAACTCGCTCACGATTGCGTCGCGTAAACCGGGCTCTTTGTATCCCCACATTCTCCAGCCCCCTTCTTGATACATGTAAAGGTGCTGGAGGTCCTCGCCGTCGTAAATGCTCAGTGCTTCGCCTTCCCGACAAATCGCTGCATTGTTGTCGAGGCCAATGTCGAAGTCGGTGCCCTGGTCGAAAATATGGTCGCCTACGCGGACTTTGCCGTTGTCATGTAGCTCGATAGGTGCCAATTGGTTACCGGCGATGTGAAAACGCCCATCCAATGGCATGTCAATGAAGCCTAGCGGAGTAAGGCAGGCCAGCCTGCGACGCTCGTTGATTTTGTTCTCCCATTCTTTGTCGGCGAAGGGAGACAGAACCGACTGGAGCGTGGAACTGAGAGTAGGCATGTGTGTCCTTTCGCGATTACATAATGGACTCGTCGGCTCGCTTTCGTTCTAGCAAAGCGGTCAAAGGTTCCTGCCACGTTGTGGCACCTCCCTTTCGACGTGCTGTTTTCCAAATGGGTTCCTGCTCGTTAGCGGATTCTCTTGGTGGGAGCGGAACTGTCCTTTTGGGCGGCGGCGTCTGCTTCAGTTTGAGAAAATCAGCCGCATCGAGAACATAATCAGTCCAAAGCCGGATGGGTTCGCGGTGGCGTGTACCGTCGTCAAGCACTAAAAAACAGTGCTTGTCAGTCGAGCTGGTGTGGAGAATTTCATCGGTCTTTAGTGTGGGAACCATGCTCTCTTGCCAGCCGCTAGTCTTCGACGAGTCGAGCATTGATTTCTCCTGCTCTGACGCGGATTTCAGTTTTCGGGTACTTTCTTTGGAAAAGGATTGAATGGCCTTGATGTCTTCCTCGCCAGTTACTGTGAAGTACATTTTGGCGAAGGTGTTGTCGCGAACGATTTCAGCTAGGCCGATGTCGCGTGTGGAAAGTTGCGTTGTCGTTTGATTGGCCATAATGAGGGACAGGCCGAACTTGCTGGCTTGAGCGAGTAGGCTTGCGTACGAGCGACCGGCCAGTTCCTGGAATTCGTCGACGAAAACCCAGGCATGGCGCAGCGGCGTGCCCCGCTCGTCGTCGCGGAGCGAGTGGACTCGCTCGATGGCGGCGTTGATGAGTGTGTAAAGGCCAAGCCCTGCGATTTGGCGAGCCGTCATGGCCTCGCCAATCGTCGGACAGAAAAAATATACGACTTCCCCATCCTTGAGGGCTCGTCGCATATTGATGACATTGTCAGCCTGGGGGTCATCGGGCTGAAGTTGTCTGTATTCGGTCAAGAACGAAAATATCATGCGAATCTCTTCAGCATCCTTCACTTTCTCTCGTTCCAAATAGCGAGCGATTTCTTTGATGTCAGTTCGAGTTTTGGTCCGAAGGGTCTGTTCCGCAAGGGTACGGGCGACGTTGAGGAGGGCGGTCAGATTCCGCTGGCTGTAGTAGCTGCCGCCGTACACTAGGCCGTGGTCGAGCGAGAAGGCTTGTTGCAGAAGTATCGCAATACGAATGAGTCGGTCGGGGTCACTAGTGGCGGCCTGGAGTGGGTCAAAAAAGTTCCAGTCGTCGTCCCGTTCTAGCGAAAGAAAGCGAAACCGGTTGGGGCCAGCCAGCCTGCGAGCGAAATTGAAGAGGGCCAAGTCGCCGCCTAAGTCAAAGATGAAGATGGCGTCCTGAAAGTCACTGCGAATAAGAGTGCCTGTGGGACTGAAAAGTGAGTAGGGGCGTGCCAACTGTGCGAGGAGGGGCGTTATGGCTAAGGAGCTTTTGCCGGAACGGGTGCGGCCACGAACGTGGATGTGGCCGTTTTTCATAAGGTCGCGGGGGATGGCGAATGGCTTGCCTGGCTCACCGAGACTGTAGTCGCGAGGGCCGTCATCCTGAGCGTTTGACGGATACTGCCATTCAAGTCCAAGAACAATGGGGTCTACGTTGGGCTTAAGAGAAAGTCGTTGTCGAAGTGCTTCCGGGTTCTCGCGGTAGAATCGCAGCCGCTCGGACGGTGAGCGTGTGTCGGCTTCCGGAGCGTCCGTCGGCTTGCTAGGTTCCGGCGGCTCACTTGTGTCAAGCCAGCTCGACAGACGTTTGTAAGGTTTAGCCGCCATAGCATCACCGCCGCTCAGAAAAGCGTTTGCGTTTCGGCAGGTGTCGGCCCCCGCCCCCTCCCGCGTCAGAATGCGGGGCCGATACTGGATAGCGTACAACGGAATTACGAGGATTGCGAGTACGGGACCGGAAGAGTTCAGCCGGAGGCAATTCCTCGCCGCGAAGTGGGAAAACGCGGGCGATGGCGGCAAAAGTTGCCGCTGCTAAAATACGGCGTGACGGCAGGTCATGCTGGCCGCAGTTTGCATGTGCGGCCTAACCGTGGACGGTAGAGAAGGAGGTGGTCGCCACGATTCGTTTGCCTTGTAAGCCTGATGCTTCCTGACAGTTTTTATACCTCGCATTTGAGATGCGGGTTCGAGCTGTCATTTGCATGGTGGGTCTTGGAGTTTTCAAGGTCCATGTGTCTTGGGGCGATTGTTACATGCGGTAGCAATCTCCCCGTAAACTGGAAGTTGGAGAAGTGGTATGGCTAAGAGAAACGAAACAGTCAAGGCGCTGTTGGAAATGAGTGCTGAATGGATGGTAATGCGGCACAGGATGATTCGGGCTGTTGTCCGATTCGGAATATGCATGCTCGTCGCGTTGGCCTTTCTGATTGGCGTCGGACTTGGGCGAATGCTCTAGGTTTTCTTTCCATGGGGGTCGGTCGTGCCAAGGCGCCACGACTGGCCCCCCTTTTTTGAGACTAGCACGCCTAAGAAGGCACAAGCAAATCGTGCGTTCGACGAACGACCGATGACGAGTGGCTAGGATTTCAGTCCCCGTATCGCTTCGGCCAACGTCTGTGGCGTTGGCCCGAGTCGGATGGTGAAGCGAGCAATGCGGCTCAGGGATGGACCATCTTCCTTTGCTTTCGCAAAGAGCTTCTGTGTCGCTGAGCGTCTTCGCTCGTCGGGAAGCAGAATGGCGAATCCATAGTCCCCGACGTCGACGAGGGGCCGAAGGGTTGAATTGTTGAGGGCAGGCTCAAGGCAATTCTTTGCAGCATGCTTCAGCACGTCGCTCGGTTCGGAGTCGCTGGCGTAAACGCGGTACACCACCGGTCCGAATTTGTCCTCGGACAGCACGTGATACACGTTGTGGTGTGGGGCTCTGTCGCCAAGTATCGATTGCAATTCATCATGCTCGACCCGGTAGAATCGCTTCTTTTCCATCGTGCACATCCAAAGTATGGCAAGGCTCGTCGAAGTATCTTTGGGTGGCTTGGTGACGCCGGGCTTTGCTCCGACTCGATTGGCTCCCTCCTTGGTGAGGATGTAGTACTTGTAGTCCTTGTTGAAGCGTAGTGGCTCTTTCTGGTAGGTCGTCGTGAGAAGGCCCGCACACGCAAGGCCATGTAAAGCGTCTCCGGCACGCTCAAGTGCGTTCTCGCGATTTTCAAACTTGTCCTCCGGGAAGAACAAGCGTTGGACGGGGTAGGTGAACGTCAGGCCGTAAAGAGCGACGTGCCGCAGAATAGGCAGGTCGGTCGGCCGCTCACCAGAGTTGATAGGAGTACCGTTTGGCTTGGCCATGAAAGGCCTCCAGTTTTTGTTTGCTGTAGGCTCCCGCGAATTCAATCAGCATACGAGTGGTCCTGCCGTCGCGAATAATGGCGTCGGGCAAGCGTGCGTTCTTGCCTCCGCCTTCAGCATATTGCTGAGCGTCCGAAACCCATTGTGCGGCAAACTCGGGGTCGGTCCGACGGAGTCGCAAATAGACCTGCGTCAGGTGAACGTCGTGGGTTGCCTCAGAGCGACGGGGTTTTCGGCCTCCAATATAGCCGCCCAAGAGTTGCTTGGCCTTGGGTGTGGCAATCACCGCATCGGTCGGGACAAGCGGGGCCTGCCAGCGACTTCGTAGCCAGTAGGCCATTCGCCCAAAGTTGGGCGGCGAGTCTCCGGGATGCCACTCGAAGACTGGTTCCCCAAGCTCAATCTCGGGCATCGCCATGATAGTAATGAACTCGACAAGCCCCTGCCTTTCGAGCTTGCGAAGGCACTTCCTGGCATTGCTCCTGGGCCGGACTGTGAGCCACCACCATGCGGCGGCTGCTTGGTCAACGGTAATCAAACGAACCCGACGGGTCAGAGTCTCCAAGATGATGTCAGCACGGTCGTCGGTTCGGCGTTGGGCTGGCATGGATGGCCGTTTGCCTCAAGAATCCGGAATTACGTACATTTCCGCGTACCTTTTTGGGACATGGTACACCGGAAAAGTACATCGGACGTGTCGCAAGGCGTTGATTTGAAAGTGGTTGTGAAAGCCGTGGTTTTGTAGCTGCTCCAGCGTTTCGGTGCTGCTGGCAGCCGTGACGGGAATGCGTCGCCGAGAATCGGCGAATCATGCCCGGATGCCTTGGAAGTGCTCGCTGACTGGACCATTCGGACCGTCCGGACAGCGTCCCTGTGATTTTCGTCGGGTTCCTGGATGGCGTCACTCATCTGTCGGCTTTCTGGAGGGGTTAGACTTGCCCTGCTCCGCACGCTAATTCTATTCTTTTGCAGAGTGCGATACCGAGTTTGGCGGCTGGCCAATCGCCCTGACCATCTGCAACTGCGCAGCATTGTAGTCGGTCACGGCGTTGAGATACTGCGTACGCGCCAACGCTAATGCACCTATCGCCTGCTGTATCTCGATGGGGCGGAGTTCACCGTCGCGAATTCCCTCCAGATTGAGTCGTACAGCCTGTTCGGCAGATTCGACCGGCGGGCGAGTTACTTCAATCTGCTGGCCTCGCATCTGAATTCGTTGATATGCTTGCATGACCTCTGCGGCGACGATGTCCCGCGTTTGCTGGACTTCTAAACTGGCCTGGCGGGTGAGACTCTGTTGTTCCCGCTGACGTGCGGAGTTTCCGAATCCCAGATTCTCAACCTGCCATAGCGCCGCCACGTCGAAGTCAGTTCGTCCGCCAAAATTGGCGATGTCTGAGCCGTCGCTCCCACCAAATCCACCGCCGCTAACGCCAGCGTACAAATTCGGCAACCAAGGGCGTAGTTGCTCCTGACGCCTACGAATTGCAGCAGCGTCTCGCTGCGCATCGGCGCTCGCGACTTCAGGACGGATCGATGTCGCTTGACGAATCAATTCATTAACCGGCGTCGAGCGTTCTACGAATTCCAGGGGCATTGGATTCTCATCGGCTGCTTGTAGTTGAACGGAAGGGTCGAGTCGGAGCAGCCGTGCCAATTCGGCGGAAATCACGGCCACGTCTTCACGCGCCTGCCAAACATCGCGTTTTCGGCTAGCAGCCTCAATGCTTGCCCGGTCTGCGTCGGCCTGTAGACCCTGCCCAGTGTCAGCAAAGTTGCGAGTGATTCTAGCAAGCTCGTCCGCATTACGAGTCGCCTCCTCGGCGATTGCCACGCGAGCTTGGGCGCGTGCGAGTGATAGATACCCGACTGCGACTTGGAGCAACGTGTCATTAAAGGTGCTGTTCCGGTCCGCAGATGATGCGCGCACGAGTTGACGTGCTGCCAACGGCTCGAAGATTGCATCAACGACGGATAGGTCGACAAACATTCGCGCAGGACCGCCAGCGCCGCCGTTGGCTGGCGAGTCACCAAGCACCGCCGCGCCGCCAACGAAGAGCGAACTGCGGCTGACCTCCAAGACATTTCCTTCTGTGTCTTGAATTCTACCGGAGTGATTGTTGTAAACCGGGCCTGCGGCTAGCGATGGAATCCAGAGTGCCCGAGCGCCAGCCAGGCGTGCCGCCGCCTGATTAACACGCTCGGCGGCAATTCTAATTTGAAGATTATTCGCTCCGGCGAGTGCTAGGGCAGTAGGCAGGTCAATTGGGTAGGTCTCATTGCTCTGAGCCGAAATGCCTGGCAACACCTCTTCAGCAATTGGCGAAGGCAGTAATCCGGTGGGGACGGCAGCGATGCCCTCGGGCTGAGACAGCAACGCTGAGAAGCGCAACTCCTGCGGCATAAGAAGATCCGAAGGCGATGCGGCGCGTGACGGATGGTCGAGATCGCTCTCGCGAACAGCAAGTTCAGACTGTACCGCACTGACTGGTGGAGATGTCTGCGCCGAGCTGCTTCGCGTCACGGCGGCCATCGAAGCAAGCACCACTAGCAATGCGAGCGAGCGTCGGCCCAAAAACGAATTCACAAAATGACCAGAAGTAACAATCACGGCCCCCTCCCTGGGATTCGGGTCTCACAATGAATAAATTCGGCAAATCCATTTGCCGACAAGTCGAAGTATCAGCAAGAAAACCAAATCCTACGGCGATTGAGCGACGCGAATTGTCTCGCCTGTGCGTAGTGGAATGTGTGAATCGGCGACAATTACGTCGTTTCGTCCGATTCCCGCGATGATCTCGCTCACATTGCTGTCGGAGTAGCCAACAGTAACGGCTCTTTTCTGGACGACTCCATCGATGGCACAAAACACATAGGGCGTGCCAGCGTCATACCGTAGGCTCTGCGATGGCACTAGCACCGCTTGCGGCTGGTCCGCCAGCACGACGGTAATCATTCCATACATGCCGGGTCGGAGTCCCGTATTGCCGCCTTCCAACTCCATTTCCGCGCGAAGGGTGCGGGTCTTGGTATCGAGCACGCCAGTCGTTCGCGTTACGCGACCCTCGAACGCCCGCCCCTTGAGCGCATCGACAACAAGTGACGCAGGCTGGTCGATGTGGATCAGCGATGATTGCGCCTCAGGAATGTCGAAGACGATTCGCAACCGATCATCTCGGTCAATTGTGAACAGCGGCTCGGTCATCGAACTTGCGGCTGACCTAACAAAATCCCCAGAAGCGATCCAGCGGCGCGTGATCAACCCATCATAAGGCGCCACGATGTTCGCATACTCTAAGAGAATCGCTGTCTGCTTAAGATTCGCCTCGGCTACTTTGAGTTGAGCCTCCGCCCGCGCCAAATTGGCTTCCGATTGCTTCTGACTAGCTTGTGACACGGTAACATCTGCTTGGGCCGATAGAACATTGGCCCGCGCCGCAGCAAGAGCTGATTCGGCAGAGCGAAGTCGATGACGCTTTTCTTCAAGAACGGCCTCGTTCATCGATTTGCTGGCGACTAATTGTTCAATCCGGTCATGTTCGGCACGACGGAAAGCCACTTCCGCTTCGTATTCGGAAATCATCGCGTGAGACACTGCGAGCTTCGCTTCCGCCGCACTCACTGCGGCTACCGCAGAAGCAATACTCGCCTTGGCCTGCTCGACCGCCGCGCGTCCTTCGTCAACCATCGACGACTTTTGCGAATGTTCCTGGACCATCTCCGGAATCCACAATTTGGCGAGTATCTGGCCCTTTCGCACGCGGTCGCCGATGTCCACGAGAACTTCCGACAAATAACCGGCAGCCTTGGCATAAATCTCCGTCCGTTCATACGGCTCGATATGGGCTGGTTGCGTTGTGGAACGATTAAGGCTCTCGACTGTTGGACGGACCACGGCCACCTGGTTACCTCCGGCGGCAATTGCTGGCGAATTAGCCGAGGTGTGATTGGCGGACGGATTAGCTGCATGTGCCTGTGTTGAGCCGTCGGGTCCGTCTAAAACGCACATTCCTGTCACCACAAGAATTGCGAGCGTCGCGGCGGCGAGGGAACTAAGCGTTGCTCTTTTCATAGTTACACTCCGAGATTATCGGTGAATCATGCCATCGCGGTTCGGCCACGTCCTTTGACGATGACGTAAAGGCATGGCACTACAAAGATTGTTAAGATTGTGGAGGCAGTGAGTCCGCCGATCACGGCCCTTGCCAGCGGCATGGTAGGGTCGCCTTCATGCAGCGCAAGTGGCATCAACCCCATGACCATCGCCAAGGCTGTCATAAGGATCGGGCGAAGTCGCACACTGCCCGCCTGAATTGCGGCTTCATGCGGTGCGAGTCCCTCTTCCTGTCGCAAACGATTAGCGAACTCGACTAACAGAATCGAATTCGTAACTGCAATTCCAATCATGAAGACGACGCCCATAAACGATTGAATATTGAGTGTCGTACCCGTCGCCCAAAGAATCACGAGCACACCGATGATTCCCAGCGGCACTGCGAACATGATGATGAAGGGATCAACGAACGAGCGAAATTGGGCAACCATGATGAGATAGATCAGCGTCGCGGCCAGAATCATGCCGAACCCGAGACTGCTAAACGATTCCCGCATGCTTGATACCTCGCCGCGCATCCGCACGGCGTAACCGGCAAGATTCTGGTCAGCGTTCTGCGGGTCGGGAACTGCCCAAGAAACGACCGCAGCGGAGCTTCCGGCGGGCGGATCTGTGCGAGTTCCCCACTCCGATAGTACCCGTTCAATGTCGCGGGCTACGGAGCCAACATCGCGGCCCGCAACATTGGCATAAACGTCGACTACTCGCCCCAGAGCCAAATGGCCGACTTCAACCGCCGACTCCTCGATAACGGGTTCGCTCACCAAATTCTGCAATTGAACAGGCACGGTCGTGTTCTCGCCCGTAATTGCGACCGTTCGCAGGGCTTCCATCGAGTCGATGTTTTGCTCCTTGTAGGTGACGCCGACGAAATAATGATTGCCTGACTTGTGGTCCAGCCAGAACGCGGGGTCGAATGTTGTTGAGCTATTGAGCATGCTCATCAGGTTCTTGGTAGCGTCTTCCTGAGTGACGCCAGAAAATGCCATCTTTGTGCGGTCAGGCGTAATCTTAAGAGTTGGGTAATCAATCGGCTGCTGCACCCGAACATCGACGACGCCTGGAACTTCTTTTGCGATTAGGTCGCGAATCTCGGCGGCAATCCGCGTTTGCTCCTTCATGTCACGGCCCTCAACCTTGATGTTAATGGGCGAGGGCAGTCCAAAATTTAGCGCCGCCGAGACCATGCCGCCGGTATTGAAAGCGAACGACACTTCAGGGAACTTCTCGTTCAGGCGTTTTCGCATCTCGTCGGCGTAGTATTGACTGGAAGTGTGGCGGTCCTGGGCCTCTGTGAGCTGCACCAGCATCGTGGCGTCCATGGGACCGGCGTTGCTCGTGTAACCGGCGGGCCAGTCGTAGAGCACGCCAATGTCGGTGACGATCATTTGGCGGTCTTCCGAAGGAATAACTGCCTGAATCTCTTGCTCGATCTGTTGGGTCAGCTTTTCAGTCAATTCGATACGCATCCCTGATTCGGCACGGACGTTGATAACGATTTGCCCGGCATCGGTCGCGGGGAACAACTCTTGCCCAATTAGTCCATAGAGCGGGAGCGACGCGGCGACCAATAGCAGCGCCCCGACGACTGTGGCCCAGCGCCAACGAACGGCCAACCGCAGCAAGGCGGTGTATATCCGACGTAGCCTTTCGTAGGACGCGTCGGCAATGCGGAACAGAAAGAACCGCTTTTCGTTTGGGTCATGAGCTTTGAGGAAGTAAGCGCAAAACGCGGGCGAGAGAGTTCGTGATAGAAAGTACGAAGCGAACATGGCAATGGTCACGGTCAACGCCATCGGCGTAAACAGGTACTTGCCCATGCCAAAGAGAAAGACAACCGGGAAGAACACGACTGTGGTTGTAATCGTCGCCACCAGTACCGGCATCGCGATTTCCATCGCGCTATCCAGAGCCGCGCGCTTTGGGGTTTTCCCCATTTCCAAGTGACGAAAGGTGTTCTCGATGTCAATCAGCGGGTCGTCGACCAATCGGCCCATTACCAGCGCTAGCCCGCCCAGAGTCATCGCGTTCAGCGTATTGCCGGTGAAGTACAGCCCGATGACTGCGACAAGAGCCGATAGCGGAATCGCGAGGGCGATAATCAGCGTGGAGCGGAAACTGCCGATGAAAATAAGAACCATCAACGACGCCAATACTGCACCGAGAATGCCTTCCCAAGTGAGGTTCCTGATCGCGGTGCGAACGAATACTGATTGGTCGGCCACAACATCAAGATTGAGTCCTGACGCCGGTTTCCCGGTCGCCGGGTCTTTGTAACCCTCTTTGGGAGGAAGTCGGTCGAGAAATCCCGGTATACGCTCTCGCACTCCTTCGACGACCTCAATCGTGTTAGACCCAGGCCGTCGGAAAATGGGTATGTAAACTTGCCTTTTGCTTTCCCAGCCGGGCGCTCGACTAATTCTCACGACGTTCGATTGAATTGCCGAGGCGTCTGCGACTTCACCCACGTCGCGGACGTAAATTGGCCGACCATCAACGACCTTAACGACAATGTCGTCAAATTCGGGGATTTCGCTGACCATGTTTTCCATGTCGACCATGTAGTCGGTGTCGCCGATCTTGGCCGTGCCGGTTGGTATCATCAAGTTGTTCTTCTTGATTGCTTGCTGCACGTCCATCAGCGACAGACCATACGATTGCAACTTGTTCGGGTCGAGGTAGACGTAGATCCGCCGCAATTTGCCGCCGAAAACTGCCGGAGCAATTACTCCTGGTGAACCGGAGAGCATGTTGCGGACGTTGAAGTAGGCAAGGTCGTAACTCTCCTTTTCGTCCAGCACTTCGCTGGATGCGGCCAATAGTGCCGTTGGCATCGGCGCACTTGGGTCGAATAACATGACCATCGGCGGAACCGTTCCGGGCGGCAGGTAATACATGTCGCTCATGGCATAGCTGGTCACCTGTGAGAACGCTGTATTCGAGTCGATGTCGTCGCGAAAATAATCTTTAACAATCGACACGCCCATCATGCTCCGCGATTCCTGACGCTCGATCCCCTCCGACTGTCCAGTCCAACGTTCAAGGCGGCTCGTGATATCCCGCTCCATGATCTCCGTGGGCATGCCGGGGTAGAGCGTCAGCACCTGCACGGCAGGCGTCTTGAACGACGGCAGAATGTCAACCGGAATCCGCGTCACCGTCACATAGCCAAGCACCACGATCATCAGGCACATGACGATGACCAAGTATGGATTGGCAATCGAGACTCGCACCAGCCAACTGGCGCGTTTCTCCTCGGCAGGTGGGTCTCCAGCAGTCGTGCTGTCTTGATGTGCGGGCGAAGGACTTTTCATTCAGACCTGATTCCATGAGGGAACTTGCATCATGCAGCCAGTGGCGCGAGCGGAGTTGTCGCGGGCCTTGAGTGGTTCGCGGCAGGACCTTCTGGGTAAGTTCCATAGGCACGCACTACCTTTTCGAGTTGCTCCGGTTTGCCATTACCGATGACTACGACAATATTGCGGTCGATCTTGGCAAGCACCATATCGTATTGCCCTTCGCGGCAGTGATGAATCGCTTCGCGGCCTAGGACTTCGCGTTCATGGACGAATTGAGCCAGGCAGGTCTCGGGGAGAATAAAGATGGAAACTTCGCCGTCGCCTACTCGTCCATAGACGTATGCGGCTGAGTCTCCTGCGAGTTTGCACACACCGCCGCCCTGCACGACAAATCCTGCGTCTTTACGTGGCGGACAACGCACAGGAAATGCGACTCGCTGCTTGAGATATGTTTCAATCTCCTCGTCGGACGCGCTGGCAAACTCGATATGTTCCTTACCAGTGGAGAACTCCTGATGCACTGCGGCCGTCAATGCGGATAGATGTTCCGGCTCGGAGGGATAGCTAAACCTCCAAAACCCAATCGCGAGAAGTAGCGTCGCCGCCAGCGCGAGGAAGGGACTAAAAAACGACCAACTTCGCGTTGCGGCAAGTTCAACAACGCCGCCTTCGACAAGTACGCGCTGCCACAACTCAGGAGTTGGCGCAGTGGGCGCAAGCTTAACCGCAATCGCATCCTCAAAATTTGCTTGCTGGAAGAACCACTGAGAACATGCGGGGCAGGCGGTGAGGTGCTCGTTGACTCGTAGATAGAGTTCCGAGTCACCCTCGGAATCGTAGTACAACTCCCAGTGCTGTCGAATCTCATTGCAGTTCATAGTGCACCTATTGATGTGATGCTCGCGTAAAGTCACAACGGACTTGTTACTTTGGGTTCTGTAATGAACCGGGTTCCAAAAGCCGGTGCTCTCGCGCGTACTCCGCCAATCTGATTCGCAATCTTGCCCGCGCCCGTGAGAGCGCACTCATGATCGTTCCGATGGGGACTTCCAAAATGTCAGCAATTTCTCGATGTTTGAACTGACCAATGACACGCAGCAAGAATGTCGACTGTTCGAGCGGGCTCAACTCACCAATTGCGTTTGACAAAGCTTCGTCGCAATGGCTGAGAATTTGTTCGGGGTCGCTGAGTAGTCGCTCGATGAGTGGCTCCTCAATCGCGTGGTCCCAAACTTCCTTTGCCGTGGGTTCATTTGCCAGCGCCTCCCGCCGTTGTCGATGGAATGAACGATTGCCAGCATATATCTCCAAATTCAAGTACCGAAAAATCCATGCCCGAAAGTTGGTGCCCTCTGCATACAAGTGGAAGTCGCGAAATGCTTTGCCCATCGCTTCCTGCAAAGCATCCTCGACCGCATTTGGGTCATGCACACTCTTGCGACAATACGCTTCAAGCGCAGCCTTAAGCGGCTCCAAATGTCGGAGAAATCGCGCAGCCCTATCATCATTTGGCTTGGCCAAATCGTGGATTCCTACCGTTCACGGCGAGGCGTCTCTAAGAACGTAAAGATTCTCGCCCCCCGTTTTATTGCACAAGAATTCAGAATCTGCGAATAGACCAGCTAGCAGTAAGACGTTGTGGCCGAAAAGAGCACTTCGCGACCGCCAGCAAGCCGAGTGACCGGCTTCGCCTGGCACGTCGTTGCTTTCGGTCGCATCCATGACCGGCTGCCGCCGCTCGCAATAGAGGGGAAGCAATCTCGACGAGCACGATAAGTGGTGCGATGCCTGTGTTGGACTGTGCAGTTCTGCAATTGCGGCGGGAATTGCGTTTCCACTGCCGTCAATCTGGACGGTGCAAGGCGGCTGACAGTTGCTTCCCAGCAGAGCAGTCGCAGATTAGAATCAGAAGTAATCAGCGGTCGTCACTCGCGGTCTGTAGATTTGTGGACGGCGAGCGGCAACGGTCGCGGGTGTAGCTTAGTGGTAAAGCGTCGGCTTCCCAAGCCGATGATGAGGGTTCGATTCCCTTCACCCGCTCTTCTTCACTCTTGAGACTTTGCCTTCTTGCGAAGTTCTACCTTCGCCGTCCGCAGTGCCGTGCGAACCCATTCGATGACCATGCGATTCTCCGGCGACACGGGCTTCATGTAGACATCTGCCATGTCGGAGCCAGCGGAGTGGCCCAGCCATCGTTTCATCGCTCCGATGGAACATCCGTCTCTTGAACCGTACTCGGTTGCTCCCAAATGCCGCAGCGAGTAGAAGCCGCCGACGCCTTTGCATGGCTCGCCCAAGCGTTTGACGAGCTTTGACCACCATTGGTGAACTGAGTCCGCATGTGCGTGAACGAGCGGCATCCCTTTAGCAGTAACGAACATCAATTCGCCATCGTCTCGCTTGCGGTGCTTGAGATAATCTTGCACGGTCTTCCAAACGAGTGGCGGCGTGTCGCCATAACGCTCAATGCCGGTCTTGCCGCGACGCAGGTCGTAGCTTTTCTTGTCGATTTGTCCGACACGGACTGCGGCGAGGTCGCGTTGACCGAAGCCACAGCCAATGGCCATCCATACCATCGCGGTTTCGCGAGGACTGCAATTGCTGAGCAGCAGCTTTAGCTGAGCCAGCGACGGCAAGCGACGTTTCCGGGCAGGCTTGCCGTGATGCACGTCGCGTGAATCCCAATTCCACGCGAGCACTTGGCCGCCGTGTTCGGGTCTTCCGGCACGGTCGATGATTGCCTTGACGAACTGGAGTCTTTTCGTAACTTGCGAAGACGAGTAACCGGACTTAACGATGGCCCGATTATAGGCTTCCACGTCGTCCATGCTGAAGTCGGCGAGCAACAAACGTCCGGCTGCTCCCTGGCCGTGCCGTTTCGTGATGAATGCCAATATTTCCTTGGCGTATGCCTTCCGCTGGTCGAAGACTGCCGGGCAAATGCTGCCGCGTCGCCGGGGACCGGGCTCGTCGCGGACTCGCGATTCTTCAAACTGCAACAAGCCGGAGGCGACGTGCAGAAAACTCCCCGGCAAAATCTTGGCCGGAACACCTTTGTTGACTGCCTTCAGTTCGACATTCTGAAGGTCGAGTTTTTTGCGTCGCTTCGGCTTTGTAGTCGGCGTCTCGCCGCGAAGATGGGCCGCCACCCATTCATGGTAGAGCTGGTCGGCCTGCTCGCGGCTGACCATACCAAAGCGATGCTTGCGAGGGTTTCCCGAGACTGGGTCACGAAAAGAAACGTGCCAGCCGATGTCTCGGTTCTTTGTGAACTTGAGGGCGGGTATTCGCCGCTTGCGTGGGTTGCGAAGCAATGCCTGGACTCCTTAGAATCAGGCCGAGCGGGGTGCTGGGACGCACCTGGGAATTGTAGTGCAGGCCCGCTGGGAAATGTAGTGCGAGGCTATGTTTTCCGCTCGGAAAACAGTAGTTTAGCGTCGGCTTCCCAAGCTTTAGGCGAGGGTTCGATTCCCTTCACCCGCTTTGCTTTTCCATCCGTCATGGACCAAGCCGGTTGGTCAAGACCAGGCCACAAACCGCGGCTTGGTCCGCGTGCTCGAGAGCAGGATGACGGCTCGCTTGCCGTCGGTGTAGTACGGGTCGCCCGTGAGATTGCGGCGCGGTGCGGCGGGATCGCAGCGGCCGACGCCGTCGACATACCCCGTGGCATCGACGCGCCCGGCTTGCAACAGATCTTCTATGACATAGTCGCGGGCTTCGTCGACATCGGGGTCGACGCGATGAGTCGTTAAGTTCCAGGTCTTGGTAGTGAATCGCACACCAATATCCCGGCTCACTTGCCCCACCCAGACGCTCTGGCCATGAAAGCGGAGCGGCGTGATCCATAGTCGCAGGTGGAGTCGCTCGTTGATCGAGCGGCGACTGCGCTGCAAAGCCACATCCTGGCTGCGCCCGAAGAGGTACAACGCGCTGACCGGTGAATAGCGGTACTGCGAGCCAAGCAGAAAAGAGCGCATCGTTTTCCAGCAAGTAGAGAGAGTAATTACCTCGCTCTCATCCCAACGGGCCACGAACGCGCTAAGCAGCGTTTCAAACTCGCCGGCGACTACCAGATTCACGGGATCTCCCGCATGCCTTGCGCGGGCGTTGGTCGTGGCTGAGGGCATTTCACGCAAGCGCCGCGCTAACGTCGGCAGATCGCACTCGGTGACTGTGCCGGGAATTTGCAAGGCTTCAAAGTCTCTCCGCAGATAGTCGACCGCAATGCCTGGCACGGGAATCGAAAAGGTAAACTCTTCGTCAGCGTGGTCCGCGTTGCTCGAGTGTAAATGGCCCGTGGCCGCATCCAACAAGTCGCCCGAAGAGTGCAGAGATATATGCACCATTTTGGTGCCAGCATCGAGCGAGGTAAACACGAATCCTTCCGATACACCACCCGGCGGAATCGGCCGCAAGTGGAATGCCTGTACGCGGAAGAACTCGTCCATCCGCCGGTTGGCCCGATAGGCCGTGATCAGCTTGAGCGGTATCAGCATCAACAACGGCAGAAACAGCCAACCCACCAGCCCAAAGGCAGATAGCCGCTTGACGATTGAAAAATGGTTTGTCGCGGCGGCCTCCAAGGGGGTGTAGTAATTTGGGTCGATCTCGACCAATTGCAGACGCAGCAGCTTGTCGGAGCGATTGGCGATTCGCAAATGCACGGGTTGGATGCCCCGGCGAGCCATCGGCACACCAAACAGGTGGTGGCTCTCGACTGCATCGAGCACGGCAACCGTCACCTGAGCGTTCGCATTTTCCTGCGTTTGCGCGCGTTCGGCAAACGTGCGGAGCGCTGGCTCCGGCTGGTAGGGAGTCGTCAAGAATCGCCACAATGTCGCTCGCAAGGTAGACATCAAGCCACGATTCTGGTCGCTTGCCGCCAGGTCGTCCAGAGTGGAAGCTGGTTTTTCGCACGAAACCCCAGGACCGTTGGTTTCGCTCATCGTCCGGCTTGCACTCTCTAGCCTCAGCCTGGAGGCCATGTTAGCTTCTCGGTGGATGCCTGAACGATAACACGAGCGACGGGAATTGCGTTCCATGAGAAATGCTGATCTGCGCGACGAACAAATCTGGCTCGTAGTGGGATCGTTGATGATTCTCGCCACGATCGCTTTGGCAGCGGCGCTGATTTACACGCGGGACGTGATGGTTCCATTCATCCTGGCTATCTTCGTCACCACCACGGTTTCGCCCCTCGTCGATTTTCTGGTCACCCGCTGGCGATTTCCCAGTTGGATTGCAATTTTGACGACCCTCCTACTCGTGCTAGCCGCGCTCGCCTTGTTAGGAGTTCTGCTGATTCTGGCGGTCCAGACTATGGTCTATGCGGCCGGCGAGTACAGCGAGCAGGTTGTCGTGCTTGCCGAACGGTTCTTCGCTGAACTGAGTGCTCAACATATCCAGATTGATCAAGCCCGTATTTCTGCGGAGCTGGAGTCGCGCTTGCCGGGAGTCATCACGCAGACGGCCGGTACGGCTACTGCCATCATCACCCATGGTTTCTTGATTGTGGTGTTTGTCGTGTTTCTGCTGGTCGGGCGCAACCCACAACAGCACCAGACTGGCTTCTATGCAGAAATCGAATCCACCATTCGCAGCTACATTACCACCATGACCGCCATCTCGGCAGTCACCGCTCTACTGGTGGGAACCGTGCTGTGGATGCTCGGCTTGCGTATGGCCTGGCTCTTTGGGCTGTTGGTCTTCCTATTGAATTTCATTCCGAATATCGGTTCGATCATTGCAACTTTGTTGCCGATACCGGTGGCGGTCACTCAGTTCGCTGATAATCCGTGGATGATTCTCGCCACGGTAGCTGTGCCCGGCGCCATCCACATGACGATTGGCAATTTCATCGTTCCTCGGCTGATGGGCCGGGGGCTGGAATTGCACCCCGTCACCGTGCTGTTAGCGCTCGCGTTTTGGGGACTGCTCTGGGGGATTGTCGGCATGGTGCTGGCCGTGCCGATTGTCGCCATGCTACGCATCGTGCTCAGCCAATTCACAACCACCCGTTGGCTCGCAAATTTATTGGCCGGCCATTTGCCGGCAGCGGAAGCACACAACGAGTGCTGAACAGTATCAGTTGGTCTGCTCCGGCAGCATCGGTTCTGGCGTCTGGCTCGGTCTTTAGCAGCTTCTGACAGATACCGCTCTGGTGCAGCGGTCGGTAGCGGAAGCAATTTCGTATAGATGAAGCGACCCAAGATTAAGCCGACACCGGCTCGGGGGCGGCATCGATATACGAACCCGCCCTCTTCCTCCGCTGCCGCTCAGAATGCTCTTCGACCAACCGGAATGTAGGCCGGCAAGGAGGCGATTTCCTCTGCTGAATAGTTGCGATTCTTCGAATATTAAACGCAGCTTCACGATTTCTTCACGACCTCGGCTTAAACTCGCAGCCAAGTTTTTGGAGATCGAGTTACGGTTCAGCCCGCGATGCCATTAGTTGAGTATCAGCCTCTGGATCGCTCGATTGGTTATCAATTCCACTGTATGGAGAGTCTAGCTAATGAGAATTCTGCTTTGTTTCACAATGGTTGCCTTGGGTGTCGCAAGTCAGCCGGTTCATGCCGCGCTGACCATCACCGAAGTGGCAAGCACGTCGGGGGCCCCGGCAGGTCCGCTGGAGGGTCTCGACTGGTGGGAATTGACCAACACGGGTCCCTTGACGGTGCTGCTCGATGGGTTCTCCTGGGAAGACAACCCCGTGCAGAACGACCGGGCAGTTTTCCCCAATGGGATTTCGGTCCTAGCCGGCGAGTCGATCATCATTCATCAAGGCAGCGGCATAGCTGATGACTTCCGCACCGCTTGGGGATTAGCCGCTTCGGTCCAAGTGCTTGACCAGGATCAGTTCGGCGGCACGAACCTGTTTTCTGGACTCAGCAGCGGGGGCGATGCCGTGAACTTGTTCGACGCAGCAAACCTATTGGCAGCCAGCGTGAGCTTTGGCTCATCGACCAGCGGTCGCACTTTTGAGTGGGACACAGCAGGTGCCAGCCTCGGTTTGAGCACGGCGGGAGAGAAGGGCGCATTCTTCGCCACTTACGGGGCTCAAGGCTCGCCAGGCGTTGCCGTCCCGGAACCAACGACCATCGCGCTCGTCGCGCTGTCGGCCTGGGGACTCATTTGCGGCGGCCTGCGTCGCCGCAAGTAGAGTTGCTGCGGGTGCTCGTCAGCCGCCTTCAATAAAAGTAGAACGTCGGTCCGCTGTCTAGTTGCAGCGGACCGATTTTTTTGTCCCTGCACGCACCCAATAGAGCAGGCGGCCGTCCACCCCGTGGTGAACGACCGCCTGAAGTTTGCCTGCTGCTCTTCTCAGAGATGCGGTATCAACAAGGCAAACGGGCTGCGCGAAATCAAAGCTGTTTTCTCGTCGAGGTCCACTCAGCGTCTCACAGAAGCTGGCACCTATTATGGGCGCAGTCTTTGAAGATCAAGTGAATACACGATAAAATTCGCAAGAAGATTGGAAGATTGTCAGCCAATAAGCGCGGCCGAACTAGCGGATGCGGCAGCGAATCACAAGGCCCACCAATCCGAACGCGGCCAGCAACAGTGAGCTCGGCTCGGGGACTGCCAAATTAAAGAATCCCGGGTTGGCCCGGTCGAGACTCGTCGAGGTCACACTGCCAAACGCATCATTTCCTTGGGCCACCGTATTGGCCAGCGCCCATTGAAACACATCATTCGCACCGAGCGCTGAGAGCGACAGTGGATTGCCGCTGCGGTTTTGCGTGCGAATCGAACCCGCGGTCGCTGGAGCTCCGGCGGGCTCATGCGCTGGATTGCTGAGATCGCGGTTATCGCCAAAGGTCAACCGATCGATCAGCACTCCCAAATGATAAAGATTGATCTCGTCCACGCGTCCCAAATTGCTATTGGAGTTTCCGCCGAGAATTTTCACCGATGCACTGAGCCCCCAAGCGGTCCGAAACGCGCCCTCCGCCGCTTCGGTGAGAATCACCGATTCGCCCGGCTGAATTGTGCCGAACGCGCTGAGGTCCAAATCGTTTTCCTGCTGGTCGGCGTCGGAGTAGTGCCAGCCCGACATATTCACCGGCGAGCCGCTCATGTTCGTGAATTCGACGAACTCACCATCGACCCCCGAATACATCTACTCGGTGATGAAAATCTGCGCGTGGGCGGTGGCCGCTGCGAAAAACAATGTGGCGGCGACGGTAGCGATTGGGCGAACGATCATTCCTGCTTCCCCTGGTGCAACTTGATCAAAATGAACCGATCGAGGCCCACTGCGGCTCGATGGCGGAATACCCCTATTTTGTCCGAATCGACCGGCTGACGCAAAACAAAACCGGGAAATTGCCAACTTTTTCTCGATCTGCGAACGTACGCGAACGCACCTGGTCAGGCTTCGGGGAGCGGTGGAGAGGGGGCCGGGGCCACTTGCGCCGACAGCCACTTCAAATACGCCACACTCCCGCCCACAAGAGGCGTTGCGATCAGCTCCGGCACCTCGTACGGGTGCAACCGCTTGAGCAGTTCCTGGATCGCCGGCAGATGCTGGAAAGCCGTCTTCGCCGTGCAGAGCCACTCTTCGGAGTTTTCCACCTGGCCCTGCCAGCGGTAGATGCTCGTGATCGGACCGCTCACTTGCGCACAGGCCGCCAAACGCAGATCGACCAACTCCACCGCAATTCGCTCGGCTATCTCGCGCGTGCCCGTGGTCGTCGAAATTTGAACGAGGTCGCTCATACGTAGGAGGCCATTCCGAAACCTGCGGTCGCGGCCCGATAAGTTGTGCTTGCACGAACTGACCGACTTTGACACCGTTATAGCAATTGCCCTAACCGCCCGCGACACCCACCACGCCACAACGCGAACCGCAAGGGATCGGCGCGGCTCGTACATCTTGCCCCACCCTCCGTTCCCCCAACTTTCAACTCTCATCCCCCGACCTTCCAAATGTCCAGCATGTTGATCGAATCGCCAGGCACGCTTCGCCCCATGCTGCGGCTCACCATGCCCGTGCTGGCCGAGCAAGTGCTGCACCTATTCGTCGGCTTTACCGACATGTGGCTCACCGGCAACCTGCTCGAAGACGATGCCTATATCGCCGCCATGGCGCTGATGATCTACGCCATCTGGCTGATCGCCAACCTGTTCGCATTCGTCGCGTTGGGGGCCACCGCGATGACGGCCCGCTTCGTCGGCGCCGGCGACTCAACGCTCGCCAACCGTGTGATGAACCAGTCAATCACCAGCGGCGCGATCTGGACGGCGATCCTGATGGTCGCCACGCTGCCGTTTGTCCAGCAGTTTGTCTGCTTCATGGGTCTGGCCGGCACCGCCGCCACCGCCGCCGAGCAGTATCTCGCCATCGAGCTCTGCGTGCTGCCGGCGATCATGCTCGAACGGGTCGGCATCGCCTGCCTTCGCGGCGCGGGCGACACGCTGAGCGGCCTCGTAGTGATGGCCATCGTCAACTTGCTCAACATGGTCGTGAGCTACACGCTAGCCTCCGGCATCGGCCCCTTTCCGCAGCTCGGTTGGCAGGGCATCGCGCTCGGCACCGCAATTGGCCACTGTATCGGCGCTGCGATCATCCTCGGCCTACTCGTCGGCGGCCGAGCTGGTTACCGCTTGCGTCTGCGCGCCATGCGCCCCGACGGAACTCTCATCCGCCGCCTGCTGCGCATCGGCATTCCCGGCGGTCTCGATACGCTGGCGGTAAGCGGCTGCCACTTGATCTATCTCCGCGTGATCCTGCATCTGGGCGATATTCCGGCCGCAGCCCACGGCGTAGCGATCCAAGTCGAAGCGATTGGCTTCATGCCGGGCGGTGCGTTTCAAATCGCCGCCTCCACGATGACCGGCCAATACCTCGGCGCGGGCGACTACCGCCGCGCGCGGCACAGTGTGCTGATCGCCTGCGGACTTGCTGCCGCCGTGATGGTCTCCGCCGGCATTCTTTTCTACTTCGCTGCTGCCCCCCTCTCGGCCTTTTTCCTGGGCGGCTACAATTCCGACGTCCTGCCGCTCTCGGTCGAGCTCTTGCACGTCATCGCCTTCGCAATGCTACCTCTTTCGATCATGATGGTCCTGATCGGCGCGCTACGCGGTGCCGGCGACACCCGTTGGCCGCTGGCCATCACGCTGCTGGGCTTCATCGTCGTCCGTGTTCCGCTCGCGCTATACTTTGTCGACCCAGAGTTCTCGCTCCCGTTTATCACCGGCACCTTCCCCGGTCTCGGACTGGGTGTGATCGGCGCCTGGTACGCCGCCATCGCCGATGTCACCGTCCGCACCGCATTATTGTCGTGGCGATTCTTCCACGGCGGCTGGCAGCGGATTGAAATTTAGAGCCATTCTAAAGTCATGGTTCTGGATTGCAGTTCGCCATGACTCCGGCCTGCGCGGAGAGTTGGCGGCGTCGGCCACCATGTTGCGGACTCGACTTCACGATAACAGGTCAGGAAAGCGAAAGCCGCACTTGCGAGTCGCTTCTCACCAACTGAATCGAGTCGTTGCCGGCGCTTTCTATGCAGTCCGACCTCGCCGGAGACACCGACCAACCGCGGCCAACAGCAGCAGCCCTAGAGTCGACGGCTCGGGCACAGCTGCGTAATCAATTGAGCTACTTCCCGCATCGACGGTCCGACCAAAATTGGCTATCCAACGGTCGAAGTCGTCGGGGCCCACGCCAGCCGTGTTGTCATTGGGGAGCGAAGCTTGGCTGCCCAAACGGTCTCGCCAGACGGCGAAATCGGCAGCATCGACGAGACCGTCGGCATTGTAGTCGCCCGGAATCGTCAGTGGGCCTTCAGACAGCAAAATGTATCGCCCCGATAAGGGGGCTAAGGAGAAGCTCATGTACCCGTTGGCAAAAGCGATTGGTGCGGCGTTCAAGATGTCCCAGGCCTGCGGCGGCAGCGCAGCAAACAGTGATTCACTGATCTCGACATTCTTCGACTGGTCCGAAATGTTCATCGCAAACACAATCTGCTGATTGCCATAAGTTTTCAAATCAATATACAAATTGTCGTCCGAGTAAAGGTGCTGACGCGAACCATGCGAAAGAGCAAGATACTCACTCCGCACCTCCATCAACTCTTGATGGAACTGCAGCAAAGCATGCTGGTTGGACGAGAGCTGACCAGGCGTAACGGTCACGTCCAGGATCTTCGCACTTGTGCGGGCCACATGGTCGTCGCACAATCCGAGATTTGCACAGTTGCTGGTAACTCTATCGGCGTAATTGGGCACTTCATCGCCAATTTCCTCGCCATAGTAGCGGGTGATCGGGCCGCTATACGCCCCTTGCACCAGGAACGCCAGGCGGTGCCGCGCCCAATACTCTTCATCGCTGGGGTTGGCGATGTCGGCCCGCTGCAGCAAATCTCCATACCGCACCAAATCGTGATTGCCCAGCATCAGATTCGGCAGGGCGTGGTCCGGATACGTCTGGTCGTGGGCTCCATACGACCAGCCATTGGCCAGCTCCCAGGCCGGCCGCCCCTTCAGCCCGCTCTCTTCTCCCGCCAAAACTCCCACCGTCGCGTAGCGCACTGGAAAGTCAAACGCCGAATTGAGCACCGGATTGGCATTCGTGCCGAATGCCGCATCTTCGATGAAGCCGGCACCACCCCACACTTCGGCCACCATATATCCCAGCGTGCCCCACTCCTGGCCCGCTGCGGCCCGCGCGGCACTCGCCGTCTCCACCGCGCCGCGAATCTGCTGCCAAGCCGACGGCGGAACTTGGTACGCCTGGTCCAGCCGCCAGCCGTCGATGCCCAGCTCATCAATCCAGTACGTCGCCACCTCTTGGTAAAACTCGACCGAGGCCGGCGAATTGTAATCCACGACTCCCGGCGAACTATTCACCGGCAGCTTCCCGGTGGGCGAAGGCACCAGATTCCCCTTGTGGTGCCCAAACACCCCGTCGAAGAAAACATACATCCCCTTCGCGTGAGCGGTATCCACCAGTTCCTGGGCATCCGCGAACGAGCCGAACTTCGGATCGATCTGAAAATAATTACGTGCAAAATAGCCAGTTGCATCGAGCTTCAGATTGGTGCCGCTCCCTTCGTATGCCTGGCCAGCGGCCGAGTCGAACACCGGCGTCATCCAAATCGCGTTCATGCCCAGACTCTTCATATAGTCGAGCGAGTTGATGATGCCGCGGAGATCGCCTTTGTGATGGCTGGTGCCGTAGCCGGCGTTGTAATTGCGGTTCGGATCTCCGTCAACAAACGCCTCCACCATCACTTGGTAAATCCGCAGCCCGCAGGCCTCTGCCGTCGCGCCCGAACAACCCGCCTTCGCCTGAACCCCATCGGCAGCAGAATTGACCTGCACCGCCATCACCGCGCTGCCGGGCGAGAACACGGCCAAGAACGCGCCGAGCAAAATCAGCGCTCGCGCTGCACCGAGATCAGCCATGAATCCCACCTCGCTAGAACGGTTTAAAGTTTCTGTGTCGCAACCAAATGCGGAGGCGAAAAGGTAAACCGAAGGTGCAGGCGTCCACCACAACGACGCTTCACAACACAAACCCGCCATCTCAGTCCAGCAAACCGAAAACTACACCAGAATCGCCAGCCGAAGACCCTTCCGGAAACCAAACTTTTAAGCCCCCATCCAACATAACAGAGTTCACGGGATGTCGCCATTCCGCCGCCGATCATGCGATCCAATGCCCTGACACCGCAGGAGTTCCAGACCCAACCCCAAGCCAAGACGACGCGAGTCTCACGAACCCCGCCGCCGCCCTGGGATAGCCCCCTTTTCATCCTCGGCCGCGCAACAAGCCCCACCAACGTGCCCGCATCACCGAGATCCAAACGCGTTCGGCATCTCCGTCTCTCGTCCCCAAACCCGACCAAACTATTCGCCAACCAACTCCAGCACAGCGGCCGCGTTAGCGGCGTCGGCCACGACGCTGCGAAAGCGAACCAGCGCAGCCCCACCCACAACATCACCTCGCCCTTCCGAGCGACCTCTCCCGTCTTGCTCCCACATTCATGCATGTGCATACTCTCACCATGGCCCCAGTTCCCAAAGCACCCGACCGCAAATCCCGTCTCCAGGAATTCGTCGATTGGGCCGCCGCTCACATCTCGGGCGACGAAAAGGGCGAAGCCGATCGCATTCTTCTCGTCGACCGTCCGACCGAGGACCCCGACTGCATTGCCAAATTCAACCAGCGCAATTGAACATGGCCGCACCCGATAAGATCCAGCCATCCACAGCTCCACCCGCCATTCGGGCCCTGGTCGCGAAGTTCGCCGAGCACCGCGACACCTACCACCGCACCGGCTACAACGAAACGCTGCTCCGCCGCGACTTCCTCGATCCTTTCTTCGAAGCGCTCGGCTGGGACATGACCAACCGCCAAGGCTACGCCGAGGCCTATCGCGACGTGATCCACGAAGACGCGCTGGTCGTCGAGAAGGCCGCCCGCGCCCCGGACTACTGCTTCCGCATCGGCGGCACGCGCAAGTTCTTCGTCGAGGCCAAGAAGCCCGCCGTCGATATCAAGAGCGACGTCGGCCCCGCCTTCCAACTCCGCCGCTACGCCTGGACCGCCAAGCTCCCCCTCTCGATCCTCACCGACTTCGAGGAATTCGCCGTCTACGACTGCCGCAAGAAGCCCGACAAGAACGACAAAGCCTCCGAAGCCCGCATCTTGCTCCTCAACTACAGCGACTACCTCACTCGCTGGGGCGAAGTCGCGAGCGTCTTTTCCCGGGAAGCCATCCTCAAAGGCTCGTTCGACAAGTTCGCCGAATCGGCCAAAAAGAAACGCGGCACCGCCCCCGTCGACGAAGAGTTCCTCAAGGAAATCGAAGCCTGGCGCGAAGAGCTGGCCAAGAACCTCAGCCTCCGCAACGAGTCGCTCACCGATCGCCAGCTCAACGTCGCCGTCCGCCGCATTATTGACCGCATCATTTTCTTGCGCATGTGCGAAGGACGCGGAATCGAGCCCTACGGCCGGCTGCAAACCCTCCTCAATGGTGATCGCTGCTACAAGCGCCTCGTCGAGCTCTTCCACCGGGCCGACGAAAAGTACAACTCCGGCCTGTTCCACTTCCAGAACGAACGCGGCCGCGAGCCGCCGGACGAGCTCACGCCCGAACTCAAGCTCGACGACAAAGTCCTCAAGGAGATCCTTCGCCGGCTCTACTACCCGGAAAGCCCGTACGAGTTCGCCGCCCTCCCGGCCGACATCCTCGGCCAGGTCTACGAGCAATTCCTGGGCAAGGTCATTCGCCTCACCGCCGGCCACCGCGCCAAGATCGAAGAGAAGCCCGAAGTCCGCAAAGCAGGCGGCGTCTACTACACACCCACCTACATCATCGACTACATCGTCGAAAACACCGTCGGCAAACTGCTCGAAGGCAAAACGCCCCAGGAAATCGGCGGCCTCACCGCCACGTTCAAGCCGGCGAAGAACGCCCGGCCCCTCACCGTGCTCGACCCCGCGTGCGGCAGCGGCTCGTTCCTCATCGTCGCTTACCAATACCTGCTCGACTGGTATTTGCGCGAGTACACCGAATCGGACGACCCCAAAAAGCACGCCCGCGGCGCCAACCCGCGCATCTATCAGTCGCCCACCGGCGATTGGCGGCTCACGATCGCCGAGCGCAAGCGGATTCTGCTCGCCCACATCTATGGCGTCGACATCGACTACCAAGCCGTCGAAGTCACCAAGCTCTCACTCCTCTTGAAGGTGCTGGAAAAAGAAACCGAAGCCACCATCCAACGCGAACTGTTCGCCAAACAGCGGGCACTACCCGATCTGGCCGACAACATCAAATGCGGCAACAGCCTCATCGGCCCCGACTTCTACATCGGCCAACAGCGGGATCTGTTCAGCGACGAAGACCGACTTCGCATCAATGCTTTTGACTGGCGAGGAAAACATGGTTTCCCAAAAATCTTCAGCGGCGACAATCCTGGGTTCGATGCGGTAATTGGGAACCCGCCCTATGTCCGAATGGAAGAATTCGTATTGCTCAAACCGTATTTGTCGGCGAAATACAAGGTCCATAGCGACAGAAGCGACTTCTACGTCTACTTCATCGAGCAAGAACACGAATTGCTTCGTCAAGACGGACGTTTTGGAATGATCGTGTCAAACAAATTCTTGCGAGCACGATATGGCGGGCCAGTGCGAGACTTTCTTGCAACACACTCGTCGGTCCAAAAAGTAGTGGATTTTGCCGGGCTTCCTGTGTTCCCCAGTGCGACGGTGCGCACACTCGTACTCTTTACGGTAAAAAGCTCCGCCCGCAGACCCTTCACCTATTCTCCGCCGCCGCCGACGGAGTTGTTCGATCTCATTGCGAATGGTGTTGAGAGTATCAACCGAGTTGAACAGAATCTTGGATTCACGATCGAACACAAACGGTTACTTGAAGATCGATGGTACTTTAACCGACCACAACATGCCGAGCTATTAGACCGGTTGCGTGACCAATACTCCAACATAGGCGCACACTTTGGAGACGCGATCGGCCTCGGCGTGAAATCTGGATTGATGGAGGCATTTGTAATCGACGCAAAGACGCGAAAGGCGCTCATCAAGAAAGACCGACATTCCGGTGATATCATCCACCCTTATCTTTATGGTCGAGATATTCGCCGTTACCTGATTGACGCCGATGAAAGGTATTTGATTTACACCCCTCGCGGGATTTCAATCGATGAATATCCCGCCATTCTAGAGCATCTATCAGCATATCGCTCCCGGCTCTCAGCAAGGGCCGCTCAGCAGAAGTGGTACGAACTCCAACAGTCGCAAATCGGCTTTCGTTCATTCATGGATTCGCCAAAGATCGTTTACCCGGATATGGCACCACACTGTCGCTTCGCCATGGACAGTGAAGGGCGCTACGGCGCAAACACTACCTTCCTAATTGGAGCCGAGAACTGGGCATTGTTGACAATACTCAACAGCCGCTTGGCAAATTTCTATTTCCGAGAGATTTGCGCAGCTTTGGAGGGTCCAGAGGAGAAGTACCTGCGATTCTTCACACAATACGTTGCCGCGTTTCCGATCCCAGACTCAATTGCATCGAATCCTGACAACGCGCTCGCGGAATTCGCGCGTAGCATTACATCGCTTGTGGCCGAGTTTTCAAATGCCAAAACCGACCACGAGCGTTCCGCCCTGCAGCACCAGATCGAGCACACGGACCACGAAATCGACGCCCTCGTCTACGAACTCTACGGCCTCTCCGACCAAGAAATCGCCCTCGTCGAAAACGCCACCCGCAATGACTGATTCGCCATCACCTCCTACGATCCGCCATTACTTTGTCGACGAGGCCGGCGATCCGGTGCTATTTAGCGGTAAGAAGAAAGTCGTTGTCGGAAATCCCGGTTGCAGCGCCTATTTCATATTGGGAAAAGTCGAAATCGAAAATCCGGACGAAGTGGCGAATGACTTGCAAGCCTTACGACAACAACTACTCACCGATCCGTATTTCAAGAACGTGCCGTCGATGCAACTGGAGCAGAAGAAGACCGCACTCGGATTTCATGCCAAGGACGATCTACCCGAGGTGCGGCGAGAGGTATTTCGCTTGCTTGAAGGCCAACCCTTTCGTTTCTTCGCAGTGGTCCGCGATAAGAAGGTCATTGCCGAAAAGGTGCTCGAACACAATCGCACTAAGCCGACCTACCGATATCACCCCAATCAACTGTACGATCGTTGCATCAGCGATCTGCTCAAGGAACGACTCCATAAAGGAGATAGCATCGAGATATTCTTTGCGCGGCGAGGGACGAAGGACCGTAGCGTGGCCCTTCAAAAAGCAATCGAGGCAGCTCGTACGACCTTTCGCAAGAAATGGAGAATCACGGGCGCAGCGCCCATTGAGATCATCGAAGCCGACTGCAATTCGACTGTCTGTCTGCAGGTGGCCGACTATTGCCTATGGGCACTTCAACGATTCTATGAACGTAATGAGGAACGTTTCTTGGACTTGATCGCGCCGAAGATCGCTCTAATACCTGACCGTGATGACACAAGAGAGTCAGGGGCCGGCGTGTACTACACCCAGAAGAAGCCCTTGACGCTTACCGCCCGCGCAAAAAAATAGCCGGCGGATATAGGAGCGACCGAAGTCACTCACACGGCATGGAGCCGAATTTCGTCCACCAGCTATGTTGAAAGATAACCTATTTAGTTGCAAATCTGCAACCTATTTCGACCGCCGGTCAACTTTGGTTCGGCCGAATTCAAGTATTCAGCAATTTGCCGCCGTTATGGATTGGCACGGAAAAACCTGCTTGCAGCATCAGGTCGCGCCTTCGGACCGCGAAATCGACGCCCTCGTCTACGAACTCTACGGCCTCTCCGACCAAGAAATCGCCCTCGTCGAAAACGCCACCAGGTGAGTCCGTTAGCAACGAACGTCACTACCGAGCCTGATGGAAATCCCATGGAACTGGCTGAAATTGAGCAAGCTTTGCTGCAGGCCAGTATTACTTCACGGACCATGCCGTCGAGCAGATGGCCAAGCGCCAACTCGCCGAAACCGACGTCCGTCAAGCCCTGGCGTCGCCCGACGAAATCCTGCCCGTGCGAGAAGGTCGCGTCGTCGCACATTCCATGCTCCAAGGGTATCTGCTCCGCGTATTTATTGACGTGGACCGCCTGCCGATTGAGGTGGTCACCGCGTACCGAACAAGTAAAATAGATCGTTATAGGAGCCAGCCATGAAAGCGAAGTACGATGCCAAGACCGACACACTCACGGTCGAGTTCTCGACCCAGCCGGTCGCGGAAAGCGACGAGGACAAGCCAGGCGTGATCCTCGACTACGACGCTGCCGGCAATCTTGTCGGTATCGAGGTCCTGGATGCGTCGAAATGCGTCGCAGAAGCGCGCACGATGCAGTTCCAAGTCGCCGAGTGACATGTTCGCCAAAAGATGACGGCCGAGTTCACTTGCTATCCGACCAAGGCCGAACTTGACCATGGGAGGCCGCAATTCGTGACCTCCAATCCCGAAGCGAAAATGGGCCTGCGCCGACCGCCTTACGCGTTCACCGAGCAAGGCGTGGCCATGCTCTCGAGCGTCCTGCGGAGCAAGCAAGCCGTCGCCGTCAACATTGAGATCATGCGCACCTTCGTCCGACTCCGCGAAATGTGGTCATGCAATCCGTTTGTGGAACGCCTTCAGCGTAATGGCGACGGCGGGCGATCGACCCAGGGTGCACCTCCTCGACAAACTCGGGGCGGCCCTGGGCTACGGTGTATTACCGCTTCGCGGTAAAATAGACCGATGCGTTGGTGGTCACTGCCTATTTGACCGACAAACCAAAGAAAGGCGTGGTTCTAGGGCCCAGCACGTAAAAATCTGGTACGACGCCGAAGCCGACTTCTTGGAAGTCTTGTTCTCCGAAGGGGCAGGCTACATGCGCGAAACCTCGAACGACGCCATCATGGAACGTGTCGACGAAAACGGCAACCTTCTCGGTTTCACAGTCATGCAAGTCAGTCGTCTGGCCAAGGACTAGCCGCTGGTCGCTGATTTGGTTCAGACGGCCAACTGATTGTCTGCCGCAGCGCTGTTCGCCGCCCTCGACGCGCATCACTCGTTCCCCCCGCGCCCTCCACGTGTCAAAAATCATCCCCCTGGCCAAAAATAATGGTTGAAATTGGGCCAGCCAATGTGGTACAAGGGGCGTGGTGCGAGAGTGGTTCGAGAAACAAAGCTCGACCTCAGCTTCCCGAGCCACCAATCGTGACCACCAATCGTGACCACTGAGCAGTAAACCCTAAACCTTCCCACTGCGTGTGAGGCTCCCAATCCTCCGTGAAAGCGTGCGAGGCCATTTCCTCCGCAAGTAGCGTGTGAGGCAAAAAAAGGAACAAGACTGCCGCCTTCGGCCTGTATCCTCGCCAGCTCGGCGGCCTCAGTGACTTCCTCCGCAGTCGGGCAGCGCAGTTCCCCTGCCATCAGACTTCAGCCGCTCTTTGAAAAGTCGAATCGAGCGGTTAGCCGTCAGCCAGCGATCGCGGTGCGCGGTCACACCAGCCACCGCCCTCACGTTTGGCCTGCGCGCTTCCCCAAAGATCCCCACGACCGACGCACCTACTCACTTGATCTTCCTGTCTGCTCCCATCCATCTTGCTGCCCCAAAGGCCAGTTCCCATCTACCAGATCCACCCCCAAAAAAACCCTGTCCCCTTCGAAGGCGTCACGTGACGCCTTCGAAACTTAAACGACTTACGGCAAAGCGCCCTTCCGAGCCTCGAGCCACCGAACCCACTCCCTCCCCCTGACCTTGACACTTTCGCCTCCTAGCGGACAGAAATTCCCCTGTGAGTTCCGACGCATCCACTTTACAGGTGCCGCCCCACGCCCCGTCGACCTGGCGGCTCACCGTCGGCTATGCGCTGATGCTGGTCGCGGCGATCGCGTTGTTTCTCGTCGTCCGTCATTTCGGCGAACAACTCGCGCCGGTCGCAGCAGCTCAGTCGGCCGGCACCCATGTTGCTGCCGCCAAGCCCGATATCTTGCTGCACGTGCTTGGGGCGCTGGTGGCGATTCTGCTCTTGGGCCGCTGGTTGGGAAAAATGTTCGTCCACTTCGGGCAGCCACGGGTAATCGGCGAGATTGTGGCCGGCATCATGTTGGGGCCGTCGTTGCTGGGCTGGATCTCGCCCGCCGCGATGCACTTCGTGTTGCCGGCTGAAGTCGGGCCTTACTTAGGGATCATCGCCGAGATCGGCGTCATCCTTTACATGTTTCTGGTGGGACTCGATTTCAACGCAGGGTTGTTGCGTTCGCGGGCCCACGCCACGGTCGCCATTTCGCACGCCAGTATCGTCGCGCCGTTTCTGTTGGGCACGGTGCTCGCCTTGTGGCTTTACCCGCACCTCGCCCCGTCGAGCGTGCCGTTCACGAGCTTCTCCCTGTTCATGGGCGTGGCGATGTCGATCACGGCCTTCCCGGTGCTTGCGCGGATTCTCACCGATCGTCACCTGGAGAACACCGAGTTGGGCGTGGTGGCGCTCGGCTGCGCGGCGGCGGACGATGTGACCGCCTGGTGCTTGCTCGCGTTTGTGGTCGGCGTCGCGCAGGCTAAGCTCGGCGGCGCGGTGCAGACCGTGGTGTTCGCGCTGCTGTTTATCTTGTTCATGCTGGCCGTGATCCGCCCGCTGGCGATTCGCTTTTTGGACAAATCCGCAGCGCCGCAGCCGCCGCGGCGGATGGCGGTCTGGGTGCTGGTGGCGCTCTTGCTCTCGGCGCTGGCCGCGGAGCGGATCGGCATCCACGCAATCTTCGGAGCGTTCCTGTTGGGTGCGATCATTCCGCACGATGCCGACGTCGCCCTCGACTTCCGCCACAAGCTCGAAGATATCGTGAAGATCTTGCTGTTGCCGGCGTTCTTCGCTTACACCGGCATGCGGACCCAGATCGGCCTCGTTTCCGGTGCCGAAGCCTGGCTGTTCACGGCGGTGATCATCCTGGTGGCAACGCTCGGCAAGTTCGGCGGTACACTCGTCGCCGCTCGCTGCACGGGCCTCGACTGGCGGCTCTCCGCATCGCTTGGCATCCTGATGAACACCCGCGGCCTGATGGAACTGATTGTACTCAACATCGGCCTTGAGCTCGGCGTGATCTCGCCAAAGCTCTTCGCGATGATGGTCATCATGGCGCTAGTGACCACGCTCGCCACCACGCCGGTGCTGCACTTCCTCACCTCCGCCCGGCCAGCACCGGCATAGGGCGAGGGCTTCCCGAGAGAGCTAGACTTACGTATCGGATGGAAGCCGTGTCAAAGCAACTCCGCGTGCGCGGGACGGCCAATTCTGACTGCTTGACAGACGAGGTTGGTTGGAGTCTGTTTGACGTTGCGAGAGACTGTGGTCGACGGACTGCTTTCTATTTTCACCCCAGGATTCCAGAACTCTTCTTATTTGGGGAATTACCATGAGCAAGCTCCCTCGTTCGATGTCGGTTATGACGCTCGCTTTACTGATCGTTGCAGTCGCTGTGCCGCGGGCCGACGCCCAGGGTTTCAACCTCGGCGGCGTCAAGGTGAAAACCGCCAACCAGTCGAACCGCAACAGCGACGACGATGACGACGACTCGAATCGTCAGGGCAACCGGCGCTCGCGGTCGGGTGGCCAATCGGGTACTCAATCCGGCACTCAGAACATCGAAAAGATCCAGCAGTTCCTTCCTGGACAAGGCGGGCAGGGGCAGAACCAAGGGCAGAGCAGTTCGAACCGCTCGCGCCGCTCGAATCAGCAGGGCCAGTTCCCTGGCGGCCAGCAATTCCAGGGTGGCCAACAGTTCCAGAATTGGCAGCAGGGCAATCAGAAAGGTCTCACCATCGGCCAATGGAACGCCGGCAAGTGGCAAGGCACCCACGACGTGAAGAAATGGACGCAGGCCTTCGGCGGCAGCCAGCAGCCGTTCAGTTCGAAGTGGTATCAGGATCACCCCAAGGCTTGGAAGGATGGCAACAACAAGACCAGTGTCTGGATCGGCGGCTCGCTACCGGGCATCTATAGCTGGCTCGGTTGGGGCAATGTGCCACAGCAGTACCGCGCCTACTACGGCAACAACCTGCAGCACTTCGATCATTCGCACTACGGCGAGTGGTATCCGCTGGGCGTCTTTTCGCTGATGGCCGGCCCCGGCGACCCGGGCACGCGGATGGTGCAGCTCGCTGTCGACCAACACGGCCACATCGCCGGCAACTACTACGATATGATCACCAACTCGAACTACAGCCTTTCGGGCGACATCCGGCAGCAGTCGCAGCGCGTTTCGTGGTACCTCAACAAAAACCAGGCCGTCCGCTTCCGCGCTCCGCTCTATCAGCTGCTGCAACCCTACGGCATGTTGACCGTACAACTCCCCGGCGGCGAACAGCAATGGCAATTCGTGCGGCTGGAGGACTGAGAATCAATCGGGGGGCCAATCGGGTCGTTCCCCACTCCGAGGTTCAATACGGAAGTTTGCTGCCGGAACAAGCAACAACAAAAAACCCGTAGCTCGAACAACCTCGAGCTACGGGCATGGACGTCATCGATCGTAATGCTACCGGCTGTAACGCCGGGGGTCGGCCTTAGGAACCGACCAGGCATCCCTCTTCGGAGCCACATTGCGATTGAAGCTGCGCACCCTTTGTGCGGGTTCAACTGCAGGTTCGTAGGAATACGAACGGCGAGTTACTTGCGGATCTGTGGCAACGCCCTGCGTTGCCTCATCCTTTTTGGTGGCCTGAGGTACCGCAGCGCGCTGTGGGCATCCGTCCTTGGCCGAGGTGGCAGCCTCCGCCGGTTCATACGAGAAACTCTGCCGCGTCTCTGTCGAGTACGCTGGGGAATAGCTGCGGAAGGCCCTTGCACCAGATTGCTGACTCGAGCCGCCATAGTAAGGTCGTCCCTTTGGGAATCCGAGCGAAGTCGCTGCAGATGCTCCACTTGCCAGAACCAACAAGGCGAGAGTGGCAGTTCCAACAATGGTCAACTTGTTTAATGTAGCAGACATGGTAATTGCTCCTTAACTTGCTTGCGATGTAGCACCCCTAGGTTAGGGCGCCGATAGGGTGCGAGAATTAACACTAAACTTAACTTACCAATCGACAACCAGCACACTTTTTTTGCGCAGTGCGAAGCCAATCAAATGTTAAGGCGCGTTCCTTGAGCAATTAGATTCGTGGCGAAGCCCGTGAGGGACGCTGAACAGCAATCGAACGAATACGGCGAGCCAACCGGCCCACCGACTACGTCTTCGTTGGGTGCCAAGACCAGCAGTTGAACCGAATCGTTCGAGCGAGCCGGCACCGCAGGATCTCTGCTTTGTTGCGGCAACGGACCTCCGCAAAGGCATTTCACTCTACAGCAGCATGCTCCCTTTTTGGTAGTGCATGGGCACGTATGCGATCCTCCCTCGGCCCGAATAGCACTCACCTGCGACACCTCGCTTCGGCAATGGTAGGTCCAAGCGAAACCGGGGCCGGCAATCAAGCCCACAACAACGAGCACTCGGGGGATAGCGTAAACTGGACGCATGAATCATCACCTCATTGACCTACATACGGCAGAAAATGTGCCGAAGTTCGGCGAGTCGCTGGCGAATTTGCGCCGCCTAGAGACAGAGCAACGATCGCTCTTGATCGAGGCATCCAATCGAGCGATTCAAGGACTCAACGGTAAATATTTCTGTCTACTGAAAATTCGCAACTACTTATCCCACAATATCTTGCGATGCATTGATTCGGATGGATTGCCTGCGCCGGAGCTTGCCCGGCCCAGCAGTTGCATGACAACTGCGCACTTTTCGACAGGCGATTAACTATGATTCAGGTGTGGAATGCGCATATATTCTGCGCGCCGAGTGTGTGCCATACGGCACACTTGCCAGGTTTATCGCCATCGATCCTTACTATTTCTGGCAATCGCTACCTCGGCATTGCTCGTCGAGTTGGTTCGGAACGCCACCCTTTGCGTTGCGACCGAGTGGGCTTGCCTGCCGGTGTGCCGCTGTTCTAGTGCTGCATCCCAGGGCGATTGCCTTGCTGAATCCACAGAGTTCGTCGTCAGATCGTTTGTCAATGGCCCACGCGCCGGCGACGTGGCGAGGCATTGCGATACGGTCTGCAAGCAATTGCGTACCGACGTTTTCAACGTGCCGGATACGGTGCGATGGCGGCCGAAATGCAACATCGTGTTGCACGCGACACGAAAGAGTTACCTCAGTGCCGTGGAGCGCGGGGGATCTCAAACAATCGGTAGTTCCACAATTTCCCTTCGTGGTGGGCGCGTGACGCAACGTCGGATCGATCTATTAGCGGAGCATCCGGAACAGGGTCTGGCCGCGCTCCCTCACGAGTTGGTGCATATCCTGTTCGCCGATGCCTGTCCAACAACCACGCCGCCCAAATGGGCTGAAGAAGGACTCGCGTTACTATTCGACCCGGCTGACAAACGGGTTCGTCACAGACGAGACCTAAACACGGCACTTCAGAATAGAACTTCCTTGTCGCTCAACCGACTGCTAACCGACATCGACTATCCAGTTGCTGCTCAGCGGGCTGCGTTCTACGCGCAGAGCCTGTCGCTTGTCGAATATCTCACGCAATTAGAATCCCCAACAGAGTTTGTGCAATTTGCCAAGTTATCGACTGAGCGAGGCCCCAATCACGCCCTTTCCGAGATCTATGGCCTCAATACCCGAGAACTCGAACGGCGCTGGAAGCAGTACACTGAAGGCACCCGAATTGCTAGAGCAGAACTCCGTTAGATCGATTGCGCAGGACTATTCATTGGCTATGGATTGTTTGATGAATGTCCGATTACTCGAGCGTTGACCGGCCGAATTACACCGCGGTCGGTGATGATGGCTGTGATGAGTCCGGCGGGGGTGACGTCGAAAGCTGGGTTGTAAACGTTGATGCCGGCGGGGGCGGTTTGACGGCCGAAAGCGTGGATGATTTCTTCGGAGGCCCGCTGCTCGATGGGGATCTCGCTGCCGGTGGCGATTGCGAGGTCGAACGTCGTCTCGGGTGCGGCAACATAGAATGGTATCTTATGAGCGCGGGCGAGCGTCGCCACGCTGTACGTGCCAATTTTGTTCGCGGTGTCGCCGTTGGCGGCGATGCGGTCGGCACCGGTGATCACCGCTCGAATGCGGCCTTCACGCATGACTTGTGCGGCGGCGGAATCGCAGATTAGCGTGGCGTCGATGCCCCGCTGCTGAAGTTCCCACATCGTGAGCCGCGCACCTTGCAAGAGTGGACGGGTTTCGTCGGCGAAGACGTGGGGGCGTTTGTCTCGGCGGGCAAGTTCGAAGATCACTGCAAGCGCCGTTCCCTCGCCGCTGCCCGAGACGAGCGCGCCAGCGTTGCAGTGGGTGAGGATGCCAGCACCGGCTGGAAGATCTCCTAGAAGATCGGCGCCATGACGGGCGATCGCTGTGCACATCTCGCGATCTTCGCTGTCGATGGCTTGTGCTTCGGTGAGCAGGTGGGCCAATAGATCAGAGTCAGGGACAGCCCGACTCGCTGCACGCATCCGGTCGAGCACGGCAAACAGGTTTACCGCAGTGGGCCGCGAAGTGGCGAGGTAATCGCACACTTCGTCAACGCTAATGCCGCTTTGCACCCCAACACACACACCATAAGCCGCTGCCACACCAATCGCCGGCGCCCCACGAATACTCAGCCGCCGAATCGCCTGCCACACGTCTTCGACAGTACGGCAATCGAGATAAACTATCTCAACAGGAAGCTCCGTTTGATCGAGGAACCGCAGGTGCCCATTGACGCCGCTTTGCCAACGAAGCGTAAACAAAGGATTAGACATTCCCGTTGAATCGCGGACTATAAGCCAGTCTAAATGTCTCTGCGACGGCCTTGTTAGTCACTTCGCCGGAGTAAGTGTTGATTGCGCGGGCAACGGGCTTTAGGTCGCGGGCCGCAGCGTCGATGCCGCGCTGGGCAATTTCGAGGACCCACGAAAGTGTCACATTGCAAAGCGCAAAAGTGCTCGTGCGGCCGACAGCGCCCGGCATGTTGGTGACGCAGTAGTGCAGCACTTCGTCGACGATGTAAGTTGGGTTACTGTGTGTCGTAGGCCGGCTCGTAGCGATGCAGCCGCCCTGGTCGATGGCAACGTCGATGATGACACTGCCGGGCTTCATCCGCTTGAGATCGTCGTGCTCCACCAGCATCGGAGCCTTAGCTCCGGGAATCAGCACCGCGCCGACGACTAGATCGGCCCGCGCGAGTTGCTCGCGGATGGTGTGACGATCGCTGAAAAGGCAATCGACGTTAGGCGGCATGATATCGTCGAGATAGCGCAGGCGATCCATGTTGATGTCGAGAATCGCCACATCGGCGCGGAAGCCTGCGGCGATCTTGGCCGCGTTCGCTCCGACCACGCCGCCGCCAAGAATCGTAATATGGGCCGGCGCCACGCCCGGCACGCCGCCGAGCAGAATGCCACGGCCCATCTGCGGCCGTTCCAAATACTTCGCACCCTCTTGGATGCTCATGCGGCCGGCAACTTCGCTCATGGGTGTTAGCAGCGGTAAGCGGCCCTTGTCATCGGCGAGCGTTTCGTAGGCGACGCAGGTGGCGCCGTGTTCGAGCATTGCGTCGGTCAGCTGGCGATCGGCGGCGAAATGGAAATACGTGAACAGCACCTGCCCCTTGCGAATCAGCGACCACTCGGTAGGCAAGGGCTCTTTCACCTTCACGATCATGTCCGCGCGAGCGAAGATTTCTTCGGGTCCGCTGACCATCTCGCAGCCTTGCGCCAAGTAGTCGTGATCGGCAATTCCCGAGCCGAGCCCTGCCCCGGCCTCGACGAGCACCTGATGCCCCCGGCGGACGAGCTCCTCAACGCCCACCGGCAGCATGGCCACACGATACTCGTCCAGCTTGATCTCTTTCGGCACACCCACAATCATAATGAAGGCCCCTTGAAGCGGCTTGTCGCCCGGATGGACTCTACTTGTCGACGAACGCGATGGTTCTTAATGTAAATTACCTGGCGAGCATTGTAAGGTGGAAGGAGCGAGTTCCTGGTTTTTCTGGCCGCTCGATCCTCGATCCTCGCAACTTCTCCACGATGAACATCGAAATGCGCAAAAAGTGGCTTCCCTTCACGATCCTGGCCGCCGCCTTAGTGGCCTGGGCGGCTTTGTTCGCGCTGGGAGCTTACCTGGAGCCGAGTGCCGATAAGCCGCGGCACGACCTGCGCAAACCGCTCATCGTGATGAGCACGATGGCTGCATTTTTGGCATTTTGGGGCATTGCCCTGTGGCTGCGGAACCGGCGGAAATAGGGGCTGAGGAGCGTATTACGCTTCAATGGCTTCATAACCCACCATTGAGCGGGCTGTCACTCGACGAGGAACTCAGCTTCTCAAAGCCAATTACCCGGCCCGAGTGGTCCTTTATGAGGACAGTCTCATCGCCAGTCTCTTCGCAATTGTGCTCGAGTTGCGGATCGTCGAACCAAACGGTGACGGTATGACCCTGCCGGTCATAATAGACTTTTACTTGAGCCATAGGCCAGAGGTGGTCGCCTTCGTTGGTCCCGTTGGTGGACCGTCACCCATGGCCGTTTACGGTCGTTTCCGCCGCAAGCGGTATTTGGGCCCGGCGTTCACGCCGGGTCGGCGTAACAAAACGATCCGTGTGCATGGCTGTGAGCCGCGGCGACTCCGCGACTCACAGCCACGCAAACAAAAGGATCTATGCCACTAAACCCGGCATAAATGCCGAGCCTATTATTGTATTGTAGAAGGAGCGTAAACGCCCCTCCATGAAACGTCGTTTGTAAGCGCATTACACGGAAGTAAGGACAACGTCACCCTCACAGGTCCACCCGGCACCGATAAATCGCGCTTTTCAGGGGATTCTTTCCCACTTGCTGGCCGAATCTGATGCCGGTAAACTACTAGATTCCCGTAATTATCGAGTATTTGGCTGGAAAGAAACCTATGACAACCTACATGACCAAAACGGGCGAAGTCGAGCAGAAGTGGTTGCTCGTGGACGCCACGGACAAGATCGTCGGCCGGTTGGCCAGTGAGATCGCCGTGATCCTGATGGGCAAGCACCGCCCGACGTACACGCCCCATGTCGACACCGGCGATTTTGTCGTTGTAATTAATGCCGACAAGGTGAAGTTCACCGGCAATAAGTGGGAAAACAAAGAGTACCGCTGGACAACCGGTTATCCAGGACAACGCTCGGTTAAAGCAGCCGACCGTTTGGAGCGCCACCCCGAGCGTATTCTGCACGAAGCTGTGCGGCGGATGCTCCCCAAGAACAAATTAGCATTCAAGATGATCACCAAGCTGAAAATCTACGTTGGCTCCGAGCACCCCCACAGTGCCCAGCAACCAGCGCTGACCGAGTTGGCCGTCAAGGTAGGATAGTTTTCAGTGGTCAGTTGTCGAAGACAAACGCCACTGCCTGTTTCAGCAATTTCCACGACTATCGACTAAAATTAACAGGATTTTCACATGCCTGCTGCTGCCGCTACAAAGAGTGTCGACGCCCTGGGAACTGGCCGCCGCAAATCATCGGTCGCCCGTGTGCGGATTCGTGCTGGTTCGGGCAAATTCACGATCAATAATCGCAATATGAGTGAGTTCTTCACGATCGATCAGGATCGTAACACAGCCGTTGCTCCGCTGGATCATTGCGGTGTAAAGGATAGTGTCGATGTGGAAATCCTGGTCCACGGCGGGGGCAACACCGGCCAAGCCGGTGCGTGTATGCAGGGAATTGCCCGGGCATTGCTCCGTTACGATAGTGACCTCACCGATAAGCTCCGCGAAAAGAGCTTTCTCACCCGCGACGCCCGGATGAAGGAACGTAAAAAGCCGGGGCTCCGCGGCGCTCGTCGTGGTACCCAGTTCTCGAAGCGGTAAATGGTCGCAAACGATCAACCGCCGGCCAAGATGGCCGGGCTATATGGTCGACCCATCTTGGGTCGGTTCGCTGGACGACGGAGAATCTTGATCGCGCGCCTACTTCTCCGTGGATCCTACCCGAACCGTGGCCGGATGATTGACGTAGTCCTACATTGGGTATGCATGCCAACCTTCCAGGACTCTTGCAGCCAGGAGCGGAACCAGCGTCTGCCGATGAACGAACTCGCCACACAAAAATCGATTTCAGCTTCCTCGAACGAATTCTCGCTTTGGAGCTGGCTCACTAAACCAGTTAGCGAGCAATGGTTGCTGCCGGTTACTGGGGCTTGGATTCTCGGGCTCGACTGGCTGTTGTTCACTCAGAACACAATCGTACTCGGCCTGGCGACGCCGATGTTGGTCGCCGCAGGTTTTGTTGGAGGCTTATTGGGTACGTACTACTTCCAATCTCACTACGCTGGCGATCGCGGCCCGAAAGCATCGGTTAAGGCACTGCTCGCGGGCATCGTGGTGGGCTTGCCGTTTCCGCTTGCCGGTACCTTTGTTGGCGGCTGGATTCTCTTCAACTCGGGTCTCGCCAGCATCCGCGATCGGTTATTTCGCACGAAGATGTAGTTCGCCAGTGGTTAATAATTCCGATGCGATACTAATCGGCGTTTTGTCGCACGACGAATTTTTGCGGCAGCGCCACAAAGAGTAATTATTCCCGAGAAGTGGGCCGCGCTGCCAGCCATCGCCAACAAGTGCCAGAGAGCGTGGAAGTGACGCACCGTGCGATCGTTGAGCCAGAACACCAGGCCCTAGCAAATAGCAGATGACGCCGAGCAAAATCCACCACGGGCACGAGTGCAAGTAGGCCAAGGAGAACGACGTATAGGTGCCGGCGATCAGCAGGTAATTCGTGCCTTGGTCGATCGCGCGGAATCGCTTCCGCAACCGCGGAGACTGGAAAACGTGGGAAAGAGTCGACATGGCGTCAACGGCGATCATGCTGGTGACAAAAATGCTGAACCAGCCACCCGCCAGACATCGCTACCGCCGAGAGTGTCGGCCATGACAAACGCTCCGACCACGCTCAGTACAAAGCCCAGACCGTGGGTGATCGTGTTGGCGATTTCTTCCTCGACGGAAAGGCCTTTAATCTATTCGAGGGTGGTGTTCGTATTCAGTCCGAGGGTTGGATAGGCTGTGGCGACTTGGGCGTTCATCGAAATCTCTCCGCAAGGAATCCGGTGAGTTGCGTCGAAAATACTGGTTCCCCATTCCTTCTCACCTTCTCTTACGGGGCCATTTCCGGGTGTTACAGCGATTGGCATTTTTCTTGAGAATTGCTGAAAACATCGAAGATTTTGCAACTGTATTCACTGTCTTGGACCATGCCAGCCGCCTTCCGCCGGCCCCATCGCTAAAATCCAACAATCTCACCTTGGCCGACGACGTATCATTGATCCGAGTTAATGACATCACCCTTGGCACCCTCCCAATGACCATCGCAATCCTTGCCCCGCCGAGCGATCCACCGCTCAATCAATCACACCAACGTGAGCTTGCTGCCGCGGCAGAGCGGAGCCGGCCAATCCGCCGGGCCGCCCGCGTCGCCACGTTCAATGCGTGGTCGACCGCGATCCTCGCCGCGATTTCCACGCCGTTTGCCCTCTGGAGCCCGGTCGGCCTGCTGGTATTTATGGGCCTCTCTGCCGTCGCGTGGAACGAGTTCCGAGGTCGCCGCCGTTTAATCGCCGCTGACCCAGAGGGCGCGGCGATACTGGGCTGGAACCAGCTTTGGCTGCTGGGGATGATCGCCGTCTACTGCCTATGGTCGCTATACTCGAACCTGTGGGGCGGCGAATCACTAGAAACTCAACTACAGACCGACCCGCGGCTCGGCGCCGCAATCGGTTCGATTCAAGGATTCGACGATCTCTACCGCATGATCGTCGTCGGATTGTACGGGTCGGTGATTGCCCTAAGTGTCGTGTTTCAAGGTGGCAACGCCCTCTACTATTTCTCCCGCCGCAAGTATGTCGAGAAGTACATGTGGGAAACGCCAACATGGGTGATCGATCTGCAACGGACGATGTAATTAGCGTGAGAAATTTCGTCCCTCGCCGCTACAACCACAACATCAACCGCCCGCCGAGCATATCGGGAAGGCGGCGCTGGACCATCTCACGCACCGCGTTCGGATGATAGCGGGTGCTAAGGTGACCGGCGATGATCAGTTCGTTTTTGAAGCGTTCACGGCGATCAACAAGGTCGTCGAGGTGCATATGGCCAAATTTATGGATCTTCTCTTTGCGGTGATCTGGCGCAACAAATGTGAGTTCACAGATGAGGATTTCGGCTTCGTACATCACGGGATTGTCGTCGAGACCCGGCGGAGAACTATCCCCAAGATACGCAACCCGTGGATGACGCAACTCCTCTGCCACTTCGGCGCCAGCCAGGCGGAGGTCGCGAATTTGATCGCCGGAAAGGTTCAGAAACTCTGGCCGGAGCTTTCGCCGGCGCTCCCACACAACATAACCGATCGAAGGCAATGTGTGCCGTGTGGCAACCGCAGTCACCACCAGTTCGCGGGACAATTCGATTTCGTCACCTGGTTCGACTGCACGCAGATCGCACGGCAACCGACCCCGATCGAGCCGCTGAAACTGATACAGCAATTTCTTGATGGGGTCCACGGTCTCGGTCGGTAAATAGATGACCGGTGGCGCCATCTTCATCATCCGCCGCCGCGCGACGTAGACTGGCAATGCCGCTATATGGTCTAAATGGCCGTGAGTTACAAACCACGTCTCGGTACCCATGAACGACCAAGGTTGAGCGCCGAGGTCGAAACCGAGCTTCAACTCAGGAAACCGCCAATACGTTTGAACGGCTGCTCGTGAATAGCCTTCAATGGTGAGGTCGCCATGCTGATGCGTTTTGACCGGAAGATTGTTGACCATTAAGGACGAAGACCGAATGAGTAGGCGAGATGGGGCTGAGAGACGGAGTCGACGGAACGCGTGAGGCGTGTGGATGGCACGTCATTGGCGCAACAGGCCACCATTTTAGGCTGAATACCGACGCAGCGAAATGGGCCCGACGATCACCCGTCGGCTTGAGTGCCGTGCTCATACTCGTTGACGACGGTCAGTTCTGTCGGCAAAGGCTTGTCGCCAGCTTCGAGCCAAATTTCGTCGAAAGGCGCCGTCTGAACGGCACGTGCATGCCGGTAACGCATCAGTTGCAGTAGTGCAAGGAACATGCCGATGAGGGTCGACTTGTGGACCTCATCCTCGAAGAAAGACACAAATGCCACGCGGCTCTCGCTGCGGAGCCTGGCGTCGATCCGCTGCATGAAAATGTGGATCGGCGTGTCGTCGTAGCGGATGTGCGTTGGACCGCTGGTCGCCATTTTCTCTTTGAGCACGCGACCGAACGCGCTCACCAGATCCCACAGCTCGACCTCCTGAATGGATTGCTCATGTGGCTCGACTTGCCGCGGGGGGGCGTCGAATGCAATCCGGGGAAAGCGCTCCCGCCATTCACGGCTGCGTTCCTCAAGGATGCTGGCGGCGTCGCGGTATTGCTTGAATTCGAGCAGGCGGCGGACCAGTTCGCGACGAGGATCTTCAATCTCGGCGACAACTTCCTCGTCACCGGGAAGCACCATGCGCGACTTGATCTCGATCAGTGTGCTCGCCATGTCAAGAAAGTCGCCGACCGCATCGACATCGATCTGTTCGAGGACGGCAATGTATTCTAAGTACTGGTCGATCACTCGGGCGATCGGCAGATCGACGACATCGACTTCGTGCTTTCGCACGAGATACAGCAGCAAGTCGAGCGGGCCGCGGAAGTCGTCAAGATTGACGGAGAATCGCATGGGTAACTGCCGCCGGTAAACGGAGTTGAGGGAGCGGCAACTATAGCAATTCGCGACGATCGAAGCGAGCGCGGAGGCGGACGGCACTGCTAGCACGGGTGCTGAAAGAAACTGTCGCCACGAACCGCAGGCGACTTAAGAAGCTCGATCAGCCAATAATTTAAGCCGGGCCTCTCGGAGAGAGGCCCGGCCACTTGTTGCTCGTCGTGTCGCTGGTGGGCGACTCCCAACCGTGATGTGTTTCTCGAAAGAAGCTGAAATCACCCCGACGATTCGACGAGCTAAAATATCTGCGCTCATGCTAACCCCACAGTCGCAGTGGGCAATCACGCATCGAGCAGACTTTTGTCTACCCAACTCCTAGGCAGCCGGGGCTTCCGGAGCCGGTGGCGCTTCGGCGTCGGCCGGAGCGTACTCGGCAGGGGCGCCGCAAGCAGCTTCGGCGGGGGCGCCGCAAGCGGGCTCACAGCTGGAACCGCAGCCGCCCTTGTTGCGGAAGCGACCGAACAGCTTGAACTTACGTCCGCCGCTGGCACAGCCACAACTGGCTTCTTCGGCCGGGCAACCACACGATTGTTCGACGACCGGGCAACCACAACTCGGCTCTTCGACGACCGGGCAACCGCAAGAGGGCTCTTCCGCAGGGGCGCCACAGCTGGCTTCCACAGCTTCGCCGCAACAGCCGCCCCTATGATGTCCGCCATGCCGCTTGCCAAAGAAAGCATTGGCTTGGGCTTCCATCACAACAGTCGCACACACCAGGGCCGCAACGCAAACTGCGGCACGCAGCACAAAATTCTTACTCATCACAATCCTCCAAAAAAACTAAAAACCAAATCCTGTTCGGAAGCCGACCGCGACTTCTCGAGCCACCGCATGTCATCTAAAACGTCCTGGCCACAGCGGTGGCTAGCCGCGGCCAACTTTCTCAAGTTAAAAAACAAGTGGCGATCAAAGAGGGAGGCCAGCTTGGTCTTAGGTGGGAAAAATGGAATTGCAGGTGGGACAGCAAAAATCTACCGATTGCATAGTCTGCGTTCCATTCGCGGACTAGGGGGACTAACTTAACACAGCGAGTTTTACTGTCAAGGCGTCAGATTTATTGCAGCGTATTTGTTTTTTCTAGGCAAATTCACAAAGTAGCGAAAACTCGGTCGTTTTTATCGAAGCGGTCTGCGCAGACTCACTAATCAACCGATATTGACTTTAAAAATGTTTTTTTCGTGTTCGCAAGCGGAGTTAGCTCGCAAGAGCCCAGTGATATTTGCCGTTTCGAGAGCTTGAAAAAGGCAGCATCAGCCACTTGACGAACTACAATTCCGTCGAACTGCAGGCAGGGCGTCGCTAAGGCACGAGCCTGCCACAGAGGCCTGCAACGGCCCATAAACCGGATCGAGAAAAACGAATCGACCGTTAGCGATAGGAGGCGGCGGATGCCGGTTCTTGGGCGGTTTGTGGCCGAAGCTGCGTTGAATCGTCGGGCACGTGCGATTGAGTTGGCGGGTACGTCGGCTGCTGAGGAGCGCTGTCGGTATCGGCCGTCTGCCCCGCCGCTTGGGGCATGAGTTGTTGCATCGGCACAGCCCCTTTTTCTGGGTCTTCGAAGCTGTAGATCATCATCCTCTGCTGCGGACCGGCGGTGTAAATGATGCCGGCGACACGCCAATCGCGCTCCACGAGGCTCAGCACCCAGCAGAACTCTTCTTGAACCGTGGTGCCTTCCGCAGATCGATCGGTGCCCATGCATTGGACAAAGGCCTTGTCGGCCGACGGGTAGCGAACCTCGCCGACGCGAAATGAATAGTTGGCCATTCCCGGCAATTGAAACGGTTTGCCGCTAGCAGCGATTTTTTCGATGGCCAGCGGTGTGAGGAGCTGATTGGCCCGAGGGGTATCGCCCTTCACCACGGCGTCGAGGAACTCATGAGCGGCTAGGGCCGCCGGATCGCTGCCCTGGGCTACGGCCGAGGCCGGTGGCGCCGCACCGCTTTGGGCGGACGAATCGGGTGACGAACTCGAATTGCAGCCAGCAACGACCAACAACATCCACGTCGCCAACATCAAACGGCGTTTCATCGCCAAGCTCCTACAGTTTGAGACACAGAAAATCATTGGAGGGAGGGGGCCAGGGCCGCAGAGTCTTGCAAAACGGCGTGAACCGGTCAAGCACGAAGCGCGGCTGCTAGCATTGTGGAGGTTGGGAAGAGGGGATCGTGGGGAATGCGTCGCTTGGGTTCGGGGGTTCGAAGGTCGGAGGGGGTGATTTTCGAGGTATCGAGCCTTAATAAAGACGTGGGTCGATGTGCGTATTTCTCGGAAGAGGACAAGAGGACAGGTTTTATCGAGGTAGTTCGGGGTCGTCCAGTTTCAATAAAGAAGCGAATGGTCGCCTATGCGCAGAGCGGTGGCTCGGCGGCGCTAGGGACCGGGAAGCAGTTACGTGAGGGAGACGCTGGATTGAAAATATGTACATATGTATCTATCTCATCACGCGGCCAGTTACAAGTAGGAAGATTTGGCCAGGGGCCAGGAAGGAGGAGCCTAGTGCTTTGTCACATCAAGATTTTGGGGTAGACCGATTTTAGCTTGCAGCGTGCGTCGTCGATTTTCATTTGCCAGTCGACGCCACGCTGGGCGTCGGTGACGTGGACCGACCAGGCATTGATCTCTGCGCGGAGTTCTTCGATTTCTCCGATCCGACGGCCGCTGAGACACTGGCGGGTCATCAAACTCAGTTCGTTCTCCGCGATGTTCAGCCAACTGCCGTGTTTCGGCGTGTAGCAGAATTCGATGCGACGGACGTAGCCGCGGGACTGTTCGGGCAAAAAAAATCGCGGATCGAGTCGAGGTCGCCGTCGGCCAGATGAGAGAGGCGAACGATTGCCATCGCGACCCTCGCTACTTGCCGAACGATTTACCGGCTTTCAGCTCGTCAAACCGCTTGCGGAGCGCGGCGGGGTCGTAGTCGGTGAATTCGCCGGAAGCAAGTTGCCGTGTGCCCGCGTCGATCTGGTCGCGCAGTGCATCGCGCTCACCGAGCAGCCGGACGGCTTCGACCAGCAATTCCTCCTGGCTCGCGTACCGCCCAGTAGAAAATACATCGGCAATGAGTCGACTGACATCGGGAGAAAACTCAGTCGCCATGAACGTGCCTCGCTACCTTCGAGGATGGAAACGCAATTGATTCTACCACGGCGCGGCGGACGGGTCAGGAGCCGCGGGAACCAAGTCATTTTGGCCGCAGATGACGCGGATGGTCGCAGATGAGGGAAATTGAATTGGGTGCCACTCGCCCAGAACCGTCGGGGACTGGCTCATTTTGCGCCCTCTCCGCAGACGGTTCTGGGATTGGCTCTGAATGGGAGCAAGCTGGGGTTAACCTGCGAGTGTTGACTGAGCTCGAACGTGATTCGGCGATCGGCACTGGCGGAGCCAGTGGCACACGGCCTTGTAGAACACTACGGCGTGACGGAAGCGACAACGTCTTTCGGTGTGACCACGGTTATCGCGGCGTAGCGGGCGAAGTCGGCCGGGTTGAGTGTGAGGATGTGGTCGATGGCCGTAGTTTGCATCAGGGCAACGAAGCGTGCGTCGTGGACCGCGGTCCCTTAAACTTGATACCGAGAGAGGAGCATCCGCCATTGGCCATACGCGGCGGGCGATTTGTCCAACACGACGGCATATCGCTCGATGAATTGGACGCGGCCCTCGGTCGTGCCAACGCTCTTGCCGTATCCGCCCCGGGCCGTTAAAGGGCGGGTCAAAACATTCCAGAACTCCGCGATGTTCTGTGGACACGTGGCGAGGGTGTGGCCGGAGTTTCGCAGGCGCGCGAGCGCGCCCCGAATGTCGGGATGTTGCGGATCGGTACGATCGAAGAGCCGAAGCCAGACACCGGTATCGACCGGGTATTGCATCAGTCGTGGTCGGCGTAAATGTCGGCCCGAGAGAAATCGGGCGGCAAGCTGGGACCGTCAAAAAGGAGCGGTTCGAGCTCGGCGTCAAAGTCGGGGCCGGTGGAAGGGGCAAGAATGGCCAGCTTGGATTCCACCGTAAGCTTCACCCGAGCCTGGTCGGGAAGCGCGGGCCGGGTGAGGTGGACCCCATTGGTTGGACAGCCAACAGGGTTGATTAAGAATAGTGTTGCAGGCGGCCCGCGGGACCCTTCCCAGGTCCCGCGCGGCCGCGGCAGCTGGGGCAGTTCTTGATGTACTAACCAGCGCTCCGCATTGA
>JBGSUJ010000042.1:0-30475 GCA_041753435.1 Pirellulales bacterium | reverse complement strand
TCTTCAAGGCGGAGCAGCGCAGCTGCCTGGGGGCTGTGGTGCGGATCGCGGCGCTGTGGTTGACGCTGGGCCGGACCGTTTCCAGCACGAACACGGGGGCCTGCTGTCGCGCTCGACGGAAGATTTCCGGCGAAGTGCTCCACAAGCTCAGCGGCGCGATCGCGACGCACGCTCTGGAGCAGGGAGCCGCCGCCGCGTGACGTAAACCCTTGCACAGCAAACGGCAGTGCCATTCGGGTCAGGAACCGACCTACTGCCCGCCGAGTTGCTTCTTCAGTGCCTCGGCATCTTCCCGCAGGACCGAAAGGGTACCGCCCGTATTTTCGAGGGCCGCGTTCAAAAACTGTTTGGCTACATCGCCCCGATTCTGTTCCGCCAGAATTTTTGCCACCAGGAAGTTGCTGTCGGGGCTCAAGTTGCGGGCAGCAAGCCCCTTGCGGAGGGCTGCCTCGGCTTCGCGGGTATTGCCTACTTGGTAGAGCACCCAAGCGTGCGTGACATTTGCTTCTCCGCTATTGGGCTGCAGCGTGGCGTTGATCCGGGCAAACTCCACCGCCCGTTGGCGTTTGGTCTCGTCGGGCTGTTCGACCAGCAACAGGGCCAACTGGTTGATGACCGCCGCATTTGAGGGCGAAAGCCGCAAAGCAGCGACAAAATAGTCTTCGGCCGGCTTCATTTTTTTGCCCATCCGGGCCGCCACACCGCTCAAGACTAGCGTATCGAGGTCGTCAGGCGCGGCACGGCGCGCAGCCGAAAGGGCTTGTTCAGCCCGTGTCACGTCGCCGGTCGCAAGCAACCATTGGGAATAAGCGTTAAGTGTTTTTGGATCCTCGCGATTCGCTTTCACTGCGGCTTCGAACGCCGTCTTCGCTTCGCTCCGCATGCCGAGTTGTTCGTAAAGTAATGCCGCCGAGATGCTGGGGCTGGGAAGGTTCTTATTGTCCAACTGATAGGCCTTGTCGAACTCAGCCTTGCCTTCGTTGAATTTCTTCTGCATGAAGAGGGCACGGCCCAGGCGGTAGTGTGCGGTCGCGTTATCGGGATCGACTTTAATCAGGGCATTGAGATCGGCGGCGGCCGTCTGCCAGTCTTTGCGGCGTTCGGCGACGAGCGAGCGGCCATTGCGGGCTCGAATAATGAAGCTCCGCTTTCGCTTCTCATTTCCCTTGAAGGCATCAATCAACGCCAGCGCCTTCTCATACAAAGCTTCGGCTTGAATTGTCTGGCCCGAACTAATCGCCTGATCACCGAGAATTAAATAGGGCTCTGGATCGTTCGGATGATCAGTCGCAGTTTTCTCGAGCGATGCCAGTCCCGAAGCGCTATCGCCGCTGAGGATGTACATTTTGGCAAGCAGCAAGTCGACTGGCGGCAGGTTCGGGTTCTTCCGCAACGCTGCTTCCAGAAACTGCTGGGCTCCCAACTGATCGCGGTTGCTGAATCGCTTAATGGCTTCATCCACATCTGCATACCGCGCGCCGGGGTCGGAAACCGAGTCGCCAATCAGTACTTCGGTCGTGATCTGGCCGTGAGCGTAGTCGATTACTACAAAGCTGGTCGTGGCTAGGAGCAGCGCCACACCAACTCGCTGAACTGCTCTGACTGGCATTGGCCAGGCACGAAGTCGTTGCGAACGCAACATCGTAAATAGTCCTATTTCGAGGTGAAGTACTGGCATTCGCCCGCCGCCAAACTGGCGCTGGCCTGATTGCCTGAATTGTAGACGAATCGTCGGCCCGCTGCATCTACGTGCCCGCGAAAAGCGGTTGCTCGACGGGCCAGCGGATGCTGCTTATATTGGCGTAAGATGGTAGACATGAGTCGGTCGTAAATGGCTACGCAGGAGAATCGATTTTGTTCGTCGGCCCGATGTTCACCCGTCAGGCAGTCATCGCACCGCGAAGGGCGTGGTTTTTCGCAGTTCGGACGCTGTTTGTGGCTGCGCTGTTCGGCATCGTCCTGACTTCCTGGCAATTGATGGTCGGATCGCAACGCGTGGAGAATTTGGGCGACCTGGCCTGGTTTGGGGCGGCTGTAACGCAGATTCTGGCGCCCCTGCAACTCGCGGTGGCCATGCCCTTCTCGGCACTGCTGGTTGCTTCGGCAGTTGCGCTCGAAAAAGATCGTAAAACGCTCGAACTGCTGTTGATGACGAACTTGTCGAACTCCGAGCTTGTGCTCGGCAAACTGCTTGCCGGAATGCTGACCGTGGTGATGGTTATCGCGGCCGCATTGCCGTTGCTGATGCTCGTGGCGCTGTTGGGTGGCGTTTCGACAGGGCAAATACTGCGGATCGAAGTCGTGACGCTCGCCAGTGCGCTGGCAGCCGGAAGCCTCGGCTCGACCATCGCCTTGTGGCGGGAAAAAACTTTTCAGGCGCTCGCCATGACTGCCCTGATCATCGTGCTCTGGCTGATTGCCTGCGAGATCCTGGCAGCGGGTGTGCTGGGCGAACGGCTGGCGGAGATTCCCATCGAGACCTGGGCCTTGGCACTGAGTCCGTGGCGAGCGATTCAAGCCGCCGCAGAGCCAGTCTTCGAGCGCACTGGAGCCGACGGCCCCCTGTGGGAACCTGTCAGTTTGTATGCGATTGTGGCGACCGGCGTAGCTCTTCTGCTGAACCTTGTAGCTGTCGCGCGGGTGCGCGTCTGGAACCCAACACGCGAAATTCAACCTGCCGACGACGAGCTTGCCGCGAACTCGGCTGCAAACGTCCATCGCGCTCCAGACAAAGTGCGCGAGGTGTGGGATAATCCTGTGTTGTGGCGCGAGGTTCGCACCAAGGCCTACGGGAAGAAAGTGCTGATCATTCGCCTCGCTTACTGGGTGGTGTTTGCCGCCTGCTTTAGTGCGCTCTGGTTTGCTGGCGACCGTTTTGGTGGGTTGGAGAATCACGGCCCAACAACCGCGGCTCAAAGTGTTACGGCGCTGCTGGTCGTGAGCCTGATTTTGCTCAATTCCGCGGCGGTAACTGCGCTGACCAGCGAACGGGATAGCCGAGCGCTCGATCTGCTGCTCGTGACCGACTTGTCGCCAAAAGAAATCGTTTTTGGCAAACTGCTGGGGGCCTTCTACACGGCAAAAGAAATGGTGCTGCTGCCGCTGGTGATGTTCGGCTACTTGCTCTATACCGGCATGCTCGCCACCGAACAAACTCTCTTTCTGATTGGCGGCTGGACGGTGATGACCATCTTCGCCGCGACACTGGGCCTGCATGCCGGCATCAGCTATGCCAACTCTCGCACCGCCATAGCCACCAGCATCGGCACGCTGTTGTTTCTGTTTCTCGGCGTGGCGACTTGCATGCGGATGATGCTCGCCTTCAGCAACTCGTTCGAGTATCAGCTGACTTCCTTCCTGGGCTTCATCGTCGGGGGTGGTGTCGGGCTCTTTGTTGCGCTGGGCTGGCGAAACCCCTCGCAGGCGATTTTTTGGGCCTCGCTGCTCGCGCCGTTTGCCACCTTCTTCGTCATTACCAGCTTCTTGCTCGGCGATTACGATCGTGTCTTTCTGGTCACAGTGGCGGCCTATGGATTTGCCACCGCGGCCATGCTCGTGCCGGCGGTTTCAGAGTTCGACGTGGCCCTCGGCCGAACGGTGCTCAAAGAAGATTGAACGCCCGCAGCCAAGGCATGCCGCCGCCTTCCGCCGCATTCGGCACTTAACGCTGGTAGCCGAGCGACTTGATCACGGCCAGCATTTCTTCGAACGTGATGAAGCGGCGACGATGCTGCAGCTTGTAACCGTCGATCGCCGTGGCGAGTTCCGCCGCTTCAGGCGACAGCTCTTCGTAGCTGTTGGCAAATTGGCGGCGTTCGCGGCCGGATTGGCCGTCGGCCGTACTTCCCAAGCGTCGATCTACAAATGTATCGTTGGGCAAGACTAAGGTATCAGACATTGTCGCAATCTCCTGGCGGGAAGGATCGTAAAACGGCTCGTAGACAAAGGTGCCGGCTGAAATTGCCCACGCAACTATACGCCATGAAATGGCTCCTTGGTCCGCTCGCCAAGGCCCGCAGGTCGGCTTGCTTCGGATGTGCAGAATGTACCGCTTAAAGCAAATTTCAGCCAACCGTCCTCGTAGGCTGGTGGGCATCGAAGCCCCAAGTTCGTCTGGTTCTAGGGGCTCGCTGTCGCTCGACCAGCCGCCCCGGAGCCCAAACCATGCATCGGCTCGAGGCTTGTTCCCGCTGCCGAACGATCAACGAAGCTTCGGCTCTGCAGCGCTCGGACGCGCGGCCAATTGGGTCAGTAGTTCACGGCTAGGGGCGTGCGCCGCATTGAGCGCGAGCGCCTGTTGCGCAGTCCGTAAGGCGGCATCTCCCTGGCCGGCTGCAAGCTGTGCTTGGGCCAAGTAGTAAAGAATATCGGGATTGGGCGGACCAATTTGGTTGGCCGTACGCAAGCTCTCGATGGCCTGTCTCGGCCGATCCAAGTCGGACAGCGTCAGGCCCTCCATCCAATAGGCCAGTTGCGTGCCTTCGCCCTGCGGATAGGTATCGAGCAGATGCTGGAGCGCCGTCAGGCAGCGGTCGTGCTGGCCCCGTTGGCGGTAAATCGCCGCAACATCCATCAATACATCGCCGCTATCCGGCGCAAATTGCAGTGATCGCTGCAGGTCGGCCAGGGCCCGTTCCGTTTGATCCAGACGCCAATAAACCCTGCCACGCAGGGCCCAGGCAGAGGCCAGTTTCGGGTTCAGTTGGATGGCCTGATCCGCGCGAACAAGCGCCTGTTCTGCGTTGCCGGTGCCGAGTTGCATTTCGCCCGAGCGAACGAGCAACGTGGGGTCGGAGTCTTCCAGCCGCACCGCCGTCTCCATTTGTGCGAGCGCCGCTTCGGTCGCCCCGCGATGCCAGAGCACTTCCGCCAGGTAATGTCGCGCCGCTGAATCGACCGGCGAAGCTTCGACCGCACTCTGCAACAACTTCTCCGCTTCGTCCCATTTGCCAATTTCGATCGCCGTCACGCCTTGCTGAGTCAAGTCGCGGCACACGGCAACGTCTTCAGGCACCGGTCCGCGGCGGCCAAAGGTCGCACAGCCGACGAGGCTGAAGATCACGATCGTAACGGCGAATGGCCGCATGGCAGTAGTCAGTCTGGCGCGCTTGCGCAGTGAGGCAAACAATGCGAGCCGACAGCCCGCAACACGAGGAGAAGCTCTTCAACTGAGGGGGGCGAATAGTAACAGCTTGCACAATCAGACACAACAGGCTTTAGCGCCTTGCTGTCGACGACCTCTCCGAGGTCGGAAAACAATCGTAGCGTGGGGTTAAGTTCTACGAGCCCCATCTTTTCCCCCTGCTAGCATTTTGCAACGCAAGCTTGTACTTATTACACACTCGCCCCACCCGCTTGCTGTAACCGAGGTCGGTGACCTGGGAAATTGCCGCATTTTCTCGGTTTTCGCCCGAATTGTGGCAGTCACCGGCGGACTTCTTCAGGATTAGTTCAGTTTGGCATGGCACGTGCATTTACCGTTCTGCAACTGCCGGCGGTTGCGAGTCAGTCTGCCTCACCCCACGAGCCGCCGCCGGCAGCATCGAATCGTCTCCAAAAGCTGTTCGAAGTTTATCGATTGTTCGGTTTGAAGCATCGCAAAATGTCGCCGAGGTCTGGCGACCAATGCCCGTCACGGGAACCTGCACGTTTCACACCACCAGGGAGAGTAGTTGGCCACGCACGGCGGACCCCGCCCGCCTCGGCCGTCGTAACACCGACGGCATCTGTCGTGCGTCGCCTGGGACACTACCCTCTCGTTACCGGAGAACCCGGTTGGCACCCTCGCAGGGCCAACCGGGTTCTTTTTTTACCCAAGGGAGGCGAGCGCGCTTCAGCACCTGGGCCACACGACGCCAACTTCAATGTGACCGCGGCGCTGGGCGATTCGACCCAAACCGTCGTCGAGTGGTACGGCCACACGCCGTACGGCGAGGTGACGTTCCTCGACCCGGATTTCAGCTTGGCGTCGAGCCGGTATTCGAGTGCCATCGGCAACACGCATTTGTATACTGGAAGAGGGCGGGACCCGGAAACCGGCCTGCAGCTCAACCGCCACCGCTACTACGCCAGCTGGCTCGGTAGATGGACGACGCGCGATCCGATTGGAACAAAGGTGGCCTCAATTTCTACAATTCTGTTGGCAATCAAGTTACGGTCTATAGTGATCCATATGGTTTGATGCAGATTTAATTAAAGAGTCCCGTGCCAATCCTGTTCGGCGCGATTGTTGCAATCATAGCTTGAAGCAGGGAATTGGATTCGGCAATGGGGGTTGATCGCTCGCGGATCTGTGGTTCGGAAGATCGCGGTGCTGGGCGGCGTGTCGAGAAAACCCAATCGTGCGCAGCGTGATGCGGCTCGTGAGCGCGCTGGCGTGCGGCCGAGCGGGTCAGGCGTCGTGAATTTTCAGCTTGGCCAGATGAGCCAGTAGTTCCTCTTCGTCGGCCAAGCCGGTGAAGTAGTACGAGATCATCTCGTAAGTCCGCAGCGTCGGCTTGCGGCCGGTGGTCAGGCTGATCAGCAGGCAGGCGATGATCGCCCAGTAGGTCTGGATCTCGAGGCCCACCGGATCGTGACTCAACAAATGCCGACAGCCCAGCACATGCTTGAAGAAGCGAAAGAAGACCTCGATCAGCCAGCGGTGGCGGTAGATGTCGGCGATCACTGCAGCCGGCACGGCCAGCAGATTGGTGGCGATCCGCAGGATGCCGTCGCTGGGCCCCGCCCCGGTGTTGCCTTTGCGGTGGGATCGTTTCTCGTGCGGCTCGATGCGGACCATCACCAGCCGGAGCGGGTGATCGGGCCGAGCGGCGGGCGATTTGGACTGTCCCAACCGCACGAGCTGGTCGCTCAAGACGCCCGCCGCCAGCGCTGCGTCCGAGAGGGGGCGCTCTGCGACGACTTCCGGCGCCGTGTTGTCGCGGAGACGGCACACGTAACTGCTCCCCGCGCGATAGACGTCGTTGAACAGCGTGAACTGCGCGTACCAGCGATCCATCACGTAGCAGCGATCCATCACGTAGCAGCGGTCGGACTCGAGATTGGCCCGGAGCACGGTCTTTTCATCGGAAGGGCCGCTGTTGCGGCCGTTCGTGAGATCCATCCGCAGCGGCACGTGCTTGTCGAGCTCGAACTGCGTGTGCAGCCGCCAGGCATGATGCTCCGTTCCGGTACGGGTCGTGAGCCACATCGCCTCGGTGATGCGGGGCAAGGCCTTCAGCAGGGTGCCGTCGACCAGCGTCACCGTGTGCCTGATCTCGGCGCCCAGTTCGCCGACGATCTCCTGGCTCCTGGAGCCACTGGGGATCAAACACGTGGCTCGGAACCGAGCGATGCTCGCGCGCAGCCGAGCTTCTTCTGGACCTTCTTGAGTTCGCTCGCCTGCTGCAAGGAACGCAGCGAAACGACGACCGGATTGAACAAGTATAGCAGCACCAACAAGCAGTACTGATCCATGTGCAGCGTGCGATTGCTGGCCTTGTCACGCTGGCAGCCCACTTCGCGCAACCGCTCAAACAGCGGCGACAGCCGCCGAAAGTACTTCAGGCCGGTGATGTCTTCGTCCGTGACACGCTTCCGCTTCTTCGTCATGCAGCCTAACATGCGCCAGATCGACCGAGGGCGCAAGTGCAAATTTCAACGCGCAAATCTTGGGCCGAACAGGATTGCTCCCGTCCCGAATGGCATTAACATTTAGATAAGTCAAGGCTCTATAAGCGTTAAGCACCGCTGTGATGGCGCCGCTTGCAACGGAATGCAGCCCTGCAAAATTCGCAGGTTGCCAATTTGCCAGACTACGTTCGAGTGCTTCGAGAGCAAACCTTAACCGTTGGAGAATCACCTGTTACGCAAATGTTAATGCCATTCGCTCCCGTCCCCTTTAAATTCGTCCAGAACGGCCTGGTTTTCCAGCGCGCAGAGCGATGCCCCGATGACAAAAGAAGTGATTTTTGGAACGGTGGCTCGCGTTGCGGAAGCGGGTTCCAATATTCCAAAAATCCCCTCCCCCACCCGCCGCCACGCGATCATGTCCTGCGGTCACCCCCCATGGTGCCGATCAAAATGACAATATCCGAGAACCGCCCCCAGCCGAGAGCCGACAGCCCTGTCTTTTCCGAGCCCTGAACCCTGCCCCCTGCATCCGATCACACTACGTCTGTGGTAGACTCCTGAGACAACTAACACCCAACAACCGACCACGCGCCATGCCGACTAAAATCACCTCGCTCGATTCCCCTGCTCTCGCTGAGCTTTGCAAAATGCTCGCGGAGCAAGCGACGTCGCTGGACCGGACTGGCCACTGGCCTGCGGAACAATTGCGGCTCTGCGGCGAAGCGGGGGTCTACGAGTGGTTCCTCGATGTCGAGCACGGCGGACAAGGCTGGTCGGCGGTCGATTGTATTCGCGGCTACATGGCGCTCGCCTCGGCGTGCATCACCACGACCTTTATCCTCACGCAGCGGACCGGTGCTTGCCGCCGCATCGCCGGGTGCAAAAACGAAAGCCTCAAGGCGCGGCTGCTGCCCGGGCTGGCCTCTGGCGAGCTGTTCGCCACGGTGGGCATCTCGCACCTCACCACCAGCCGTCGCCATCTCGGCCGGCCGGTGCTCGCGGCCGAAGAGACACCCGCCGGCTTCCGCCTCGAGGGGATGTCTCCCTGGGTGACCGGAGCCGCGGCGGCCGATGCAATCGTGATGGCAGCGACGCTGGTCGAAAGCGGCACCGCCACCGTCCGCGAGGTGCTGCTGGCCGTGCCCCGAAACCTGCCCGGCATGACCATCGAAGCCCCCTTTCAACTCGTCGGCCTGACCGCCAGTTCGACCGGTTCGGTGCGTCTCGACCGTGTCGAAGTGTCGCGTGACAATTTGATCGCTGGTCCGGCCGCGAATGTCATGGCCAGCGGCGTCGGTGGAAACACAGGCGGTTACGAAACTTCGGCGCTTGCCCTGGGTCTGGCCCAGGCGGCCATTGACTTCCTTGCCACCGAAGCAGCCAAACGTCCCGAACTTGCCGCCTCTCACGCAGCATTTTCACAGGAGTACGGCGAATTGGTCGCCGATCTTTTGGCACTTGTCGGAGGCGACGACCGCTGCACGAAGGAATCGATCCGGCAACGCGCCAATACGTTTGTGCTCCGCGCCACCCAGGGAGCGCTTTCAGCCGCCAAGGGCACGGGCTACGTCGCCAGTCATCCGGCCGGCCGCTGGTGCCGCGAGGCCCTGTTTTTTCTGGTCTGGAGTTGCCCTCAACCCGTGGCTGCCGCCAACCTTTGCGAGCTCGCCGGTCTCTCCGACTGATGCTTCATCGTCGAATGCTATCATGAGCGTAAAACTGGCGCGAAGATTTGGAGAACTTTTCCAGTGCATACAAAATCAGGTTGACATTGTGCGAACATCGGGGCTAGATTGATGAACGATGCAGGTTCTCTTCGGTTTCGACCGGAACGAAATCATCAGCCTGATTCAAACCTTCATCAGATAATCGCCAGCCCTATACCGACGTACGAATGACAACCGTTGTCTGCGTCGATGAAATGCAACGGCCTGCAGACTACAGGAGCCCGCAAGGCAGCGTTAGCGGCTCGGGATTGGTAGTTCAGTTGACGAAGGCAGGGCAAATGAGAAGCTTAATTGCAGGGGTGCAATCCTTCGCGGGTTGAACCGGCACGGTTCAAGTCGTGGAACAACACTGGACGAAGGAGGAATGTCCATGCGACCAGCTGGCCGCCATCGTTCGGTTAGCATTTCGATGACGCCCGCTCGGACGGCATCTGATGCGCTTTATATCAAGCCTGTTGCCCCGCTAGCAGCCGGCGCTTCGCATGACGATGACGCCGCGGAAACGGAAGTCATCCTCTCGCCCAACGGCTTCGAGACGGCCCATTCTGCAGAAGCATGTCTCCGCGCCGAGCGCCAGCGCCTGCTCGCCGTGGCAATTCGCCAACGCATTGAATCGCGCCTCGGTGGCCGCATCCGCGATTTAGCCATTCGTATCCGCGGCAACACCGTCTTGCTTGAAGGCCGCTGTGCAACATTCTATACCAAACAACTAGCGCAACATGCCGCACTTGGCGTAATTGAAGAAGAACAGCTCGAAAACGCCATCGTCGTCTTGATGTAGATGGAACTCAGCCCTTGCGGGCGGGTATCATTCGTTCCAGCGCCTCGTCCAACACCCCGCCACCCGCAATCCACTGCAGCTCTATCGTCAGCGCCCATAGCGGGCAGCCGCCCAACTGATCCACCAGAAGCTTTACCAAATCTTTGTGCGTCGTAACCACCAACTCGGCACCTGACACTACGATCGCTGCCTCCAGCTCAGCTCGATCATTTGCATTGTACCGATGATGGTCGCCGAACTCTCGCCAATAAACGATCTCGGCCCCCAGCCCGGTGAGCGTGCGCTGAAATGCGCTGGGGTTACCGATCGCTGCAAACGCCGCAACTCGCCGGCCCGCAAGCGTTTCAATCGACTCTGCCTGACCACTTGTATTCTGCAGTTCAGACGGCGCGTGAACCACTTCGCACCAAACCGCGTCGGGAGCTAACATAGCAACCTGCCGCCGAATCGCTTGGCGCCCCGCCTCTTCGAGCGTATCGGCCCGCGTCAAACACACCACCTGCGCCCGCTTCAGCCCTGTCATCGGTTCGCGCAGCATCCCCCGCGGAAATACATGCTGGTATCCAAACGGGGCCGTGGCATCGAGAAGCACAATGTCCAGGTCCCGGGCTAGGCGCCGGTGCTGGAAACCATCGTCCAACAAGATTGCCTCCGCCTCATACTGGTCAATGGCGGTGCGGGCCCCCGCCACACGATCGGGGTTCTGCACATGTGGCACACCGGGCAGCGATTGTTCCAACTCGAGCGCTTCGTCGTTCTTGGTCCCCGCCGCTGCACCGTACCCCCGGCTTACAATCGCCACGCGCACCTGCCGCTCGCTCAGTGAGCGTGCAATCCACTTCACCATCGGAGTTTTTCCCGTTCCTCCCAGTGTTAAATTGCCCACACTAATCACTGGCACGCCCACCCGCTGAGCCGCCGCTGCGTGACGATCGTATCGACCATTCCGCCACCAAACCGCGAGTGAATAAGGCACTTCGAGCACCCGCAGTAAGCCCCGCGCCGCCGCTGCGCCCCAGCTTCGGCGGCGGCCGCTGACAATCTCGCGAAATGCGCTAGCATCAAGCATGGGCACCTGGAATCCGGCAGATTTGCAATGATCGGACCTGCGAGTTTTTCGCCGAATTATCGCGAGACTTTTGTTCCTGCCAGCGTCTCATGAATTGGACCTACGCCGTATAATAGATAGGTCTTGCCACATCGCAAAGGTCCGTCGCGTCAATTCACTTCGTCTATTACGGCAAAGCACCCCATGCCTGTCGAACAACTACCCCCCGGCAAAGCTCGACCCACATCGCACCAGGCTCAGTTCGTGCGCTACGAAGAATATATCGACAAGCAGATCCAAGCCACCCGGCACATGGTCAAAGCGGTCGATATCATGACCGCGCTAATTGTCATGACCGTCGGCGTGCTCGGGTTCCTGCTGACCGCCGCCGCGGTGGAGCATTGGCTCGTGCCGGGCGGGTATAACGTGGGAGTCCGATTGCTGCTGTTTGCCACACTGCTAGCCGGTGTCGGCTACTACGCGGCACATCGGCTCTGGCCGCTCTGCATCGGGAAGATCAACCCCGCCTATGCCGCCCAAGCGATCGAGCACGACAATCCTTCGCTCAAGAACAGCCTGCTTAACCTGCTGCTCTTCCGCCAGCACCGCGAAACAATTACGGACGCGGTTTACGAAACACTCGAAGAACAGGCCGCCCAACGGCTTACCCGCGTGCCGGTCGAATCGGCCGTCGATCGCACCCGGCTTCTGCGACTCGGCTATGTGTTGATGGCCATCGTGGCCGCTGTCGCACTCTACAAAATATTTTCCCCTAAAGACCCGTTCGTCACCGCGAAGCGAGTGTTGATGCCTTGGGCTCATGTCGTGCCCGCGAGCCGTGTGTCGATCGACAACGTCGAACCGGGAAAAACCACGATCGCCCGTGGCGAAGTGCTCACGATTTCAGCCGATGTCCGCGGCATCGGTGCCGACGATCCAATCATCATCCGCTATACCACCGCCGACGGGCAGGCAGTCGATCGTCCTGTTCCGATGACGACTTCCTCCACAGGCCTGCGTTTCACAGGCCGAATTCCACCAGCCACGGACGGTGCAAAAGCCGGCCTCGCACAGAACCTGCGCTATCGCATCGAAGCCGGCGACGCCCGCTCTCTCAATTATGTGGTCACAGTCGTCGCCGCGCCAACCATCACCGTCGAGCGAATTGACTACGACTACCCCGACTATACCGGCTTTGTCGACCGCAGCATCGACCGGCTAGGCGACATCCGCGCGATCGAAGGCACCAAGGTGACCATCCACGCCCAGGCCAATCAACTCATCGAAGAGGCGGAAATCGACTTCGAAGCCGATGGCCGTCGCGAAATCGTGCTCAATGTCTCCGGTAGCGAGGCCCACGCGGCCTTCGAACTCAAACTCCGCAAAGATCGACAAACGCCCAAGTTCACCAGCTACGTACTCCGCTTCACCACTAGTGACGGCCGGCCCAATCGCGACCCGGTCAAGTTTCCCATCGACGTACTGCCCGACTACGCACCCGAGGTGGCCCTATTAGCGCCCGCGGAAAGAATCCGCGACGTTCGGCTCGACGAAACGGTGGCAATCGAAGTCGATGCCCGCGACCCCGACTTCGCGCTGGCCGAAGTGCGATTACATGGCGAAGTCGCGGGCCGACCGGTACTCAACGTCAAATTACTCGACGAAGACCACACCGGGCGCTTCACCGGCAAGCACCAATTCACACCCAGCGAGCATCAGCTGAAGCCAGGCGACATGGTTTGCTACTGGGCGATCGCCCGCGACCATCGACCCAACGAAGCCACGACTGATTCGCAGGTTCTGAGAATTACTTCTCCCAACCCAGATCAGCCGCCCGAGGACCGCATCGCTCAACGTGAGCAGCGCGAACCGCAACAAGGACAAGAAGGAGGCGAGCCCGCTTCCGCGGGCGGGCAATCAGGCCAAAACAACTCACCAGACTCGACCGCTCCTTCGGACCAACCACAAGACCAGGGCACGGACAAAAACGCTGGCGAGCATTCGTCCGATCAGTCCACAGGCTCCCAGTCTAATGAATCCCAATCCGGCAACGAGCAAAACGGCTCAAGCCAATCTTCCACTGACGACCAGAATCACGACAGCGGCGACTCGCAACAACAACCAAGTGGAGCAGCAAGCAACGCCAGCGAAGCGGATCGCAATCGGGGCGACAGCGCCACAGGCGGCCACGATCGTGAAACCTCCAGCAATGGCAACCAATCTAGCAAAGCCCAACCCCAATCTAGCGAAGAATCTTCCCCCGTCTCCCCCGAGGGTGACAACGACGGCGAAGCCTTCGATCGCATCCAAGACTTCCTCCAACGGGAAGGTCACTTCCCCGAAACAGGCGACCAAAGTCAACAATCGGACGCATCGACCTCTCAAGCAGACGAGTCCGCTTCAGCGGACGGGCAGAAAATCCCAGACCGCACCTCGGACGGTAAGCCAACTGAAGAGCAATCTTCCAACTCCGATTCTCCCACCGACAAGCCGGATCAAACGAACTTTGACTCGTCGACCGACGCCGGCTCAAACGCCAATTCCGACCGCGAAAAAACGACCCGTGAAACCCGCCCCGGCGAACCTCAAAAAGGCAAACAAGAACACCCTGGCGAGCCATTCGACCAAGACGATCCATCGGCTGCCCCCGACGGCCAACAACTTCCCAACCAGGGTGAACCCAAAGCCGGCGATCAAGTTCCAGAGGGCCAAGCCCCGCCCGATTCGCCACCAAACACCAAGCCGTCCGACAAATGGAACCAAAAACCCTCCGGTGAAAAACCAGGACAGAGCCGCGAGCCGCCCGTCGAAAGCCGCAATCAGCGGAAGAGCGACACCCCCGGCGAACAAGGCGGCGACCGCACCGGCGGCGGTGAGGAAGGCGGCGGTCAAAAATCGAACCGCGACGGCACCGGCAGTTCAGGCCAAAATCAATCCGCCGACGAAGGCGCCGGCGAGTCCTCCGAACAAGGTGCTGGCAAGAACTCCACCGACGCCGGCGAAGACGCGACTTCTAGCGAACGAACCGGCTCAGGCGGCACGGAAAACCCAGGCTCTGGCTCCACCCAGCGCGAAGGCACTGGCGACACCGAACCAGGCGAGCCCGCTTCAGCGGGCGGGCCACAACCTCAAGACCCGACCCACCAACAAGGCAACGAATCCAACCAGCGACAACAACCCTCCAACCAACCCGGCGAATCCCCCACCGATCAACAAAATCAGCCAGACGACAAGAATTCCTCAGACACAGGTAAAAGTTTTAGCGACGCCGCCGGCCGCGCCACCGACAGCACGTCACCGCCCACCCCATCCACTGGCACCGCGCCCGCAGGCGACGCCGCCAACCTGGAGTACGCCCGCAAACAAACCGACCTCGTGCTCGAAAAGCTCGATGACCAATTAAAACGCAAGCAACTTGACCGACGGCTGCTCGATGAGCTCGGCTGGTCCGAAGCCGATCTGCAGCGGTTCCTCGCCCGTTGGCAGCAACTTAAAGCTGCCGCCAGAGACGATACCCCGGCGGCCGACGCAGCTCAACGCGAGCTCGACGACGCCCTCCGCAGCCTCGGCCTCCGCCGCGGGGAGCTGAAAAAAACGAGAGTGACCGATGACGACTACCGCGATCTTCGCCAAGGCTACCGTGGCAGTGTGCCGCTAGAGTACCAAGAACGCCTGCGGGCCTACAACCAGGGCATCTCGCGTACGCGGCAGCAAGATGAGTAGAATGATAACGAGGGGGCAAACGACGAAATCCGAATGTCGAATGACTAATCAACAAAGTTACTCGACCGTTCGTTCGTCATTTGGACTTTGTCATTCGTCATAGTTGCACTGCCATGTCTTGCTCCGTCCCGCGCTATCTCGTGCCCTTCCATCCCAAGCGGATTCCCCATCACTTCGTTGATGTGCTGGTGATCGGCGGCGGCATCGCTGGGTTGCGGGCGGCGATGGAGATTGATCCGAGGCTCTCCGTGCTCGTGATCACCAAGGACACAATGGAGCAGTCCAACAGTGCGTATGCCCAGGGCGGCATCGCCGGCGTGATCGATCCCGAAGACCGCTTCGAGGATCACGTCAACGACACGATAGTCGCCGGCGCGAACCTCTGCGACCGTGAAATCGTCGAGATGGTCGTCCGTGAAGCGCCGGAACAAATCCGACAATTAATAGCATGGGGCACGCAGTTCGACGTCGAGAACGGCAGTCTATTGCTCGGTCGCGAGGGCGGCCACAGCCACCGTCGCATCGTTCACGCGCTGGGCGACGCCACCGGTCACGAAGTCATGCGAGCCATGATCGACCACGCCAAGCACGAGCTCGGTGCGCAGTTCTGGCCCAACACGTTCACAATTGACCTATTAACCAACGACGGCGTTTGCTGCGGCGCGCTAGTTTGGAACGCAGCCCATGGAAAAACCTTCATCTGGGCCAAGCAGACGGTCCTTTGCACTGGCGGCGCCGGCCAAGTTTACCGTGAGACCACGAACCCCGTGGTCGCCACCGGCGATGGACATGCCATCGCCTACCGCGCCGGCGCCGAGCTTCGCGACATGGAGTTCATGCAGTTCCATCCCACGGTGCTCTACATCGCCGGCTCGAGCCGCAGTCTCATCACCGAAGCGATGCGCGGCGAAGGGGCTTGGCTTGTCGACTCAGCTGGCCACCGCTTCATGGCCGACTACGACCAGCGCAGCGAGCTGGCTCCGCGTGATGTGGTCAGCCAGGCGATCGTCGCGCAGATGGAAAAAACTCGGCAGCCCTGCGTATTTCTCGATCTCAGCCACCGCGATCCCGAATTCGTGCGTAAACGCTTCCCAGGCATTGCGCGGACCTGCGCCGAATTCGGTATCGACATCACACGCGACCCGATCCCTGTTCGGCCGGGAGCCCATTACATGATCGGCGGAGTGACCGTCGACCTCGAAGGTCGCACGACGGTCGAGCGGTTGTGGGCCGCGGGCGAAGTTTCCAGCAGCGGCCTGCACGGTGCAAATCGGCTCGCGTCGAACAGTTTGCTCGAAGGGCTGGTTTATGGGGCTCACGCCGGCCGCGGCGCATCGGCCGCCGCGCTTCACCAGACGAATTCTTACGAGGTAATCCCACTGGAAAATCACCCAGTCGTGTCGCCTTCCGAGCCGCTCGATCTGGTCGACATCCGCAACTCGCTCAAAAGCCTCGTGTGGCGCGCCGCCGGCGTCCGCCGCACGGGGTCGCAGCTTGCCGAGGCCGACGAAACTATCCATCGTTGGTGCGGCTACGTGCTTGCCCGCCAGTTTGCCGACCCGGCCGGCTGGGAACTGCAAAACATGCTCACCGTCGCCGATATGATCGTCGAAGCCGCTCGCCAGCGCACCGAATCCCGCGGCGTCCACCTGCGGAGCGACTTTCCCGCGGTTGACGACACCCACTGGCGGCGGCACCTCTCCATCAAACGCAATGCTTAGCGCATCTCGACATGCTTTGTATTCAGACGCAACTTCTCGACGCCGTGCGACTTAAGCAAATCAATGACTTGCACTACCTCATCCCATAACAGGCCCTTACCAGCCGAAAGCGAAACATCCTGCTCTGCGGCCGTCGAACCCAGCCGTTGAAATAACCGAGCGACCCCCGCCGCATCGGTCCGTTCGTCATTCAGATACAGTTCTAACCCACCCGCCACACTTCGCTTTAGTGTAAACACCAGCGGCGCTTCTTCGGCAACCGACGGAATGTCGCTCGATTCGGGCAGTTCCACTTTCACTGGCGCCGTGCCCACGATCGCCGGCACCGTAATCATAAACACGATCAGCAACACCAGCGTCACGTCGACCAGTGGTGTAACGTTGATCGCGCTCAACGGCGCGGCTTCATCTTCGTAAATCGAGCTTGAGGAAATGCCGCCTGCCATCAGACGGTCCTCGTAGGTGCAGCAACGGATCCCGGCTCGGTTGGTCGAGTGTCCATCGGCAAATTGGCGAGCACCAGATGTGCCAACGAATCGACCTGCGCTAGCCGCATCCGCACCTTTCGCTCGAACAGGTTGTATGCCACGACGGCCGGAATCGCCACAAACAATCCCACCGCCGTCGCCACCAGCGCCTCGAACACACCACTCATCACCGCGCTCGGATTGTGCTGGCCAGCGGCCATGTTCATTTCATGGGCCGCCTTAATGATGCCCAGCACCGTGCCGAGCAGTCCCACAAAGGGCGCATTGCTGCCAATCGTCGCCAAGATCGATAGGTTCGCATCGAGCGCCGGCCGCATCCGCGCCTTCGCGCTCTGCATCGCCTCGCTAGCAGCATGCACACCGTTGCGCAAATGAACGAGCCCCGCAGCAACCACGCCACATTCAATCGAAGTTACGTGCCGATCTTTCACCAGTTGCCAGGCCGCGGGCAAGTCTCCCTTTCGTAGCGTTTCTTGCAGACTGCCTCCCAGCTTATCTGCATCGACCCCCGTCCGCCAAAAGTACAACCATCGCTCGACCACCAGCGCGATGCTAATCACGCTCAAACCCACGAGCAACCAGAGAATCCACTCCGCTCCGAGATACGTTAGTTTTAGGAGCAGCGAGGTTATCATAAGCGTCCTTTCGCAGTCCCAGTCGTTCCTTGCCACCGAACCCAATCCGTCGCTGCAAACAGCAGCGACTGCTCCTCAGTCCTTCATAATCTATAAAGCTTGTTACGCAGGAGCGAGAGGAATCGGCCTCGCTCCCCCCAGCCATGGGTTGCCCAGCCGTCGAAAAACACCGTGAAATCTGCCAACAAATCCCCGAATCCTGCTTTCTCCGCGAACCGCACCATAGCGGCGGGCGTAGGCGTATGGTATGGACACCTGCCCGGTACTCAGGGTACGCTTCTACCAGCGTACGGGTGGCCTGGCGATTGGCCGGGCGGCACCAATTTGGGCATTCTGCCCGGGGGAGCCCGCGAGGTCGGTTGAACCTTGCCTCCCTTAACCTGCTCAACGCTAGCGGAGTTCCTGACCCATGACGCGATTGGCTACCAATTCACCGCCGCTAAGCGGCAGCAACGTCCGGGCGGCAATGATCGAAGCCGACGGGCTCTCCAAATTCTATGGCGATTTCGCGGCCTGTCGCGATGTCACCTTTGCCGTCCGCCAGGGCGAAGTGGCCGCCTTCCTCGGCCCCAACGGTGCCGGCAAAAGTACCACCATGAAGCTGCTGACCGGCTACCTCGCCCCCTCCGAAGGCGAAGCCCGCATCGCCGGTTACAATGTTGCTACCGAGCGACTCGAAGCGGTGAAGCGCCTCGGCTACCTTCCAGAAAATGGCCCCCTCTACCCCGACATGACCCCCCGCAGCCTGCTCAAATTCTTCGGCTCGGCGCGCGGTATGTCGGCCCGGCAAATCGACCAGCGGATGGAGGTCGTCATCGATCTCTGCAAGCTCAGCAGCGTGGTTGGCAAGCCGATCGGCAAACTCTCCAAGGGCTTCCGCCAGCGCGTGGGCATGGCTCAGGTGCTGCTCCACGAGCCCGACGTGCTGATCATGGACGAGCCGACCGCCGGCCTCGATCCGAACCAGATCCGCGAAGTCCGCGACACGATTCGCCGCATTGGCGAAACCAAAACTATCTTGCTCTCAACGCACATTCTACAAGAAGTAGAAGCTATGTGTAACCGCGTGATCTTCATCAATGAAGGCCAGCTTGTCTTTGATGGCACTCCGGAAGAACTCGCCAACCGCGAGAACAACCTCGACGAAACCTTCCACAAGCTCACCCGCATGTCCTAAACTCTGACCCCTGACCTTGTTCCATGAACTTCACCGTTATTAAAGCGATTTTCAAACGCGACTTCGTCAGCTATTTCTCGAACCCAACAGGGTACGTGTTTATCTGTGTTTTCGTTGTACTCAGTGCCTTGGCCGCCTTCTGGCCGCCCGAGTTCTTCTCGAACAACCTGGCTAACCTCGATCAGCTCAACCGCTGGCTGCCATTCATCATGTTGGTCTTCATCCCGGCCATCACCATGAGCATTTGGGCCGAAGAACGGCGTCAGGGCACCGACGAGTTGCTGCTCACGCTGCCAGCGAGCGATTTCGATGTCGTGCTAGGCAAGTACCTGGCTGCCGTGGCGATTTACACCGTGTCGCTCTTGTTCTCGATGTTCGCCATTTATCTCGTCTTTAGCTGGGGCCTGGGCTCACCCGATGTGGGCCTATTTATGGGCACCTACGTCGGCTACTGGTTCATCGGCCTCGCCATGCTTTCGATCGGCATGGTCGCCTCGTTCCTCACCAACAACCTGACCGTCGGCTTCATCCTCGGCATGATTTTCAATCTACCGCTGGCCATGTTCGGTGTCGCCGATTGGATCATCAAAAGCCCTGAACTGGCCCAGGCCATCAAGCGCTGGAGCGCCGTTGATCAGTTTGCCGACTTCCAACGCGGCGTGATCGGCCTCGCCGGAATCAGCTACTTCGTGTTGATCGCTGCGGTGATGCTCTACGTGAGCATGGTGCTCATCAGCCGCCGCCATTGGTATGGCCGCGACGATGGCGGCAGCATGTGGGCTCACTATCTCACGCGGGCGTTGGCCCTGGTGCTGGTAGCCGGCGGTATTAATGTGTTTTTAGCGAACTCCAGCGCACTGCACCTCGACATCACCAGCCAGAGTCTCAATTCGCTCTCCGACCGCACAGTGCGGCTTGTCCACGAATTGCGCGACGACCCCGACGTGAAAACCATTCGCATCGATGCCTATGTTAGTCCGCAAGTGCCTGCCGAGTACGCGCCCCACAAGCTACAACTGCTCTCCACACTCTCGGAACTTGCTGCCCTCTCCGGAGGTAAAATCATCGTCGATGTCCATCAAATCGAAAACTTCAGCGAGGCCGCGACGCTCGCCGAACGCACCTACGGCATCGAACCCCGCGAAGTCGCCACCATCAACCGCGGCGTCCGCAGCACCGAAGAAGTGTTCTTCGGCGTGGCCTTTAGTTCCGGCCTCGACAAGGTCGTTATCCCGTTCGTTGATCGCGGCATCCCCATCGAGTACGAACTGGTACGATCCATCGCCACGGTCGCCGGCCAGCAGCGCAAGACGCTCGGTGTCCTCAAGACCGACGCTCAACTCTTCGGCGGCTTCTCGATGCAAGGCCCCACCGAAGAATCGCAAATCATCACCGAGCTCAAAAAACAGTACGATGTCGTCGAGGTTGATCCCTCGAAGCCAATCACCAAGCGGTTCGACGCCCTGCTCGCCGTACAACCTTCGTCACTCACACCCGAGGCGATGGAGAACTTTGTCCAAGCAATCAAAACTGGCCAGCCCACGGCCATCTTCGAAGATCCACTCCCCTGGCTCAATTCGTTTGGCAGCGTTGTCGGCACTGGCCAGCCGAAGCAACCCGCTGGCGGCATGATGGGCATGTTTGGTGGACAACAGCCCCCCGAACCCAAGGGCGATATTTCGCAGCTCTGGCGCTTGCTCGGCGTCGAGCTCGATGCCGACACCATCATCTGGCAAGACTTTAACCCCGAAACCAAAATCGGCGACATCCCGATGGAGTGGATCTTCATCGACGAAGGGCTCACAGCCCAAAATGCCATCGATCCGTTTAATCCAACCGACCCCGTCTCGGCCGGCATGCGGCAGGTTTTGTTTCTGGTCGCCGGCGCCTGGCGGCCCGATCCCAACTCGAAGTTGGAGTTCACCGAATTGGCTCACACCGGACCAAACACCGGCACTATTACTTACCGCGACTACGAAATGTGGAACCGCTCCGGCGGTACACTCCAGCCCCGCCGCAACCTGACCCGCGAACAATTCATCCTTGCCGCTCGCATCCGGGGCACGGTGGTCGACGACGCTGATCTGTTTACCAAAGACACCGGCGAAGCTGATCCGGCCGAGGCCGCCGCAGAGAATGATCCCGCCGAAGCGACCGGCCCGGCCGACGAGCCAAAACAAGCTGGCCCAAAGAAGAATAATATCGACGTGGTGCTGGTCTCCGATATCGACTGGGTCGCACCGATTATCTTCCAGCTTCGTGAGATGGGCCAGAATCAAGACATGCTCATTGAGTGGAAGTTTCAGAATGTACCATTCGTGCTAAACATTCTCGATTCACTCGCCGGCGACGACCGCTTCATCGACATCCGCAAACGGACTCGCTCGCACCGCATCCTGACCAAGGTCGAGGAAGCCACCGAGGAGTACCGCTCCAAGTCGCTCAAGGACCGTAGCAAATACATCGAACAAGCCAGCCAGGAAATCGAAGCCGTCCGGCAGGAGTTCCGCGACAAGATCGCCGAACTCGAAAGTCGCACCGACCTCGACGCCCGCGCCAAGGCTCAGCGGATCGAAATGCAGCGGATCGATTTCGAGCGGCAGCGCGATGTGAAGATCGCCCGCCTCGAAAAACAGCGCGATAAGCAAGTCAAGCAGAGCGACCGCGAACTCGCGGCCAAAATTCAAGGCGTGCAAAACTTCTACAAGTTTGCCGCCGTGATCCTCCCGCCGATCCCCCCAATCCTGCTTGCGTTCTTCGTCTTCTTCCACCGCCGCAAAGCCGAGCAAGAAGGCGTCGACACCCGCCGCCTCCGCTATGGGAAAAAGCAAACCGCAGCGTAAACTTCTGCCAGCTAATCAAAACAACTAGTTCGCCACAGAGGCACAGAGGACTCAGAGGACTCAGAAACGAATAGAAGCGATTAAGAATATAGTTAGTCCTTTTCTGTGCCTCTGTGGTTAATTCTTCCGGAGCTTCGATATGACTGAAACCGCCAAAACCATGACCTTCGTCGCTGTCGCCTTGGTCGCCCTTGCCCTTGGTTGGGCTTCGCGGCCCGCTGCAATCGACGTCAACGTCGCATCGCTCATTGGTGAAGACCTGACCAAAGAATTTAACGATCCCGACGAAGCCAGACGGCTGCGGATCGTCGAGTTCAACGAAAATTCAGCCACGCTCCGCGAATTCGAAGTGGCGGAAGAAGAAGGCCTGTGGACGATTCCCTCCAAAAGCGGCTACCCAGCCGACGCCGATCGGCAGATGGCTGAGGCCGCCACGTCGCTGATGGGCCGCAAAATTTTTTCTGTCGCCTCTGAGAGCGCAGCCGACCACGAACAGTTTGGCGTAATCGATCCTCTCTCGCCCAAACTCGAAGCCGGTCAACACGGTGTGGGCGAACGGGTTACCATCTCCGACATCCAAGATAAACCGCTCGTCGACCTCATCATCGGCCGCGAAGTGAAAGATGCCACCAACAACCAGCACTATGTCCGCGAAGCCAATCGCGACGTGGTCTACGTCATCGAAATCGACCCCACGCGGCTCTCCACCGACTTCTCCGATTGGATCGAGAAAGACCTGCTCAAGCTCAACGCTTGGGACATCCAAGATATACAAATCAAGGATTACTCCGCCGAGTTGGTGCCGGTGATGACCCAGCAAGGCCCAGCGATTCAAGTCGCCTGGGACCCGCGGAGCGAGCTCAAGCTCTCCTATAACGACCAAGATTCGAAGTGGACTGCCAGGGAGCTCAAACAGTTTGATAAAACAAACGAAAGTTACACCGAATTCACACTCTCCGACAACCAAGAACTCAATATCGAAAAGCTCGACGCCCTTAAAACCGCGCTCGATGACCTGGCCATCGTCGATGTCGATCGCAAACCGGCCGGACTTAGCGCCGACCTCAAGGCGGGCGGCGACTTCCTTGACAATCCCGAGGCCCGCAAAGACCTTCGCTCGCTTGGTTTTGCCGCCATCCCGGCCCGTGACGGCAACGGCCAGGAGCTCATCTCCAGCGAAGGCGAAGTGATCGTCACGATGAAGGACGGAGTCGAATATGTGCTCCGCTTCGGCGACCTTCGCATGGATACCACGGCCAATGACTCGGCCGCAGCAGATGCGACCACCGATGGTACGACCAACACCGGCGACAATAAAGTACAGCGCTACCTGTTCGCCATGGCCCGCTTCAACGAGGCGGCCGTGAAAAAGCCCGAGCTCCAAGAGTTGCCTCCGCTGCCTGAAGAAAATCCCGCAGCCGCCGCTGCTTCCGCAAACGAAGCGGCGCCATCGGAGCCCGCCGAGGAAGAAGAAGAGCCCGATGAGGCGAGCGCGGTTCAGCGAGCGGGCGAACCAGAAACCGCCAAACCTGCGTCCGAAGCGAGTTCAGTGAAGGCTGAATCCACCGACACCAAAAGCACCACTCCGAAACAAAAGCATTCCCCCGAATACGATCGCATCCTCGCCCAGGGTAAGCAAATCGAACAGGAAAACCAGCGCAAGCTCGACGAGTACAACTCGCTCTTGGAAAAAGGCCGCCAGCAGGTGAAAGACCTCAACCTCCGCTTCGGCGACTGGTACTTCGTCGTCTCGAACGACACTTTCAAAAAGGTCCGTCTCAACCGCAACGACGTCATCAAGCCCAAGGACGACTCTATTTCAGCAGGCGGGAACACCAGCGCCGCAGGAACTCCAGGCACCGCGGTCCCCGGCTTACCCTCGTTCCGCGATTTTGGCAATTAACAAGTAACCAATTGGTTCCGAGACATGCCCCTTGTGCCCTCCAAAACCAGGGGTCCTCGACTTTAATGAGATGGCTGCACTTGCTCACCTATCTCCCGCAGCGATTCGAGCGTGAAGATTCCCGTGTCGTGCCCGTCGCTGAAATCGATGCCATAAGCATAGCGGCCCACTGGCTTCATCCCCGCGATCCGTAGCGGCGCCGCCTCTTCCATGGAAAGAATCGGCAGTGAAGTTGCGGGCGGCGGCGGAGCGGACCGCTTTTCCCGGCACGTCGCGCACGGACACTTCTCCCGCAACTCAGCTACCACATACTCCCGCACCTGCCCATCAGACCATTCAATCCGCAACTTGCCCGTGCTCGTGATTTCAAGTTTCGTCGGTTGGATGCTCATCTTAATTTTTCGACAGGATAACAGGATCGGCAGGATTTACAGGATGCAAAGCAACGAAAATCTATCGGGTAAAGCCAAACTTATCACATCACCATTTTTCCTATCTCGTCGATCCTAAAAAATCCTGTTATCTTGTCAAAAAAAGTTCGGGCCTATTAGCGATTCCGCTCGTCCACGAACCGCCGTCCCTTCCCTTCAAACCGCGGCAGCGAAAGTGTCGGCACTGCGCGGACTTCAATCTTCAGCCCCAATCGCAACTGCAACTCCTCTACGATCCGCGTCGGCTCATTCAATCGATCTTCCACGTCGACGACTAGTTCGTCTAGTTCCCCGCGTTTGCGGGCCGTCAACTGATACTCGACCACCTCAGGAAAACTGTGCAAAATCTGCTCCACCGCCGACGGAAAAATATTCACCCCACGAATAATCATCATGTCGTCGGCCCGCCCCAGCACGCCACCCTCGAGCAGCACGAACCGGTTCGCTCCGCTGGTGGGCCACACCGCTCGCACCAGGTCGCCCGTGCGATAGCGAATCACCGGCGCCCCTACGCGCCCCAATCCAGTCAGCACCAAATGCGCCAGCTCGCCCTCCTTTGCTGCCTGTCCTGTTTCGACCGACAAGAACTCAGCAATGAACTCCAACTCATTCACATGCAGCCCACGCCCCGCGGCATCAGCAAAGCCCCACGGCCCGACCTCGGTCGCCCCCGCATGATCGACCACGCGCGCATTCCATGCCCGCTCGATCCGCTCCCGCATCGCCGGCACGCTGCCGCCCGGTTCTCCCGCAACGACGATCTTCTCCACCGACAAACGGGGCAGAACTATTTTATGTTCTGCCGCTACCTCCGCTAGCCGCAAGGCATAGGTCGGCGTGCAAAAAAGTGCCGTCGCTCGCAGCTTACGCAGTAATTCGATCCGGGCGAGGCTGCTCATTCCACCACCGGGAATTGCCAGTGCCCCCCGCGCTACGATTGCATCGAATGCACTCCAGAATCCAATAAACGGCCCAAACGAAAACGCCAGCAGGGCCCGATCGTTCGCCGTCAACTCAGCGGCATCCAGCACAAACTGCCAACCATCGATCCACCACTGCCAGTCGGCCGGTGTATCGAGCACTGCCAGCGGCCGGCCGCGCGTACCCGATGTCTCGTGACACCGCGTGTAAGTAGCAATCGAGAAGGTGCGATTCGACGCAAAGGCCTCACCACTCTCGCACTGCAATTCGTCCTTCTGCGTGAAAGGCAGCTTCGCCAGATCATCAAGACTCTCCAGCTCACGCGGACAGCCGGCCAGCTTCCGCTGATAAAACTCGTTCGCAGAAAGCACCGCAGCCAAATGCCGATTGAACTTCCCAAGCTGCAACCGCTCGAGTGCACTTCGGCCGAGCATTTCGACGTCGCGGCGCTGATCAAAAGTAAGAGTAGTCATCGTCGTCCTGCAGGTTTGGCAATCACAATCTTCGCCGCAAAACAATGGATCCGCGAGCCCGTGCGAGAGTGCGATGCAGCCTACCGTTCGATGTGATACTGCTCAATCTTCCGATATAGCGTCGCTCGGCCAATACCCAGTAGCCGCGCCGCCTCCGGCACATTGTCGCTTGATCTGCTGAGCGCTTCGCCAATCAGCCGCCGTTCCCAATGTTCAATCTCGAGCGTGTCGAGTTCGTCGCCCCCAGAATCACGCAGGGCTAAGTCTGTGGGCAGAATTTCATTCGCCTCCGCCAGCACCACCGCACTATCGAGCACATTTCGCAGCTGTCGCACATTTCCCGGCCAACGGTAGGCAAGCAGCTTGGCCCGCGCCGCTTCTGTCAAACTCAACTGTGGCCGACCATGCTGCCGGCGAAAATGGTCGAGAAAAAAATCCACCAACAGCCCAATGTCGTTGCCCCGATCCCGCAGCGGCGGGAGATACAACTCGAACACGCTCAACCGATAAAACAAGTCTTCGCGAAACCGCTTCTCACGCACATACTTTTGCAAGTCCTGATTCGTCGCTGCAATCAGCCGTACATCGACCTGCACTTCCTTTGTCCCGCCCACAGGCAAAAACGGATGCCCTTCGAGTATCCGCAATAGCTTGGCCTGCCCTTCGAGCGTTAGTTCGCCCACCTCGTCGAGGAACAACGCCCCTAGGTCGGCCTGCTCGAAGAAGCCTTGATGATCGCGGTCTGCCCCGGTAAAGGCGCCCGCCTTATGACCAAACAGTTGACTCTCCATGATGTCGGCCGCGATCGCCGCACAGTTCACGCTGACCAACGCCCGGTCAGCCCGCGGACTGGCCCGGTGAATTGCCCGTGCCACTAGCTCTTTGCCGGTACCACTCTCGCCGCGGACCAACACACATCCCGGCGCCCGCGCGACCCGTGTGATCTTCGACTTCAAGTCGCGCATTGGCGGCGACTCGCCGATCAACTCGGCATACCCGGGCGACTTCTGTACCAACTGGCGATAGTCGGTTTGCAGCGTGGTCAGTTCCCGCGCTCGCACCAGCGCAATCGCCACCAAATTCGCCACCGAAATTATGAAGTCGAAATCCGATTGCCGAAACCGCCCCGACTGCAAATACACATGGATCGCGCCCATCGTCGCCCGCTCGCCCTCCGCGCTCCGCCGTACCAACGGCGCACACACCCCATCCGCAAAATGCTCCAAGTTATGAGCATCCTGGCCCGTCGACACGTTCCCCGTTGACTGATTGGCAATCCACACCGCGTGACCCTGCCGCGAAACCAGCTCCGTTAGCGATTGATTCAACGTCACGCGATCAGCCGCCTCCTGCGGAATCACTAGCTTCGGCTGCAGCCCTCCCTCATCGTTCACCGCCAGGAAGCCCACCACCGCTGCACCAGTGCGCTTCTTCAACAGATCGAGCGCGATCTCGACCACCCGATTCGGATCGCCGCTACCCATCAACTTGATACTCAACTGATAGAGCAGCATCAACTCCTTCACCTGTTCAGCGCTGGGCAAACCAGCCAGCGCCTCTTCATGCGATTGCTGCACCGCAATCGGCAAGTCCTGTACGATCGTCTGCATCAGCTGTGGGTCGTCGCCTTTGGCCGTCGGCGGCTCCTCCGACTCGTGAAACTCAAACTCCGTGCCGCCAATCCGCAGCGTGTTCCCGTCGGCCAACCGGGCCTCGTCGATCTTCTGCCCGTTAACGCTGGTGCCGTTACGGCTATCCATATCGCGGATCGACCACACTTCTTCCTGCCGCGATATCGTTGCGTGCTCGCGCGACGAAATCGGATCGGGAATCGAAATATGGCAATCCGTCCCCCGGCCGATCACGTTCTCTCGCGCCGGATCGAGCGGAAAGTTGGTACCGGCTCGATCGCCAGCCAAGATGGTAAGATAAGCGTACTGCACCGAGTGGTCCGTCATTGCGCCCTAAAAGTCTCAAAATGGGATACCCTGCAGGCTGCATCCTACTCCGAAAACCCTCGGCAGGAAACGTGGCACGGCCCAACATCGACGCCACATAGAGGCGCAGTTCCAATGAACGAACAACTTCCCGCATCCGACTTTGAACAGAATCGCCCGGCACGGCAGGCATCCATCTCGCCGATATCGGCTCGCACCACGCGATTCAGCGGGCCTTCATCATCGTTGCTGTCCCCTCGATCTGCTCTAGACCCCACTTCACGATCGCTTTGATCACTGGCCCCAGCGTCCTGCCTTGGGCCGTCAGGCGGTACGCATCGCGACCAGGCTGAACTGGCGAAGAGAACTTCTCAGCGAGCCCATACTCTACGAGCCGGGCCAGTCGATCGGCCAAAATGTTCGTTGCGATGCCTTCGGGCGAAGCGGCAAACTCGCGGAAGTGCGACCGCCCCAATAACAAATCACGCACCACCAGCAGCGTCCATTTATCGCCTAATAAATCCAACGTACACGCCACCGGACAACACGATCGCGCTTGTTTCATGTTGGTATCTCCAGAACACCGTGAAGCCATCTTCAAACAGAATTACTGCTCCTAGTCTTGACTCTACTCGATATACTTGCAAAATACAAGCATCTGTCGCTTGCATTTTGCAAGTATTTACAATGGTAACATCGAACCATATCTGAGGTCTCCGATGATCCGGCTTGAAGAGCACCCCACCGTCCAGCAACTCCGCACGGCCCCCAAACGCCCCCTCTCCGCACCATTCGACGCAGCCGAGCTCAAGCAACTATGCCTCGAGTGCGGCGCCGATGATGCTGGCGTTGTGGCAATTGATCGCCCAGAACTCGACGATCAGCGCGACGACGTCCTCCGCTATGCCCCCTGGGCCAAAACGCTTCTGGCCTACGTCTGCTGTATGAACCGCGAGCCCGTCCGCAGCCCCGCGCGCTCGGTGGCCAATCTCGAGTTCCACCAAACCGCTGACTACACCAACGAAGTCGCTCGCAAAGTCGTTGCAACCCTCGCTGCCCGGGGCAGCCGAGCGGTCAATCCGGCCATGGGTTTCCCCATGGAAATGGACCACTTCCCCGACAAGATCTGGGTTGTCTCACACAAACCTGTCGCCATCGCGGCCGGCCTCGGCAAAATGGGTCTCCACCGCAATGTCATCCATCCCAAGTTCGGTAGCTTCGTATTGCTGGGCACGATCTTGATTGGCGATGTCGTCGAAACACAATCAAAACCCATCGACTACAACCCCTGCGTCGACTGCAAACTCTGCGTTGCAGCCTGTCCTGTCGGCGCAATCTCTCCCGAGGGCAACTTCAACTTTAGCGCCTGCTACACCCATAACTACCGCGAGTTCATGGGCGGCTTTAGCGAATGGACAGAACAGCTCGCCGCGAGCAGCCGTAATCGCAAACAATTCACTCCCGCGGAGTCGGCCTCGATATGGCAAAGCCTCTCATTCGGCGCTAACTACAAAGCCGCCTATTGTCTGGCCGTGTGCCCCGCGGGCGAAGATGTCCTGGCACCCTGGCTCAACGACCGCAAGCAGTTTATGGACGACACGCTGCGACCACTACAACAAAAAGAAGAAGCCGTCTATGTCGTCCCTGGTTCCGACGCCGCCGAGCACGTCGCCAAACGCTTTCCCCACAAAACCATCCGCCCCGTTCGCGGCAGCTTGCGTGCCAAATCGATTGACAGTTTCCTCAGAAATATGCACTTGCAGTTCCAGCCCGGTCAAGCCCGTGGCCTTGACGCCACCTACCACTTTAGCTTCACCGGCTCGGAACATCGCCGGGCCACCGTGCGTATTAGCAATCAGCAGCTTGAGGTCATCGACGGTCACCACGGCTCAGCCAATCTCAAGATCACAGCGGAGAGCAACACTTGGCTCGGCTTCTTGGCCCGCGAAAAGAGCCTCGCCTGGGCCCTCGTCACTCGCCGCATCCGCCTCCAAGGCTCACCCACTTGGATGGTCAGATTCGGCAGGTGCTTTCCTTCGTAATCCCAGCCACTCGCTTAATAGGTCGCCGTTGCGTGTACGACCTCCTCGCCAGATTGAGAAGAATTATTCACCGAAGAACCATTCACCGTCGACGGACCCGGCCGCTCGGCCGTGTAGACTGGCTCCAGCGGCGCGTCGATCGACGCCACTTTCGGCCGCCATCCTCCGCCCGTCGCGCCATCGACCACTAAACCAAGCGGACCGCCGAATACCACGTTACCGACCACCCACGGATTTACTGTCGAGCGGATCACCACCTCCTTCGGCTCGTAGCCCGGCTTTTCAAACGTCGCCGTGTATTGTGCTGGCCAGAAATAGCGGTCCTTCCGCCGCAGCTCCACACTCGCTGGTGTCTGGGTTGTCAGCACTTGCTTACCGTGCTTGTCGCGAATCACAACCCGCGCATCGGATGGCGTGCTGTCGAGCTCTACTGTCGCCGTCCGACCGCTCACGATCGACGCGCAACCACTGAGCAATGCGGCCATCAGTATGAATGCGACACGAAACGAATTGCTGCAATCAATCATGACCCGATGAAACTGAAAAAATAAGATATTCGACGAGGAGAACAGCGCGGCGAAGCGTGGCTTAGCAACCACGCGAAACAATAACAGCACTCTACCTCCACAGACCAGAGCAATCGGCAGAGCTACCTGCCAGCACAGTCAAATCCGCCGTAACTTCCGCATCTTGTGACATTTACGCCCATCTGTTAAAGTGAGAATTCGCGCCGCGGCGACCCAAGCTCCGCTCCACCCGAGCCGCACGCGACCCATTTCGGGCTGTAGCTCAGCCTGGCTAGAGCGCTACGTTCGGGACGTAGAGGTCGAAGGTTCGAATCCTTTCAGCCCGACTTTTTAAAGCTGTTAGTGTATCCTCTCAATCGCTAGCAGCAGCGCGAGAGATGGATTGAGAGAGGGTGGGTAGGACGCAGGTACCGCTGAGGCGGTCACGAAGGTATTCGTAGGCACTCAGGCCAAGCTTTTTCGACGTTTGAACCAGCGTCGTGAA
>JBGSUJ010000041.1:0-4126 GCA_041753435.1 Pirellulales bacterium | reverse complement strand
TGCGTCTCGGGGTCGAACGGATCGCCGACCTTCGTGGTCTTGTTCTTTTCGGCAATCCGGTCGACCACTTCATCGTAAACCTTGTCTTCCACATAGAGCCGGCTGCCGGCGCAGCAGCACTGGCCCTGATTGAAGTAGAGGGCGAAGTGGGCTCCCTGCACTGCCGCATCGAGATCGGCGTCAGCAAAGATCACGTTCGGGCTCTTGCCGCCCAGTTCAAACGTAAGCCGCTTCATCGACGCGGCCGCCGCCTTCTGGATGATGCGGGCCGTCGTGCCTTCGCCGGTGAACGCGATCTTGTCGACGCCCGGATGCTCCACGAGGGCTGCACCCGCCGTTGGACCATAACCGGGTACGACGTTGATCACGCCATCCGGAATGCCGGCCTTCTGCGCGAGCCGCGCCATCCGTAAACAGGTGAGCGGCGTTTGCTCGGCCGGCTTCATCACGATCGTACAACCCGCGGCGAGCGCCGGACCCCATTTCCAAGCTACCATCAGCGCCGGAAAGTTCCACGGAATGATCTGCCCGACCACGCCCACCGGCTCGCGGCGTGTGTAGCAGAAATAGTCGCCGCGGATCGGGATCGTCTTGCCCTGAATCTTGTCTGCCCAGCCGGCATAGTACTTGAGGCAGTCGATCACCAGTGGAATATCCGCCGCACGCGAATCGCTGATCGGCTTGCCGTTATCCAGCGTCTCGAGCGCGGCCAGTTCCTCGGCTTCTTCTGCGATCAACTCGGCCAGCTTATACATCAAAGCGCCGCGGTCCCGCGCGTCCATCGTCCGCCACGGCCCGTTGTCGAACGCTTCACGGGCCGCATCGACCGCCGCGTCGACATCGGCCTTGTCTCCTTCGGCAACCTTGCAAATGACTTCCTCATTCGCCGGGTGAATCGTGTCAAAGGTCTTGCCGCTCGCCGAGGGGACCCACTTGCCGCCGATGAAGCACTCCGTCTGCTGAATTTTAGGACGCGCAACTTTATCCGTGACCGTAGCCATGCCGTGACTCCTTAAAGACCGGAACTCTGTGAGTGAGAAAAGCCGTCGAACTCGCCCGCCCTCGCATCGAGACCGAAGTGCGGCGAAAAGTCGAAATCAACTCCGCCAAGGATTAGCGATTGAACCGCCCGTACAACCCCTGGCATTGTACCTTCGCTCCGGCCCGCTTGTCACCTGGCACACGGAGCACAAAAACCGCTTGATCTCGCAGAAGGTCACATTTTTTCGAGTCGATCGAGTGGGCTGGTCACGCCGCAGGCACCGCGTTGCATAGCAGTCGCTTGGGACCAAGCGGTTGCGTCGCTGCAAGCACTGCTGCTGGCTGGAATGTGGGCGATTAGGGCGTAGTACTTCGACACACCCCGGGCTGAATTCTGTCTGGCGACGACCAACTCCAAACGGCAAGAAGTGTTCGGCACTCGAGAGTTTTTGCATTTTATTTTCGCCCTTGGCAGGCGACTCGTCGTAACTCGGTGGGCGGCGAGTGGTTGCCTATTGTTGCAAGGACTGCAAACTCGATCGGGGGTAATTCATTCCAGGCTGGAGCTGGTTGGGGTTCGGGGTGCAGGGTTCAGCGAGGTGGGAGTTAGTATTGGGCTTATGGCCCGTGGGCAGAGGATGATTGGCGGTGGACGTTTGACGTAAATCCTTAAACTTTCGAAGATGTCACGTGACGCCTTCGAAGAAGACAAGGTTTTTGCGGGGGTGGCTCTGGCCGTTGCGAGCTGGCAAATTCGTGTGGAGTTGAACCAGTTCCTTTAGTTCGGGGCAGCATTGCTGGTGCCATGTGACTCAGGGCGGGTTGGCGTCTGGCAAGGGTTGAGCATGAGCGCTGTATCGAACGAGCATCCAAAGAGAAGAGATAATAAGGAAAAGGTTGGTCGGGGATGCGCGGAGCGGTGGCCCATCGAGCAACAGGAACGCAACTTCGCGGACTGTGGGGCCGAGAACTTGGAAAGCGTGAAGGGCGTGTCGTTCGTAATGTATACATATATATATCACGGCGCGGCCAATTACAAGAAGGGTATCCCTTCAGCCGGACGAAATAGCTGACCACGGGGGGCATGGATTTCGCGGACATACGAGTGCCTGCGCTCTGTTCTGCGCTTTTTCTGTTCGACGATTTTTCAGAAGCATCAGCGCCAGCCGTGCTACTAACGGTTGAATCTCTGTTTCCTCGCGGAACTTTCGTCAAACATCTATTCCGACAGGACACAACACGTAACCTACCACAGAGATAAACTCACGCAGAGATGCAGAGACGCGGAGAGCGAGGTAATTCTCTGCGTTCTCTGCGCCTCTGGGTGAGACTTTACTGAAAGATTTGGCCCGGGAGTGAGAGCCCGGCTGGAACAAGCTGCAAGCTGGCGTGAGGCTTGATGGGCTACGTGGTGCGCGTTGGTGATTCGGCCTAGGCCCTGGCAGAGGTGCGTGGCCCCAGCGACTGTCGCTGGTGGCAGCCAAAATGTTTGCCAGTAGAATTGTTCGGGTCGGAAGCCGAAACTCAATGTACGACAGCTAACAGAGTCGACGCCTGTCAGGGATTAGCCTAATAGGAATATGTACTTCCGCCGGTAAGAGGCGATACCAACTGATTGAAAGCGACGAAAACCTAACGCGAGGCGGTCATGAAGTCAGTGTTGCACATGAGAGCGTCCGATGGCCAGTCGTTGAGCATCGAATGGCGACCTTCTTGGATGACTATCCTAGCAATCGCGGCCTTAGCCTTGGGTGCAGGACGCGCTCGCGGTCAGGAGCCAAACGTGCAGCAAGCATTGGAACGTGTCCGGTCGCACACGTTCCATCCGCAGAGTGACGATCAATCGTTCACATTCGATCGCTCACTCGGTAAGCACGGCGTAGCCGACCTGCACGATCCGGACGGGCGAGTGCGACTATTGGCAATCCGTGATTTGGTCCTTGCCGGATCAGACGCTGCACCACAAGTGGCAGAAGCACTACAAGACCCCAACGAGCACGTTCGGCAAGTGGCCGCCGCGGCCTTGGGCATCCTGTCCGCTGTCGACACCGCCAATGCGTTGGAACGTGTCGTCCAGGACGATCCTAGCTCGCTGGTACGAACGCAGGCCGTGATCTCGCTGGGGGAGATGGTCGCAGGGGATTCGCTGCCCCTGCTGCGCGAACGATTGCGCGATGATCCATCACGGGACGTGCGTCACCAGGTCGAACTTGCCATCGACCGGATTGAAAAGAGAAAGGGCGTCACTGACGAGTTGCGTGAAGCTTATCGTCAGTTGGCTGCCGAGAAGTTTGCCTCGGTGCGGGTTGGCGAAAGTGCCCCCGACTTCACCCTGATGGACACAGAAGGCCGAGCCTGGACGCTTAGCGACTCCAAGTCCAAAGGTTGGGTGGTACTGATCTGGGTCTTCGCAGATTGGTGCCCGGTTTGCCACGGCGAATTTCGCGAACTCATCGAAATGCGTAGGGAGTTCGAACAGGCTGGCGTGCAGGTGGTGACCATCGAGTGCCACGACCTTTATCGTTGCCGGGTCATGGTTGGCAAAGAACTCGAACCGACTTATTGGTTTGCTAAGCAGTCCTTCAGCGAGTTATATACTGAGGGGATTTGGTGGCCGCACTTGGTCGACCAGGCGGGCGCCGTCGGAGCAATCTATGGCGTAGAACCTCTGGCATTCGCCGTTCACTCCGAGTACATCAATCGGCCAAGCACCGTGATCGTCGATCCGGCGGGCCGAGTCAGATTGGCGTATTACGGCACTTTTTGGGGAGACCGGCCGACGATTCATCAGACACTACAAATGATTAAGGACGACCATTTCGAGTTTGAGCATCCCCAGCGCCTGAAGCCTGCCGCAGACTCGTCAAGATGAGGCAGATGTGAGACAAAAGTGCCATTCGTTCCTGACCCGAATGGCACTGCCGTTTGCTGTGCAAGGGTTTACGTCACGCGGCGGCGGCTCCCTGCTCCAGAGCGTGCGTCGCGATCGCGCCGCTGAGCTTGCGGAGCACTTCGCCGGAAATCTTCCGTCGAGCGCGACAGCAGGCCCCCGTGTTCGTGCTGGAAACGGTCCGGCCCAGCGTCAACCACAGCGCCGCGATCCGCACCACAGCCCCCAGGCAGCTGCGCTGCTCCGCCTTGAAGA
>JBGSUJ010000040.1:0-86390 GCA_041753435.1 Pirellulales bacterium | reverse complement strand
GCGGCGTCTGCTTTTTCGGTTTCATTTTTTGCCAGCTTTCGGGGACTACCGGATCAATACCTGGCAAATTCTAGCGCCCTCAAACGGCCGTTGCACCCCAAAATCCAAGGACTTCTGAGCTTTGTCAGGGACGACTAATTAGGGGTGGGCGAGAATTCCGGATGGCACGTCCCGCAGGCTTGCCGAAGGGCGTGGCGATTTCGGTGAAGTGCATACCACACCCATCGCCGCAAGCTCTAGCCGCGCCGCCCCACGGGCTCCTTGCATGATCGGACCCGGACACGTTTCCATTCATACCGGCAAGCGACGCGGCAGACCCTGCCACCGACTGCTACCATCACGGCGGCGGCGCGGTCGACGAACGGACCACTAATTCCGCTTCGACTTTGATCGTGGTCGGTTCGCCGGTATCTTCCACTTCGCCAGAAATCCGATCCATGATCAGCTCGGCAGCCAGTCGGCCAATTTCATAAGGCTTCTGCCGCATCGTGGTCAGCGGCGGGTCCATGGTCGCGGCAAAGTCGAGGTCTGCAAACCCGACCACCGATAATTCAGCGGGGATCTGCCGCCCCAACTCGGCAGCCGCCCGGTACACAGCACTCGCTTCATGGTCGGATACTGCCAGCACGGCGGTCGGCTGCAGTGCGTCGGTCAGCAACTCACGCGCCACTTCCTCCCCATTGGTGCCCTGCTCATTGAGGTGCCAACTTTTCACTTGAACTTTGCCCGCACCGGCCGCGCTGAGTTGGCTCATCGCGGCTTCGAAGCTGCTGCGGCGCTTGATGGCCCATGTTTGCGTCGGCGTTTCGCGGCTCGAAAGGCACGCAACGCGGCGGTGCCCGAGACGGTACAAATGCTCAGCCACCAGCGCCGTGGCCTGTTCTTCATCGGTTTCCACCGAATCGGCCACCGTCGAATAATGATCGATCACCGCTACCGGCACACGACGCTCGACGAATTCGGGAAAGTGATGGTAATAGGCCAGGCTGAACGCGGGCCACATAATCAAACCATCCACACGACGATCCAACAGCCGATTGATTTGTTTCTTGCCTTCGGCGTCGCCCTCTTCAAAATGGGGCATCCGCTCTAGGTTGCCGGTCCACACCGTGATCGGCAAATAGTCGGCCTTGGAGAGTGCATCGTGGATGCCTGATAGGACGCTCACCCAAAACGAATCGAACGGCGGAATCATCACACCGATGGTCTGCGTCCGGCCGGTCTGCATGCTACTGACCAGCAGATTACGCCGCCAACCGAGCTGCCGAGAGGCTTCCAAAACTCGGCGACAAGTCTCTTCGCCGAACCGCTCCTGATCCCCACGCAATATGCGCGAAGCAGCCGCCAACGAGACATTGGCCGCCTTGGCGACATCTTTGAGTCGGGGTGCCGACGAATTACTCATAACAACGGCCGCCTCGACGATCGGCCTGAGAGCTGACTGAACACTTAGTCGTGTCGCTCGTGACGCTCTACAGTCTTGATTTCACGGGCGGACGCGCGTCCGGTCGGGCACACACGTCGCCAGCAACGCGGCTTAACACCTCCCGAAAATAGTGCCGCTGGAGGGAGTTGAACCCCCACTCACTTGCGTGAACATGGACCTGAACCATGCGCGTCTGCCAATTCCGCCACAGCGGCCTGTGTGCGAGCACTTAATAATCCCAAATCAGGCGCCAAACCGCAAGCGGTACCTGCCTTCTCCTGAAGCCGACCTCCCCAACGTCGGGCCCGGTTCTCAAATCCCGAGGCCACAGACCTCGGTACAGCGCCCAAAAAAATCCGCCACGGCAGGACGAGCCCACCGCGGCGGATGAAACAATTCCAACTTCAATCACTCAAATGCACTACAAGTTCTGACTGGTCGTCTCGCGGCCATTGCGGGTGATCAGGTGCAAGTAGGCATCCCCATCGATACTGTCCGAAATCGCGCTCGCGCGTCCGTCACCCCAACCGTGCTGCACGACGCCAGGATGCAAGCTGCTCGGGCCCCACTTGCGGGCACCGGCGGTGCCAGTCACCGTAGAGTGCGGGTGATCCGTATCCCGCATATAGTACTTTGGCACGGACAACGTAGCATCGTCCTTGCGATCGCCCTTATTGAGGCTGATATCACCGGTCGGAGAGGTCCCGGCAAACGTCCACGTGATCGGCGTTGTGTTTGCGGCACTTCCCCGAGGCGCGCCTGCCGAGCCTTGATTTGGCCAAGCGCCGACGCCATACGACGCTAATCCGCTGTACCACGACGTCCACTTCTCCTCACGGCTCTCGGTGATCATGACCGTCTTCGAGGCCCCATCGGAGAGCTGGGCAAAGCTTAAGCCCTTCTTGGTGATCTTGGTATTGACGCCGGTACCCGTCGAACCCGGAAAGGGCAGCGCGCCGTTACCACAAAACGCCTTGTTCAAGCAGGCGTTGGCCACTCCGACAGCATTCGCCACCGGCGGAGCGGTCGCCAAATCACCACCCGTGACAAAGTGCGTCGACGGTAACGACAGGTAGTTGCCCGTCGCAATCTGCGAAGCGGCATTGGGTACCGGTGGACCCGTGAAGAACCCAGCCGTTTGCGGAATCGATTCTTCACCCGGGAAACTGGGGCAACGCAAGACTTCGATCTTGCTTTCCCAGAAGTACGGATTAGTGCTCGAGTTATGATTTGTGCCCAACGTCGTCAAATGCAGGGGCGCATTGAACGCCGCATCGCGGAGTTTGCCGAGTTTTCTTGGAGTCGCGCTCGTTCCCTGAATCTGCTGGTACAGCACATTCTCTTCCATATAAGGCAAAAGCTGCACAATCCAGCTGTAGCCATCGCCCCACTGACCAACGTCGTTATTTCCTGGCCCCGGATCGGCTGGACTGGGCACGGCCGTGTCCACCGCACCATATTTTACCACGTTGTTCGACACTTGCCGAAACGGCGCCGTCGACGCCAGCGGAAAAACCTGGCGCGAATCAGCATGCGTGTGGCAAGCCAGCACCAACTGCTTGACCTGGCTCAAACACTGATTCCGTCGGGCCGCTTCGCGCGCGGCCTGAATGGCTGGCAGCAACAAGGCCACCAAGATGCCGATGATCGCAATCACGACCAACAGCTCTACGAGGGTGAACCCTCGCCGCGAATTGACTCGCGTGTTCATTTGGAACCTCCTTCAAAAAATTAAAACAGAAAAATGAGGATGAGAAACCACATCGCCCACGACAATTCAGCCGCAGCGTTTTCTCCACTGTTTGCAAGATAACTCAGTTTGCAAGATAACTCAGTTTGCAAGACAAGTCAGATTGCAAGATAACAAGATAATTTGACTCGCAAGATAACCGGGCTCGCAAGTTAACTCGTCCCAACTTATCGACCAACCGAACGAGCGATCCCTAATCGCGCCGCGCTCCATGCAATCGACGTTACTATCGATCACATCGTGAGTACCATGAGGATGCCCCCGAAAAAGCTGTTCCCTCGGCGCAAAGAAGCCGCCACTCTATCCCCAAAGTCTAACCCCGTCGGCACTCTGATGTCAAGCAGACGGGGCTGAATTTGCCGTTATCTTCCCCCCTCTCCTTGCTCCCCTGACTGGATCCCCTACGCTCCTGATCTGGTTTCCGCACTCAGTTGACACGAGACCAGTTACCGCGAAAATCGAGGACAATGGCCCACCAACTCACCGTCGTCATCGGCCCCGCTCGGTGCGGAAAAACTCACCGCCTCGTTGCCCTCTATCGACAAGTCTTACGATCGGCCGGCGGTGCGGTGGGCCGCGGGTTGTGGCTCTCCCCCACCGCCCGGGGTGCAGCCGTCATCCGGCAACAACTACTCGCCGGCGAGCTACCGGCCATTCTCGACCCCGGCATCACGACCTTCGCCACCTTCGGCGAACGCGTCCTGGCAGTTAGCCCCCAGCCGCCGCGGCAGACCACGCCGCTGCTCGAACGCACGCTGCTGCGCCGCGTGATCGCCTCCGCACTGGAAAACCGCGAGTTGCACTTCCTCCAGGCGACAGCGCGGCGGTCGTCGTTCGTCGAACTCCTGGCCGATCACATTCACGAGCTTAAGCGCCACGGCATCACGCCCGCGGGCTTCGCCTACTCGATCGGCCACCGCGGCGAGCCGCAGCTACACGCCGAGTTGGCCCGACTGTACACCCGCTACGAACAGCTCCTCGCCGAGCACCGACTCTCCGACCAAGAAGGTCGCCAATGGGCCGTCCGCGACGCACTCGCCGCAGACGCCACACGGTTGGCCGAGCTCGAACTGGTGGTCGCCGACGGCTTCAACGACTTCACCCACACTCAGCTCGAAATCCTCGGCCAACTCGCCCGCCGGGCGGGCCGGCTTTTCATTTCGCTCCCTGCTGAAGCAGAGCGTACGGCCAGCCGCAGCGAGTTGTTCGCCAAGACACAAGCCACGTTTGCCGAATTGCGCAGGCTCCACCCCCAGCTTACGGTAGACCGGCTTCCCTGCCGCGCGACCCAGTGGCCCGCGCTCGATCACATCGCCGGCCACCTGTTCGACCATCCGCGCGACATCCCCCCGCCATCGCCAGAGGCGACCGCCTCGCTCCATCGCCTGGAGATTGTGGCCGCCGCCAGTGTCCAGGACGAGATCGTCCAACTCGCCCGCAACATCAAGCAGCGGCTCGTCAACCAGCGCACACAGACAGGCACCGCCCGCCCGGGCGAGATGGTGGTGGTGTTTCGCAGTCTGCGCGAAGCGGCACCGCGGGTCCGCGAGGTGTTCGAGGAGTTCGGCATCCCCTATTCGCTCGAGGCCGGCCTGCCACTGGCCGCTACGGGCATCGTCCGCACGTTACTCGACGTGTTTCGGCTCGATCTTGCAGACTGGCCGTTCCGCCGCGTGACGTCGCTGGTGACTAACAATCTGCTCACTGCGGTTGATCGCCGAAGGCGCGCCGCCGCCGAGTGGCTCGTCCGCGACCTGCAAATTGCCCAGGGTCGAGAAAAACTAATCGAACGCGTACAAAAGTTCGCCGGCGAGCTCGCTTCAGAGAGCGGGCACCAGGAAGGCCGGCAGCGCATCACCCATCATGCTCGTCAAACCCAAGCCGCCGCCACTGCGCTCCCCTTTCTCCAACAGCTTACCACGGCACTCGACGGACTGCCAACTTCTGCCACGCCCACCGCCTGGCTCGCCGCCCTTCAGCAGCTCGGCGAACGACTTGGCATCCGCTCGCTAACATCGGGGTGGCTGGGGACGAGCCACAGCGGGCCTCCAGTCGAAAGTGAAAACACGACCGCCTGGCGGTGCGTCGCCGAGCACTTCGCCTCGCTGGAACGCCTCGCCGATTGGCTCGGCGAACCGTCTCCGCAACTCTCGCGCGCTGCCGTGCTCGACCTGCTGGTCGACCTCGCTAGGCACGAACTGCTCCCGCGCCCCTTCGACGATGTCGGCCGCGTGCGTGTGCTCTCAGCCGCGACTGCCCGCACGGTCGACGCCAAGCACATCTTGCTGGCCGGCATGTCTGAGCAAGCATTCCCCTCGCCCGAACGTGCTGGCAACTTCTACTCGGCAGCCGACTACCGCTTCTTCGCGGTCGCCGCCGACCCAGCGGGCATCGCCAACGACTCGCCCAGCGTTACCCGCGCCCAGGAAGAGATGCTGCTGTTCTACGAAGTGCTCACCCGCGCCGGCCAGCGGCTGACCCTCAGCTACCCCGCACTTGACAACAAGGCCCAGTCTCTCTCGCCAAGCCCCTACGTCACGGAAGTCGAACGGGCCATCTCCCCAGCCGCGGTGACCCACCATCGCGCGCTGCGTCCCTCGCCGTTGCCCACCGGCGATTCGCCGCTGAGCCCCGCCGATTGGCGGATCCAAGCCGTCCATGAAGCAATGCAGAGCGACCTCCGTTTGCTGGCCGGCTTCTTCCGCTCAGAATCCACTTCGGGTGCGGCTGGCTGCGGTGTTACGGGCTCCGCCAGTGCCGGTGTTGCTGCCAGTGCCCTGGAGGCCGCCTTACGAATGATCGCCTCCCGCAGCCGCCGCACAAGCTTCGGCCCCGCCGAAGGACTGCTCGAGAGCAACGCCGTCCGCGCCCGTCTCGCCCGCCGCTTCGGCAGCGAGCACCACTGGAGCCCCAGCCAATGGGAAACCTACGCCACTTGCCCGTTCAAGTTCTTCATGAACAACGTGCTCGGCCGCGAACCGCTCGGCGAGTTGGTACTCGAAACGAACCATCGCCACCGGGGCACCCTGGTCCACCGCCTGCTGGCCGAACTGCATCGTCGCCTGCCGGATCTACTCGGCTCAAACATCAGTCTCTCTGCCTGCGACGCCGAGCAATTTGCCTCCCGCTTTGACAATCTGCTCGAGGCCTTAGTCCGCGCCACTCCCCACACAGGCCTCGAAGCTGCACTGATCGAACTCGATCGCCGCGAAATAGAAAAGTGGGGCGCTCGCTACCAAGCCGAGCATGGCAAGTACGAAGCCGCCTGGGCGCAGCTCGATGGTCCGCTGGTGGCCGAGTTTCTCGAATGGCGCTTCGGCCCGCCCCACTCCGACGAAGCCGGCGACGAAGATCCCCGCTCGACCTCCGAACCATTTCTGTTCGATCTGGGCGATGAAAAAATCCGCATCACCGGCCGCATCGACCGCATCGACGTCGGCCAGGCGGCCGGCCAACAGGTGTTTAACGTCATCGACTACAAATCGGGCAAGGCGACTGGCTTGAAAAAAGAGCATCTTCAATCGGGACAGCGTTTGCAGCCCGCTCTCTACGTGCTCGCCGCCCAGCAATTACTCTTTCAGGCAGGCAACGCGGTGCCCGTATTCGCCGGCTACTGGTCGATGGCCGAAGGGGCTAAACTCCACGGTGCACTCCGCTTCGGCGAGGTCACCGCCGAGGGCGCGCAGCCAACCATCGAATGGATCAACGACATCCAGCCGCAGCTCGCAAAGAAAATCAAGCAGTTTGTCAGCGAGATTCGCGCAGGCAACTTTCCTGTCGACAGCCGCGACGAACATTGCACCAGCCTCTGCGAGTTCTCGACCGTCTGCCGCATCGGCCAGCTGCGCAGCCTGGGGAAACAATGGTTTGCCGAAGAGGCCAACACGGGGGGCTCGCCAGGAACATCCAGCGACGGGAGTGGCTGAACGCGAGCACCCGAAACCACGCCCTTCGCCGAGCTTCAAGGACGTGCCACCCAGAATTTCAGAATGCCAACAATTGTATGCCGACGACTCCCCCACTCACCGCCGAACAAGCTGCCGCGCTCAACACGAGCGACACATCCATCGCACTGGCGGCCGGGGCCGGCTGCGGCAAGACATTTGTTCTCTCCAAGCGGTTCCTCTCTCACTTGGATCACGACAATCCGTTGATCCACCAAGCGGCCGAACTCCACCAACTGGTCGCCATCACCTTTACCGATGCCGCCGCTCGCGAAATGCGTCGCCGCATTCGCAACACCTGCTACGAACGCTCGCAATCAGCGCTCGCCAAGGAAAGCCAGGATGCATGGCTCAAGCTGCTGCGGGCGATCGAAGCCGCCCGCGTGAGTACGATCCATGCCTTCTGCGCGTCGCTGTTGCGCGAACACGCTGTTGCCGCCGGCCTCGACCCGACCTTTGGTGTCCTCGAACAGGGTGCCGCCGACGTGCTCGAAAGCGAAGTGATCGACGACGTGCTACGAACACAGCTAGCCGATCTCGAGCCGACGACCATGAACCTGGCCGCTTCGTCGGGCCTGGCCAAACTCAAGACGCAACTCCGCGACCTGCTCAAGTATCGCCACGACCCCAACTTCCACCGTTGGCGCAGCGCGACTCCCGCTGACATTGTCGCCGCCTGGCAGAGTTGCTACGAGCAAGATGCCGTTCCTGCCGCGCTCGCCGAACTAGCCGCTTCACCCGACTTGCCGCTGATTCTCGAACTGCTCCACACCGTCGCTCCGTCAGCCAGCAAGCCAAAGTTCGTCGCTGCCAAAGCTCAACTTCTCGATATGCTCCCGCGGCTCGCTCAAGCAGAGTTGGTGGACAATGAACTGCAGTCACTCCGCAGTTGCACCGGCGTTTCTGGCATCTGCTCTGAAAAAGATTGGCCAGACTCGGCCTCCTACAACACTTATCGCGACGCCTGCAAGCGATTCCGCACGGCCATCGACAAGCACACCCCCAAACCCTTCTCGCCGATCGCCGCCCACGCCGCCGCTGAACGAAGCCTCGAGCTGCTCGAGCTCGCTCATCACGTCGCACAAGAGTACGAACGCGCCAAGGCCCGCGCAGGCAAGCTCGATTTCGACGACCTCCTCGTATGTGCCTACCAGTTGCTCTCCGACCCCGTACACGCCCCACTCCGCCAGCGGCTCTCCTCCAACCTGCGGCTGCTGCTAGTGGATGAATTCCAAGATACCGATCGCCTGCAAGTCGAACTGGTGAAGTTGCTCTGTGGCGACATCGCCGCGGGCAAACTGTTCTTCGTCGGCGACATGAATCAATCCATCTACCGCTTTCGCGGCGCCCAGCCCGATGTCTTCCGCGAACTTCGTGCGCAAATCCCCGAGTCGGGCCAGCTGCCTCTTACCAAAAATTTCCGCAGCCAACCGGCGGTACTCGACTTTGTCAACGCCTTGTTCGTGCAAACGCTCGGCGACGACTACCAACCGCTCCGCCCCCACCGCCTGCAAATTACACCCCAGCCTGCAATCGAGTTTCTTTGGACCCTTACTCCCGACAAGACCGGCCGGCAAGTGAAAGGCGCGGCCCGCGACGCCCGCGAACAGGAAGCCCGCCGCATCGCCCGCCGCATCCGCCAGCTACTCGAGAGCGCGGCACCCATCATCGCCGACGACAAAGCCACCGATGGCCGCCGCCCACTGCAACTCGGCGATGTCGCCATCCTCTTCCGCGCGCTGAGCGATGTCGCCCTCTACGAAGCGGCCCTCCGCGAGTACGGCCTCGATTACTACCTCGTCGGCGGTCATGCTTTCTATGCCCAGCAGGAAATTTTCGACGTTCTCAATCTGCTGCGCTCCGTCGTCAGCCCCGCCGACGAAATTAGCCTCGCCGGTGTCCTCCGCAGTCCCTTCTTCTCGCTCGAAGACGAAACCCTGTTCTGGCTCGTCGATTCCGCCGGCAGCCTCAACGACGGCCTCTTCAGCGAGACTCTACCCAAGCAGCTCTCGAATACAGAGCGTCTGAAAGCTGCTACCGCCGCCAACACAATCGCTTACCTCCGCACGCACAAAGATTCGCTGCCGATCACCACTCTGCTCCACAAGGCGCTGGCACGCACCGGCTACGATGCAACCCTCTTGGCCGAGTTTCTCGGCGAACGCAAGCTAGCCAACCTCAACAAGCTCATCGAGCAAGCCCGCGCAGCCGACTCGGGCGACGTGCTCGACTTGGCTGGCTTCATTGCCCAACTCGCCGAATTCGTTGCCCGCGAACCTAAAGAGGCCCTAGCCGCCACACTCTCCGAGTCGGCCGATGTGATCCGACTGATGACGATCCATCAAGCGAAGGGGCTCGAATTTCCGCTGGTCGTGGTGGCCGACATCGATCGCAAACCCGATTTCCGCGTTCCTTCCGCGGCGCTCCACGAAACGCTCGGCCCCATCGTCAAACCGCCCGCCGACGATGACGAAGAACCGACGGCGACCGGCATCGACCTCTACAACACGCTTGAGAAACTGGCCGACGTAGAAGAACGTAAGCGGCTCTTCTACGTCGCCGCCACACGGGCCGCCGACTACCTCATGCTCTCGAGCAGTCTCGTCGGTTACGAAACCGACAAACTCGATTCCGATTGGACCAAGCTGCTTGCCAAACGATTCGACCTGGCCACGGGCGAGTTCCACGGCACTTTGCCGGCCGGTTATGCTGTGCCCCAAGTCCGCGTGACTGATTCCGAACCGGCGACCGCTTTCAAGCCGCTCGGACATGAGCACGGCGCCGATCTCGTCACCATCGTCGAACAAGCCCGCGATCTGGCGGCCAGTGGCGGTGGCACCATCCCGCCCGACATCGGTCCTTTCGCGCCCGACCTCACCGCCCGACGGCAATTCTCCGTCTCACGACTCTCAGGCAAACTCGTTCGCCCCGATTTCGACGAATTCCAGCCCCAGCCGCCCAAACCCGACGCGATCGACCCGCTCGCGCTCGGCACCTTCGTTCACGCGGTGCTCGCGCGGTTCGACCTCACGGGCACGACGCCGATCGCCGCCCTCTGCGAACAATTGGCGGCCGAGCGGGTCGTACCCCTGGACGAGCGCGCGGTCGAAATCGCCGTTAAGATGCTCGAGCGGTTCGTCGATTCCGCGCGTTGGTCCCAAATCGCCGCTGCCAATACTGTCCAGCGCGAGCTCGAGTTCCTCCTGGCCTGGCCCTCGGCAAGCGGCCCCGATCATCATCTCTACGTGCAAGGTTTCTTCGATTGTATCTACCAGGACTCCAGCGGCTGGCACCTCGTCGACTATAAGACCAACGACACTACTCCCACAGAAGCTGAGAGTCTCGCCAAAAAATATGAGATGCAGATGCTACTCTATGCGCTAGCGATTGAACGCGCATTCGGCCAGCCGCCCGTCGAAGTCGTGCTGCACTTCCTCCGTCCTGGGGTGGAAATTATCTTCGATTGGAACGACCATTCCCGCCAGCGCTGCCTGCAACTGGTCAGCGAAGCCCTGCTGGAGCCCTCCTGAGCCAATGCCTGAACCATCGCCGCAACGCGCGTTCGCCCTCGATGTAGTGCAGAAGCTGCGCGCCGCTGGCTTCGAGGCGCTTTGGGCCGGCGGCTGCGTCCGCGACCAACTCTTGGGCCTCCATCCCAAAGATTACGACGTGGCAACTAGCGCCAAGCCAGACGAAATCCGCAACCTCTTCGGCCACCGGCGGACCCTCACCATCGGAGCCGCCTTTGGCGTGATTGTGGTCCTCGGTCGCCGGCACGAAGGGCAAATCGAAGTCACCACTTTTCGCACCGATGCCACCTACAGCGACGGCCGCCACCCCGATGCCGTCCACTTCACCACCGCCGAACACGACGCCCAACGCCGCGACTTCACCATCAACGGCCTCTTCTACGACCCAGTTGCCAACGAAGTAGTCGACTATGTCGGTGGCCGCAACGATCTCGATCGCCGACTCATCCGCGCGATCGGCGATCCCCGTTTGCGGTTCGGCGAAGACAAGCTCCGCCTGCTCCGCGCCGTGCGTTTCGCTGCGATGTTCAACTTCGCGATCGAACCGCAAACGTTCGCCGCCATCCAGGCCATGGCTGGCGAGATCAACACCGTCAGTGCCGAGCGCATCGGCGCCGAAATCCGCCAGATGCTCACCGGCCCCAGTCGCGCACAAGCGATCGATCTGCTCCAAGCAACCAACTTGCTGCCCGAGGTCCTGCCGGACGTCGCCGCCCTCGACGGCACCACCTTCCAAGAGTCGCGCCGCATCTTGGCCGCTCTCGATCAACCCTCGCTCGCCGTCGCCCTGGCCGCGCTGCTGCAATCGACCGGCGATCCCCAAGCTCCCACTCACCTCGGCCGCCGCCTCCGCTTGACAAACAAAGAGATCGAGCGCACTGCCTGGCTGCTCGCCCATCAATCATTCCTCCGCGACGCCCCGCACATGCCTTGGCCGCAACTGCAGCGCGTGCTCATTCACGATGGCATCCACGAGCTAGTCGCCCTGCACGAAGCAACTACCGGTCCCCCAGATCCCGCGCTGGCTTTTGTCCGCGAGCGCCTCGCCTGGCCCGCCGATCGACTCAACCCACCGCCGCTGGTCGACGGCTCCGACCTCATCCGGCATGGTCTCGCGCCCAGCCCCCAATTCGCCGATTTACTCGAGGCCGTCCGCGATGCCCAACTTCGTGGCGATATCGAAACCACCCGCGGTGCCCTCGCGCTCGTGCAACGCATCTTGGACGATGGCTTAGACACCCAAACTTGAACCGGTAGCGTGCCGGGCATACTCCCTCTATTCTATAGGTTTACCCTGTAACTCCGATTGGTTGCCCGCATGCTCGAATACGCGCTCTCCGACCTCTTGACCTTCGCTCAAGCTGCCCCACACCTGGATGGCTACTACTTTCTGCTGCTCGCCTCGCGCGTATTGCATGTGCTCGGCAGCATTATCTTGTTGGGCGGCATCTTCTATCTACTGGCCATCGTGGCTCCGCGCGTCGTTGCCAGCGGGACCGCTGCCAACGCCGATGCCTGGTTCGCCGGCAATCGTGCCGCTTGGGCGAAATGGGTCGGCATCGCCACCATCGTGTTGCTCGTCACCGGACTCTTCAACTTTGTCACCATCGCTAAAGCAAACCAGATCGCCCCCTCCTACCATCTGCTCGGCAGCCTCAAGATCCTCGTCGCCATGATCATCTTCTTTTTCGCCGCAACCCTGGCCGGCAAGACCGCCCTCGCCGATCGCTTCCGCAAGCAGATGAACTTCTGGCTTAAAGTGACGATGACCGTTGGCTTGGCGATCGTCATCATCGGCAGCGTGATGCGATCCTACCCGCGCACCCCCAAACCCCTCGCCGGCCCCGCCTTGGTCGCCCCAGCAACGAACCACTAACGACTAACACCCCACCGCCATGGATAAAAAAGCAAAAAAACGCATCGAAGTGCTCCGGAAAAAAATTGCTGAACTGCAACCACGCTTGGCAGGTGCCAAAAAGCAGACCGACGAGCCCGATGAAGTCGCTAAGCTCGAAGCCGAACTCGCCGCCGCCCTGGCCGAGATTGCCAAGCTCCAGCAGTCTTAAAGCGGGGGCCACTGGCTCTGCCCAATAGTGTCCGAGATTTTGACGGCTGCATGCTGGTAGCAGGTGGTGTCGATCGGAGTTTTTGCTGAGCGGGGTGTCGCTGCGATTCGGTGTGGTTTGATTCGCCAGTTGCGCGCAAGCAGCGGCGTGGCCGGCGCGTGAGGCAGACGCGGGCTTAGGTGGTGGATTTTTTCTTTTTTGCGCGGCGGCGTGCCGCGGACTGGCGGGCGGGTTCGTTCTGTCTTTCCCGTTCCCGGAGGATCGGCAAGACTTCCTGGAGCGAGGCGCCGCCAGCAGCCACTTGACTCATGAGCACGAACAGTTACTGGCTGGGCCGGTAACCGGTGTGGAAGTACATCAACAACACGCCAAGGACCGTCACGTAAAAATGCGCGAGCACGCCATGGCGGGTATGACTGATGAGGCGCCCAAAGTTGCCAAAGCACTTCAGCCAGCGGAAGAACAAACTAAATTTGCCAGCGATGGCGATCCAGACGGGCGATGGTCCCGGCGGACACGTCCAGGAGATTGGTTACCAGTCGCAGCGTCTTGATTTCGCCGTCCGACTCGTATTGGACCAAGACCTCGCGCAAGGGGACGTCGAGCAGCGCGTGTCGTGTCGGTTTGGTCGAGACAAATCGTCCGACCCGATCGCTGATCACGCCGACCGCGCGATCCAGCTCGTCCAGCGGCCGGCGCTCGGCATCCTGCAAGTGGGGCGAGTTGCCGCCAGCCGAACGATAGCGGACGACGAACTGGGAGTCGGCCACTGGATGCTCGGACTGGACATGGTAATGGGCTTTGATCAGAGCAATGCCACTCAAGCCCTGGTCATACAAATACAGCTTGCCGCTTTGAATGTGCGAGATGGCACTGGCCGACTCGCTCTGGCCTGCCGCAGTCACCACGATCACCTCCGGCAACCAGGACTCGACCGACAGCTGCACGTCGAGCCGAGGCCGCCACAACATTCAATTTCCCTCCGCAACCCCCGCGCCCTCCGCGTGGCAAAATCCTCCCCCTGGCCAAAAATAATGGTTGAAATTGGGCCAGCCAATGTGGTACCAAGGGGCGTGGTTCGAGAGTGGTTCGAACCGCGAGCGGGAACCGCGGGGACATCCATTTTGGGGATGCGGATCAATCCTTCGGTACCCCTTGGCAAGGATGTATTCATGCGTACAGTCACTCCCGTTGACCAACAAACCGTCGATGGGGGGCGCCGTCCTGGCTCGCAAAACGTCGTGGCTCGCAAAACTTTGACAGGAGCGACAGGATCACGGTATCCGTCACTTCGGCAGCGATCCAAAGTGGAAATCTCGACGCCTGCCTCCCGTCGATCCTTCCCCAAGGTCCTGTCATCCTGTCCAAAACTCGTGGGCCCTCTCGGTCGGCGCGGCCAAAAATAATGGTTGAAATTGGCCAGCCCTTCGGATAGAAACACTTGTACACCATCCGGTGCCGATCGCGTGCGAGGCCACCCCAATCCTCCGTGAAAGCGTGCGAGGCCATTTCCTCCGCAAGTAGCGTCGAGACAAATAAGTCACGAGACTACCGCCTTCGGCCTGCATCCTCGCCAGCTCGGCGGCCTCAGTGGCTTCCTCCGCAGTCGCTCCGCCAGCTCTTTGAAAAATCGAATCGAACGGTTAGCTGTCGGCCAACAGCCGTCAACCAGCGTTCGCGGTACGCGCCCACACCAGCCACCACCCTCCGCGCGACCGCTCCGCACTTCCCCAAGGGATTGCATCTCCTGGTCTCGCTGTCCACCCCACCCGCCTTGCAGTCCCAAAGGCCAGCTCCCATCTATTAGATCCACCCCCAAAAAACCCTGTCCTCTTCGAAGGCGTCACCAAAACGCAGCGCCAGAATGGTGCAACACCACCAAAGCAAAGAGATCGCTCATGCCGACGCGCTTGGCTAACAGCTAACAGCTTCTGCCTCACCCCGCCCGTCGAGACACGCGGTCTTCGACCACGCCCGGTCGATACGTGCCAGGATCGTCCGTGCCGTCGCCGTCCCAATCGCCAACCACCGGCACGTCGCCCGCTTCGCCCAACGCGAACACCGTGTCGTGGGCGTCGATCTGGCGATTGCCGTTGGTGTCGATGATCCACTGGCCGTCGCGGAACACGCCGACCTCGTCGATGCCATCGCCGTTGAAGTCGCCAATGATGGGCAGGTCGCCCGCCTGGCCGAACGAGTATTTGCCGTCGTTCTCGGTGAAGCGGCCATCTCCGTCGAGGTCGAGTGTCCACTCGCCATCGCGGAATACGCCGATGGCGCGAATGCCGTCGCCATTCCAGTCACCGGCGAGGGGCTCATCGCCCGGTGCCCCATAGAGAAACACGTGGTCGATCAAGTCGGCCCGCGGCCGACCTTGCGACGTCCGCTTAAGCACCCGGCCTCCGCTCGTGGACTCGTCGGGCACCGGAGGCATGTTCTTCGCCTTAGCGAAGGGCTTGGTCGGATAGTTGTCGGCATCGGGCATGCCCGGCTCATGCTCAATCGCCCACGGATCGCGTTCCCATGCCGGACCGTAAATGCCAATATCGGTCTTGCCGTCGTCGTCCCAATCGCCGGTAACAGGCAAGTCGGCCGCGGTGCCAAGTTTAGCCCACAAATCGTGCTCGTCCCACACCCCATTGCCGTTAAGATCAAGGTACCAACGCCCTTCGTGAAAGACACCCACTTCCCACACGCCGTCACCATTGAAGTCGCCGGTAACCGGTTTCCCCTCGGGATGTCCAAACATTTCTTCGCGCAAGATCGAGACATTGCCCCCTTCGAACCGGCCGAGTGTCCAATGGCCGGCATTGAGTGGCAGGTCGGTCCAGGCCGCGGCCGTGATCGGCGCCGAAGTCAAATGGTAGAGCGACGTCAACTCACGCACCGAACGTGGCTGACCGGCATTCACCACACTCAAATGCCAGGTGTAACCAAGTGCCTTCGACGAACCACCGATCCACTCAGGCACCCGCGTTGGCAACGGATTGCGCAAATACAGCGCAGGCAGGATCGAGAAATTCGGATCGGCAAACGCTTGCGGCGATTCCGGCGGCGGTGGATCTTCGATTGGTGGAGCAATCACTACCGGCTGAATTCGCACTTCGCTGAAGTTGTTTTCCTGTGCGTGCTGACCGGCACCAAGCGGAATCCGCACAATCGCGTCGGTGCCGAAGTCAATGCGGAACTGGTCGATGATCAGCGAGACGTTGCTCGGAATTATTTCGAGTGTCGGATCGACCTGCCGGGTGACAGGGATACCGTTCGGGTTTACGGCGAAGCCGCCCAACAAACCAGGCATGTCGCGACCATCGATCAACCCCGCAGGTTGCACTTGAACAACTGTATAAGTGCCGGCCCGCAAACCAATGAATTGGTAGAACCCGTTAGCGTCGGTCGTGGTGCGAATCGGTCCGTCGCCGTACGTGCCTGCCAGCGCCAGATCGCCAGTAATCGGCGTGCCATCCGTACCATCGCGCAGTTCCAGCACGACTCTCGCGAGTGGCATGTCGTCCGGGGTGCGAAAACCATCGCGCTGCGCGAAGATCTGTTGCGGAGTCAGTGCCTCGTTCGTGGCGATGGGCGCTCCGTCGATGAAAACGAAGCCCGAAATCTCGGCGGGTGGTGTTTCGCAGAAGTGGTAGTCTCTCAGGTGGATGTCGGACCCGATGAAAATCTCACCGAGCAAATTATCCGTCAGCACCGTGCCCCCGCCATCGCCGACGTGAGCAGCGCCGTCGAAGAATCCGTCCGGTTGGTGCTCGCGTACGGCATATTCACCGGGTCGCAAGCCGGTGAATGTGTATTCACCATTGGCATCTGTAAACGTCGTTTCGAGCACACCCCCGTTATCGTCCAACAAATCGATTTGAACCCCGGCAATTGGCGGCTCATCAGCGTTCGGATCGCAGTCGTGATCAGTCGAGACAACTACACGACCGCGAATCGAACCGGGCAGCAACTCGCCGAAGTTGTACTCCGTACCGTTCTCGCCCCAGTTGATCATCACCATGCTGATCGCGTCGCCGGGCGAAGACGCCGCAATGCCGCCAAGGTTACCGGGGGTGTCGATCCCATCGAGCCAGCCGCTGGGGTGAACTTCCACGACCGCGTACTTGCCGGCCGCCAGATTATTGAACTTGTAGAATCCGGTCGCGTCGGTCGTGGCTCGCAGTCCCGTATCGTTGCCGTTTTCGTCGAGCAGTTGGATAACGACGCCGGCGATTCCCTCTTCGGTCGCGCGGTCGAAGACGCCATCGTTCGAGCGATCGTGGTATACGTTGCCCGAAAGCATCACACCGACATGTTCGCAAAAGTCGTAGTTCACTCCGTCGGTTCCCGACAACAGCACGATGTTGAGAATCGAATCGATACCGTCGTCGCGGCCGCCAGCCGTACCGACCCGCTGGTCACCGTCGAAGAAGCCCTCGGGCTGGTGTTCGAAGACTTGGTACACGCCGGGTTCCAGGCCTGTGAACTCGTACTGGCCGTTGACATCGGTGAACGTGAAGTCGAGCAACTTGCCATTGCCGTCGAGCAAGTCGATCCGCACGCCTGCCAGAAGTTGCTCCGGATTGTCAAAGTCGCATTCGGGACCGGAATGGGCATGGACGCGACCGCGGATCGAACTGGGTCGCAACTCGCCAAAGTTGTAATTGACGCCGTCGTCGCCGAAGTTGAGAACTGCACCGGTGATGAGGTCGTTGGTCACATTGCCGCCGTGGCTGCCGGCCGTATCCTTGCCGTCGAGCCAACCGGTGGGCTGTACTTCGCGAACTCCGTAACTTCCCGGCACCAGATCGATGAATTCGTAATGGCCGACTTGTCCCGGCGCCGTCGACGTAGTGGTCGTGATCCCCGTCCCCACGCCGTCCTTGAGCAACTCGAGCGTGACACCGCCGATGCCCTGCTCGTTCGGCGTGTCGAAATTGCCATCATCATCGCGGTCGTGATAGACCCAACCAGCAATTGTAGCAAGCTTCAGTTGTGGAGCATGCACGACAGCGCCTGCCGTGCGGTCGGAGAAATCGTGATTCGGCACAAAGCGATCGTTAGGCAAATTGAGCGTGAGGCTCGTGGCAGTTTGGGCAACCGCGAAGTTGCCGTCAAACGCATCCCAGTACGTGCCGTTGAGTGTCAGGTCGACGTAGTGCGGCGCGGAAAAAGTGCCCGTCAACTTCGAGCGCTGAAATTCACCACCTTCGACGAGCGCATTGGTGTCGATCACTCCGCCGCCAACGAATTGAGCTTCATCGGCGTCGAGCGAAAAACGAAATACTTCTCCGGCATCGAAGCCGCTGAAGGTGAACACAATCTGAGTGCCGCCGTCAACGACTGCTACACTAGTCACGCTGAAGCCATCGTTGCTGACAATCGAGAAGCCGACGTCGCCAAACGCGCCGAGTCCGCCTTCTTCAATGTCGAAGAATATGTCACCTGTCGAAAGCCCGTCGCTAAGCTTGTCGCCGTCGATCACCAATCGATTGAGCGTCGTGCCGGCGGCACCACCTTCGAACGAAACTTGAATCACATCGGGCTGGCTGTCATCCCCAGTTGCTTCTTCAAAGTATACCGAGCCCAAGAGCACCTGCGGTGCTACATCCCCTGCCATCAAGCGGCGTTCCTCAAGAGATTCCAAATGGCAGCGGCGACCGCGATACGCCGCACTTGTAGCTCGCTGCGAACCGGTATTGGCTGCGGTCATAGCGCTCAAGCGACGGTTGCCAAAGCAGAGATTGCCAAGCGAAGTGAGAATTCCCACGAGTTGCCTCCATGCACTCTTCCGGTCAGCTTCGTGCTGACAAATCGATCCGTCGTTGGAAAGCCGCCGAGGTTATCGTAGTTCGGCAGCGGGCGAACGCGCAACCGACGGCTGCGAATCGCTTTCGTTCAGGTTCCAAATTCGCAGTGTCGTGTCGAAAGCACCCGAAACGAGCCTCTTTCCCGTACTATCGCAGGCCAGCGAAGTAACCGAGCCCGTGTGCCCCACGAGCTGCTTAACGACTGTTCCGTTCTCAAGCTCCCAAACACGAATGAGGTTGTCGCTGCCACCCGTGGCGAGCGTGTTATCATCAAGGAACACGACAGCGAATATTTTGGCAGGCCGGGCCGCAAGAGAAACGTCATGGCCCGTTCCCGAAAGGTCGGCAATGTAGATTACGGCATCGTCACCTGCCGCAACAAGACGAGTGCCGTCAGGCGAAAATGCCAGCGAGCGAATTCGCTGTCGGCTCTTAGTTAGGTCGCGTTCCAATGCACCGGACGTCACATTCCAAAGTCGCACTTTACCATTCCGGCCCGCCACTGCCATCTGTTGGCCATCGCGCGAGAACGCGACGGCTCGAATGTCGCTGCCAGGGCAATCGAACTGCTGGGTCGTTTGTCCGGTCGAAGTATTGATGATCTGAAGCGAATTGCAAAACCCAACGACAGCAAGTTGCTGGCCGTTGGGATGAAAGCAAATCGCCGCTACCGCTCCTCCCAAGGTTATCGATTCATGCAAGCATTCGCCGCTCGAAGTATTCCATAAGCATACACAGCGATCATTTGCCCCAGAAGCTAATGTCTGGCCATCGGGCGATAGCACGACGGTACGCACCCAATCGTTATGCCCGGCGAGCCGCGAGCGCAGCTTGCCTGTGGATGTATCCCAGAGTCGGATCGAATGGTCATCACTGGCAGCGGCAACCGTTTTCCCGTCGGCAGAAATGGCCACGCTTGAGACCACGGCGGCAGAGCGCTGATCCTCGAGACCGCATTCGATAACTTGAGCCGATTCCAGGATCGGCGTTGTAGCCTGGGCCGGAGTGGATGCTATCAACCATCCGCCAACGGCAGCTGGCCAAATGAAGATCCATCGATGAAGAATCAAGATTCGGTTATTCATTCATTATTCCCAACCACAATTAGGCACCGTTTTCCATCGACCAAGATCCATAGGATGCTCTGGATACACGCCAATGAAGTCCGGCGAATCGACGGCACAACCCGTCTCTTCGGGTTGTATCGACCGCGACGAGGTTAAGACCCGAGTCGAAGTCCGACGAGAAGCCATCGAAATAGATAGCTGCGCTAGCAGCGCAGGAAAAAGCGGAAAACAACAAGCACAATAAGAACAAGTCGGGGATTGCTTCCAGCCTAAGGGCTTGCTTGCTCTGCTACTTCCTGGTTGTCCTCTTCCGAGGGCAACGCTTCCCTGTCCGTACTGTCTGCAGGTGGAGATGGTTTCGCATTCGGTGCCGAGCCGCTTTCTCGTTGCAGATGTGCCGTGAGTTCCTCTTGCAGTTTTTGCTCCGTATCAAACCGCTCAATCACGTCCCACAGCGGGAATTCCTCGCCCAACTCCTCGTCCAACTGATCTAGCACGTTGCGATACTGCAAAATGTACTGAATCAAATCGTCACCAGTGGAGGACTCGCTTTCAATTACGGTGGGGAACGCGTCAAAAACTTTGCGCCATTTGGCAAACCCTTCTTCGTAAAGCTTCCTGGCACCAAAGGGGTCGCCCTCACGAAAGGTGCGCAAGGCCCGAAACATGGCTTCGCGGGCTGCCAAGGCGTCAGGTGTTTGTTCCAACTTTGCGCGCGTATGCCAATAATCGTAATTGCTGTCGGCCTTGTAATTGATAGTGAAGCGGAGCCGCAGAGATCCTCGATCCACTTCGCCGGCGAGTTGCAAGGCCTGCTTGGCCTTTTCGGGATGCGTCGCACCGATGCGTTCGGCGAGTTCGCGCGGTGTGACTTCCAGCTTGAGGGACGCAGGGTAGACCAATTCCAACTGGGCCATCGAACGTTTGTCTTGTGGCGTATCGAGCGCTTCACGTTCTTTTGGACTTAGCTGCGCCCGTTTTTCCTCGACGATTTTCTGCTGGAGTCCGGGAGACATAGCTTCGAGCTTCGCTTGGAGCTGCTTAACTTCCTCTTCCAGTTTTTGCTGCTCACCGAGCCGCAGCACGACACCCGTCGAGTGCTCAATCGGCAATCGGCCGAACGCTTCCCATTCTTGCTGGGCCTTGATCCATCCACGACGGGCTTTGTCAAACAAGCCTTCCTCTTCAACCGCCTCTGAGTAGTTCATTTGAGACATTGCCGGGCTGGAATAAAAAATGCGCGGGCTCTTGCGGCCCATGCTCTTGCCCTTATTATCTACGGCATCGACCCCCTTCAGATACCACTCCTTGCCCACGAGCCAGTTATCGCGTTGATCGGGCGGCAAATCGGCCGGGTGGAAGTCGTCATCTCGAGCAAACAATCGACGGTATTGCACGTGTTCATCGGCACGGCCAATCTTTTGACCGATGAACCAGCCCAAGTCCCAAAGCAAGTGAGGATTGTGGCGATTGTATTGTTCACCTTCTTTGAGGAATTGAATGCCGCGGCGGACAAAAGAATAGCGATCTTTATAGTGGTCAAACTCGACCGAAACGTTGTAGGTCAGATTCCACGCTTGGAACTTCCAAAAGGTAATGAAGTTGGGTTGCAATTTCGCCAACTGTTCGAGCGTGGCTGTAAGGTTCGTCCAGTCTTCCGTTTTCTTGTAGTAATTGGCTTTTTCCCAAAGCAAATTTACGGCCACACCGCGCAAACCGAGGGTGGCAAGTTTCATGGTTTCGCTAGCGGGGTCGATTTGGCCGAGGCTGGCCTGGCTGAGCGGATGCGCAGGATCGTTCCGCAACCGAGCCAATTTGCCGCCTTCGTCGTTAATCGAGGCCGGCGAACTCAACAGCGCCAATGGAAACAACAGTACGGCGATTGCCATACCGTAGGCCACTTTGCGATAAAAAGAACGCCGTTCGCTCATTTGGCAACCTCACGTGTCCGCAGACAAAAGTAGCCGATCACGAACAGACCCACGACGTACGCTGCCGTGACGGTAAGATCTTGTGCGATTTGGTTTGTCGGAATGTTAAATCCGTAGGCCACGTAGTCGACCGTGCTGAACGAGCGGAAATCTGGGAGCACCTGCGCCAGGCTGAACATGGCCTGCTTGAGGACCCAATCGATCCATTGCATCAATTGCACGGCAAAGCCGCCGTCTTCAAGGCCAGTGGTCTGATTTTTCTGTGTCACAAGCCGAACTAGCGACTCCAACGGCCCACCGCCAACTTGTTTGCCAGTCGCCACGTTGACGAAGAAGTTTTTGAAGAATCCCAGCAAGATAAACGACACGGTGAAGAGCATGGCCACCGGGCCGTTAAGTACCGTACTGGCGGTAACAGCAATAGCGATTACGAGCACCATTTGCACCCAGATGCCTATTTGAGCCTTAATAAAATTCCAGAGCGGTGAAGCGTCGGGCAGCCGTAGATAAAGGTCTGGTTGTGCAAAGCCATAATACTGAGCGCTATCGAGACACTGGACGATCACTTCCAAGCGGCCATCTTTACTGACAAGATCCGTGAGCAGATCAATTTCCTGCTGGCCATTGAAGAGCTTGTTGGGGATGTCGAACTCATTCATCGACGCGTCTTTAGCCGTGAAGATGTCTTCATTACTTTTGACTTCCGGATTGTCTGGATTCCGCAGTCGAATGCTGCCCTGAATGCCTTGCTCAATATCACCTTTGTAAGTGCGGAAGACGCGGACGATCAATTCGAGCGGGAGGTACTTTTCGCCTTCGTCATTAATCCGCAGTACCGATTCGTTGATACCACTGAGAGTCCAAATGGCAGCGGCGGCACTGCCGCCCTCGATGAAGCTGCGATACGTCCATTCGCTGCCCACACTGATTCCGCGCGGGGCGGGTGCGCCGCGGCGATCGAGAAATTTGAGTTGCCCGTAACGCGGCACTCGGGCGCGCAGATAGCCGACGGGACCCGAAATCGCATATCTCGGCTGCTCGGGCGTGCCGACATTGGTCACTTCATGCGTGTGTTCGTTGGTGGAAATGGCGTCACCGTTTCCGTTCGCAGCTAGGTCGACTTCATGGCGATGATAGTCGTTGAGTGTCGTCCGGCCCACTTTGCCGAGAACTTCCCCCTCGGCGTCAACCACTTCTTCCAACCGCGCGACTTCCACGTCGTGCGTGTGATAGAGTGTTCGCACCACGAACAAATAGCCGAAGCAGCTCATGATCGCCAGTAGCACCGTCCCGACGATCGTATAGCCCAGGATGCGGCCGAGTACGATGTCGCCCGACCGTACCGGCTTGGTGACGATCGTGTAAATAGTCTTCGACTTAAAATCGGCGGGCAGGCTGAAGGCGCTTAAGAGCAGCGCGATCATCAGCACCAGATAGGTGGTTGCGGTTAGCACAAAGCTAAAGAGCAGCTTGGCCGGTTGCGGATAGTCTGTTTTGATGAACCAGCCGGCAAACAGCAAGATCAAGAAGAACACGATCAGCGCAACAATCACTCGCCGTCGGAAGGACTCTTTAATTGCCAGCCGGGCGATTGCCCAAATCCGGCGGGGAGACGTGCGAACCAGTTCCGCGATGCCGTTAGTCACGACACGATAAGTGAGATCGCCCGCTTTCATGGGTCCGTAACGGACGAGCGCGACGACAAAACCAATCAGCAGTGCAAGTACGACTAGGACCAGCACAACCATCAAAAACCGTGGCAAAGCCCCGATCTGGCCGGTGCCGCCGAGCAGCCAAGTCAAATATTCAAGCGGTGCTTTTTCAAGTACCATCGTTGGTCAGCTTATAATGTCAGGCATCCAAGCCCGTTGTAATGAATGCAACATGCCAGGCGGAATTGGCTAGCATCTGAATTTAGTTGGACGTAGGAGCCGCCGGTTGAATATCGTTATGCACCACGCGGCGACCGGGACGCGCTTCGCTATCGAGCACGATCGACAAGAACAGCTCTTCAAGCGTTGTCGTCGGATGCTCGATACTGACGAGCTCACCGTGATTTCGCTCAATGACTTGTCGGATTTCGTTTTGGCACTGTTCGTTCAAGTTCTTCGCGCGAATTTGGGTGACGTCGGCTACCGTGAGTAGGGCATCGACTCGACCAAGTTCCTTCAATTCACCTTGGTGCAGAATCGCGATCCGGTCGCAAACATCCTGCACGTCGGCCAACAAATGGCTACACATGACGACCGTTTTACCCTCAGACTTCAGTTTGAGGATCAGATCTTTCATTTCGCGCGTGCCGATGGGGTCGAGGCCGCTGGTTGGTTCGTCGAGCAGGATCAACTCCGGCTCGTTGATCAGCGCCTGGGCCAAGCCGATACGGCGAGTCATGCCCTTCGAGTATTCCTTTAGTTGGCGTTTGCGGGCCCGTTCGAGACCAACCATCGAGATCAGGCTATCGATCCGCCGTTTTAGTTCCTTGTGCGGAATATCAAACAGCCGACCGTAAAAGTCGAGTGTCTCGTCTGCGTTCAGAAATCGATACAAGTAAGACTCCTCCGGCAGATAGCCGATGCGGTGGTTCTTACTGACATCGGTGGCGTCTTTGCCAAAGACGAGGGCCTGGCCCTCCGTGGGAAAAAGTAAGCCCAGCAGTAGCTTGATGGTCGTTGTTTTGCCGGAACCGTTCGGTCCAAGCAGGCCAAATATTTCGCCCTGCTTGATTTCGAGATCGAGCGCTTTGAGAGCCCTGACCTTTTGCCGGCCCCAAAAATCGCGATAAACCTTGGAAAGGGCCCGCGTTTCAATCACTGTTTCGCCTGCCATACACCAATCCTCGTTCAGGCCCGTTCCGATCGCGTTTTGGACGGAGATCTCACGATGTCAGGAAAACCGGCTGCAGAACCACTAAATATTTACCCCAACACACGTTGGCTACGCGGCAGCCTTCCCAAAGGTTCGGCAGCCAAGACGACTAAGCATGTCACTATAAATGGCTCGGGACGGTGTCGCAAGTTGCGATCGCGACTACTCAAACCGCAGTAAAGCATATTTTTTTTTGCCGCTACGCAGGACCATCACCGACTGGCTGGCAAGGTCAGCAGCGGTGACGCGTTTCTCAATCTCTTCAACTCGACGATTATTGACATAAGCCCCCCCTTGTTCGACGGTCCGGCGAGCTTCGCCCTTGCTCTTGGCAAGTCCGGCGCTCAGCAGCGCATCGACAATGGGCAGGCCTTCGTTTTCATCGAGTCGGTTGCGGGGCAGCGTTTGGCTGGGGACATCGGCGAAGAGCTGGCCGAGCTGAGCGTCGTCAAAATCGGTGATCTCGGCGCCGAAGAAGATTTCCGTTGCGCGGCGCGCGGTGGCAAGTCCTGCTTCTCCGTGGACAAGGCGTGTCATTTCTTCGGCGAGACAGATCTGGCTAGCGCGGGCAGAGGCGTCTTCGATGCGGGCAGCGTCGAGAGCTTCGATTTCTTCTCGTGGGAGTTCGGTCAGCTTTCGCAGGCAGCCGCTAACATCGGCGTCGTCGACGTTGATCCAGTATTGATAGAACTGGTAGGGGCTCGTCCGCTCGGGAGCGAGCCACATAGCGCCTTGCTCGGTCTTGCCCATTTTGCTGCCGTCGGATTTGGTGAGCAGCGGGCAAGTCATGCCGTAAAGTTGTACGCTGCGCATCCGACGAGCGAGGTCGATGCCGGCCGTGATGTTGCCCCATTGATCGCTGCCACCAATTTGCAATTCGCAACCGAACTTGTCGTGCAGATAAACAAAGTCGTAGGCCTGCAATAGCATGTAGCTGAACTCGGTGTAACTGAGGCCTGTGTCGTCGCGCCCCAACCGGCCTTTCACCGAGTCCTTGGCAAGCATTACGTTGACGGGAAAGTTCTTGCCGACGTCGCGCAAGAATTCGAGATAGCTCCAGGGGCCGATCCAATCGTAATTGTTCGCCAGCACCGCAGCGTGCTGGCCTTCAAAATGGAGGAAGCCGCGCATCTGCTGGCCCATCTCGGCCACGTTTGCATCGAGCGATGCTTTCGAGAGCAGGTTGCGCTCCTGACTCTTTCCGCTCGGGTCGCCGATCATGCCGGTTGCACCGCCAACCACCGCGATGGGTCGATGGCCGGCTCGTTGGAAGCGCCGCAACATCATCAACGGCAACAGGTGGCCCACATGCATACTGTCGGCAGTGGGGTCGAAGCCAGCGTAAACAACGCGCGGTTTCGCAGCGAGCCAGGAAGCCAGACCAGCATCGTCGGTTGTCTGGTGGACTAAGCCGCGCCAACGGAGATCGTCGAGGAAGGACATTTCGATTACAGATCTAGGACTGTGGATTGCGGATTGGAAGAAGCACCATCTTAAATCTGCATTCCAGAATCCGAAATGCGAAATTGGGCTACCGAAACAAATCGTCTCCTGCGAAAGGATGATTGAATCCGTCCGGCTTGGGCTTGGGGAGAACCTTCAAGACCTGTTCTGCGAGCCGGAGGTCGTCGCGGGTAGTGATCTTGAGGTTCATCGCGGAGCATGGCACGACAGTGACCGCTTGCCCCAAACGCTCGACAAGTTGGGCCTCGTCGGTAGCGGGGGTGTTGCCTCGCTTGGCATAGGCCTCGATCAAAAGTTCGCGTCGGAAGACTTGGGGCGTTTGAGCGGCCCAGAGTGACTGGCGGTCGACGGTGGCAGTGATTTGCTTTTTGCCATCAACGCGTTTGAGCGTTTCGGCAATTGGCGTGGCAAGGATCGCGGCGCCGGTCCGCTGGGCCGCCTCGAACACTTGCTCGAGCCATTTGTCGGCGATGCAGGGCCGGGCGGCATCATGCACGGCGACAAACTGGATGTCGCTTTTCACACGTTCCAGGGCCCGCTGAACGGAGTCGCTGCGACGCTCGCCACCGGCGACGACTTCGATACCTAGGATTGCCACATTCGCACCGAACTTGCGGTCGAACTCTTCACGGTCTTCGGGCGCGACGGTGACGATCGTCTGCTTGACGTCGCCGCGGTTCTGGAAGTGATCAACCGAATGCAGCCAGACCGCGCGTCCGCCGAGCATGGCGAACGGCTTCTTGTAATTCTTATCGCCAAAGCGGGTACTCTTGCCGGCGGCGGTAATGATTGCGGCGAAAGTGGCCATGGAGGAAAGGATACAGGAAGGTGGGGTCGGGGGTCAGGGGTCGGTGAGGGGGTATGAAAATGGCCAATGTCAAATGACCATTCTCGAAAAATTTGACATTCGTGGATTAAGGCGGTGGAGGTTTTGGTGTCGCCTTCGAAGGCGACAGCCAAAAACGGGGTGCCTGGTCCGGCGGCCCTGCTTGGCGTGGCCGTTCTTGGTGGCTGCAGTGCGGGGGTGCTGCGGTGCGTTTTCCAGGTTGACAATTGGCATATTTCCGCGAAGCGACTGTGTTGATTTTCAAGTGCTGTTAGCAGTTTTTCTCCAGGGGGTGTGTCACGGATCAGAGCGATGAGAATGGTAAGCAGTTTCCGCATGCAGGCGGTGATTGCGACTTTGAAGGGTTTGCCGGCTTGGCGAAGCCGTTGGTAAAAGGGTCTGATCTGAGGGTTCCAGCGCATGGCACTCAGGGCAGCCATGTAGAGTGCCGTCCGGACGTTGCTGCGATCGGCACCAGATGGTGTACAAGTGTTTCTATCCGAAGGGCTGGCCAATTTCAACCATTATTTTTGGCCAAGGGGAGGATTTTGCCACGCGGAGGGCGCGGGGGTTGCGGAGGGAAATTGAATGTTGTGGCGGCCTCGGCGATGCGGCCCGGTGGTGGGGCGTGTTGCTCGGCCGAAGATGCCTTGTGGTGCAACGATACCCAGGCCGGCGTCGGCACTCGTGAGACTCGGGTCTGGAACCGCGATGCGGTAGGGGCATTCATCGCTCACGACTGCGCTGTACCCTCACCGCTGTACCCTCACCGCGCGCGACCAAGCATCTGGCTCAAGCGGACTATTCAGTTGCGTCCCACCACCAGGTGATGGGTTCGGAGTTTTGAGTCGCGGCGGAGAAAATCGAGTCTCGGAGAGACTCGGCCACGGGGGAGGCGGCGGTACGGTTGGCAAGGGTGGCCTTGGTGTCGACCATTACGCCGCCGCTGACGCCGGCGATGAGTTGGCGGCGGTTGACTTCGACGTAGTTGGCCACGGTGACGACCTCGCGCGGGATGGGCCATTGGGGGAGGCGGAGTTTTTCCTGGTCGAGAAGGCGGGTGGGCTTCCAGTGCGCGCGGTCAGCTAACTTGTCGGCGTCGAGCAGGGCGACAACCAGCGCAAGGTCGAAGATCGTACGCAGCTCGCCGTAGACGGGGTACTTGTCGGTCAGCGCAGCGAAGTGGGCGGTGAAGCTGTCGGCAAATTTCTGATTGAGCGGGTCGCTTTGACCGGTGTGGACGCGTTGGCCTTGGGCGGCCAGCAGTTCGTTTTCGCTCAGGACGCGAGCGCCGTCGCCAACCAGTTCGTAAGCATTCCCGCTGGGGGAAGTGCGGATGGCGGCGTAATGGAGAGCAAACCACCAGCGGAGGACCGACATACTCGGGGGCGGGGACGCCCCAGCTCGTTGGGAATTCTTGACGGAGTCTAAATAATTTTCGACGCCAGGCGTTCCGTCTGCGAGGCCCATGCCGACGAGCTTCATGTGGATGTCGGCTTCGACCAGCACGCGGGCAACGTGGCTGGTGGGATCGATGCCGAAGATTTCGACGTCTTGCTGGCCGAGGGTGGTGCGGAGTTTGTCGAGCCAGGCATCGCGGCGGCTGGGCTGGAGCGGGTGGGGGCTGGTTTTATCCAAGTAGGCTTGAGTGGCGGCGAGAGCGGCTGGACGCGGATTGATCGTGCAACCGAAGAAGCTGGCCGAAGATTGCTGCGCGCGGCGGAGGAGCGTGAGCAGATCGTCAAGCCGGACGATGGGCCGGCCGGCGCCCGGTTGGTCAGCGCTGACCGAGCGAATGCGACCCTGGAGATCGACGGCCCAATCGCCGGCAGGACCGGCGAGGACCACGTCGCCGGTGTCGGGATAGAGGAAAATATATTGGATGCGTTGGAGGCCGGCGAGGGCGAGTAGTGCGGAGTCAAACGGTTCGTGGGCAGCTTGCCGGCGGATGATTTCCTGTTCGAGGCGTGGGAGGGAGATGCAGCGGAGGTGCGATGGACGGCGAGGGTTGGATCGGGGGTGGTTGAGGTGAGAGCCTGCGACCGTCGATTCGGCATGGCCGTCGACGCTAAGTTGGGCGGCAGCAGCGCGAGTTGCGGTGAGTTCGGTGGCAGGCGTGCTGGTTACGAGTTTGAGCGTGCCAGGAGCGTCGACCAAGACGCCGGTGGGAAAGGGCCGGATCTCGGCTTGGCCGCCGCCGTTTTCGGCCCACGTATCTGGCGCCACCGTGGACACGATCAAGTCCATGAGCGAGTCGAAGTCGGCATTGGCGGCACCGCCTGTGTTGCCGGTGGCATTCGCACTTGGAGTAGCGTCGAAAGACTGGTTCTGGCCGGGGCCGATTCGGCTATAGTCGCCGTTGAAGTTTCGTTGTGGCTCTTGAGCGACGGCGAATGGGGAGATCAGCAGGAGGGCGAGCGCTGCGCAAATAAGTTGGTGTTGGCGGCAATGGCGCATAGCAGGGTTCCAGTTTGCTTCTCACTGCGTATCGTAGCAGAACGCGGGGATTATTCCCAGCGTTTGTGGCGGTAATGCAGGATAGCAGCTTCGGAATCTGCCGAGGGAGAACTCAGATTCACGGGACCGGGAACGCTCCAGCTCGCTTGCGCAAGAAAAACGACCCCTGCCCGGTGGGCAGGAGTCGTTTGGTACTTCAAATTTTTCTTTCGCTAGGAAAGAGGGAATCGGTTCAACCACCGCAACCGCAGCTGGCTTCGCAACCGCAGCTGGCTTCACAGCCACAGGCCGGCGCGCAGCACCCGCGATGACGATGGAGCAAGTGGCCAAAGCGGCCGAGGAGGCGGCAGCGGCGAGGCTTGCAGCACGGATCGCAGCAGCTCGCCTCGCAACCACACGAGGGCTCGGCGGCGCAGCTGGCTTCGACGGCGCAGCAGCTCGGCTCCGCAGCACAGCTGGCCTCGACGGCACAACCGCAGCTGGTTTCGCAGCAGCAATCGTGATTGCGTTGGAACAGGCGGAACAAGCAGCAACCACGGTTGCAGCCCGCATCACAACCACAGGTCGGTTCACAACAGGCACGGTGCCGGCCAAAGAAGGCCGAAGCACTGTTGGCACTGCCGAGCACCACCAGGGCGCCCAGGACCAGCGCCGCAAAAGCAAAACGTCGGTTCATCTCGAGACTCCTAAAGAAACAGAAACGGGAGGGGAACACACACTGAGCACGACGAGATGCGAACTCGCCAGGCGGTGGACCGGGCACTTGGTAGGTACCGACTCGCCGCCCGACGTCGGATCGCCGCACCACCGGCGTACAACGTAGGAAACGTTATCAAACGCTATCGTCCACGCAGATTGGCCAGCTTAACCAACCGGACGAATTTGCCAGAATTAGCGCTGAAGAGGCCCGCCAACGACGCGTTGTAACGATTGTGCGGAAAGCGTCAGCGCGACTCCCACCGGCATAGGATCCGTGGAACCGCGAATGGTCGAGGTTGATGGAGTTGATTGAACCGCCCAGTGTGCCGGTGTCACTTCGTGGTGACTAGTTCGGACAAGGTGGCGATGGAGGCGGGGCGGAAAGGTCAGCTAAACCTCAAACGGCGGGCGGGGTGGGCGGTGGTTTCCGGAATCGCGATTGACGGGGGAACTTCGGCGGCATATATATAACCAATTAGTTAATTAACCTATAGGTGTACTAGCGTGCCGGACGTGCTGAGTGAGAAATTTGCGGCTTTGGCGGATCCGACGCGGCGGGCGATGCTCGCGCGGCTCTCGCAGGGGGAGGCCAATGTTTCGGAGCTGGCGAAACCTTTTCTTCGGGACATGAGTCTGCCGGCCGTCACGAAGCATCTCAAAGTGCTCGAGCGGGCCGGGCTGATCACCAAGACGCGCGAGGCCCAGTGGCGCCCCTGCAAGCTCAACGGCGACGGGTTCAAGGACGTCGCGGAGTGGATGGAGTTGTACCGGGCGTATTGGGAGGAGAGTCTGGATCGGCTGGATGTGTATCTGAAAACTGTGATGGCGAAAAAGAAAGCCGCCGCAAAAACTACCGTGAAAGGCAAGAAAGATGGTCGCCAGAAATAAGTCGAACGAGATCCGAATCGTGCGGGTGTATGATGCGCCGTTGGATGCGGTGTGGGACGCTTGGACCGATCCGGAACAGGTCGCCAAGTGGTGGGGACCGCGGGGGTTCACAATCACGACGCATAGCAAGGAGCTGCGGCCGGGCGGCATCTGGCACTACACGATGCATGGGCCGGACGGCACCGACTACCCGAACAAGACGCTGTACCACGAAGTCGAGGAGCACGCGAAGCTCGTCTACGACCACGGCGGCAACGACGAGCGAGCGCCGCTGTTCCGCGTTACCGCGCTGTTTAGCGAGGTGGACGGCAAGACGACGTTGGATATGACGATGACGCTGCCGACGCCCGAGGCGGCCGAAGAGATTCGCCAGCACATCAAGCAGGCGAGCGGCCATTCGACCTGGGATCGGCTGGCGGAGTATCTGGAGAAGGAATCGAGCGGCAAGGAGACGTTTGTGATCGCGCGGTCGTTCGACGTGCCGATCGACGTGATGTTCGAAATGTGGACGGACCCGGCGCACTTTTCAAAATGGCTGCCGCCGACGGGGTTTGAGATGGAGTTCCTCAAGGCCGATATCCGCACGGGCGGGAGCACGTTCTACGTGATGACCGGCGCGAACGGGATGAAGATGTACGGACGTGCGAATTACTTGAAGATCAAGAAGCCGGGCACGTTCGTCTACACGCAGGAGTTCTGCGATGCAGAGGGAAACCTGTCGCGGCACCCGCTGGCGCCCACTTGGCCCGCGACGATGCTCACGACGGTCACGCTCACGGAAGAAGGGCCGGAGCGGACCCGCGTCACGGTGAATTGGGAGCCGCACGGCGTGACGATTCACGAGAACGCAACGCCCGAAGAACTGGAAACGTTTGTCAAAGGCCGGGCCGGCATGACGATGGGTTGGACCGGGTCGTTTGATAAGCTCGAGGCGTATCTGGACAAACTGAGCCCAGAACCCTGAACTATGCCCCGTTGCCACCGATGCGTTCCTTGCCGACCCAGGGGCGGAGAACTTCGGGGACGAGGATCGAGCCGTCGGGTTGTTGGCAGTTCTCGAGGATCGCGAGGATCGCGCGGCTGATGGCGACGGCGGTGCCGTTGAGCGTGTGGACGAGGTGGGTGCCTTTTTCGTTTTTGAGCTTGTAGCGGATGTCGAGGCGGCGGGATTGGTAGTCGGTGCAGTTGGAGGCGCTGGTGACTTCGCCGTATTCGCCGGCGAGGCCACGGCCGGGCATCCAGGCTTCGAGGTCGAATTTGCGGTAGGCGGGGCCGCCGAGGTCGCCGGAGGCAATGTCGAGGACGCGATAGGGGATGCCGAGGCCGTCGAAGATTTCGCACTCCATGTCGCAGAAATAGTTGAGCATGTCTTCGCTTTGGTCGGGCCTGGCGAATGCGAACATCTCGACTTTGGTGAACTGATGGACGCGGTAGAGGCCGCGCGAGGCGCGGCCGGCGGCACCCGCTTCGGTGCGGAAGCAGTGGCTGATTCCGCAGAGCTTGATCGGGAGGTCGTCGGCGTCAATGGTCTGGCCGGCGTAGAGTCCGCCGAGGGTGATCTCGGCGGTGGCGACGAGATTGAGGTCGTTATTTTCGATGCTGTAGATTTGTGTTTCCGGGCCGCGGGGAATGAAGCCGATACCCTTGAGCACGTCGCCGCGGGCGAGGTCGGGAGTAATCATCGGCGTGAAGCCTTCACCGATCAAGAGTTTGATTGCATACTGCTGCAGCGCGAGCTCTAATAGCACGGCTTCGTTCTTGAGGAAGTAGAAGCCGTGGCCGGCGATGCGCGCCGCCCCTTCGAAGTCGATGAGGCTGTGCTGCTCGCCAAGGGCAACATGATCGAGGACCGGAAAGCCTAAGGGGCGGACATCGATGGCACCACGGCGGATTTCGCGGCTGGCATCCTCGCCACCGGTGGGTGATTCGGGATGTGTCAAATTCGGCATGCTGTTGTGGATGGTGGTGGCCTCGGCGCCGAGGCGATCGATGTCGGCCTGCTTGGCTTCTTTCGCTTCGCGGAGGCGGCGGCCTTCTTCCTTGCGCACTTCCCGTTCGGCATCGGACTTGGCCTGACCGATCGACTTACTCACGACGTTGGCCTGTCGCGCAAGCTCTTCGACATCGGCCTGCAGATTGCGGCGCTGGGATTCGAGTTGCACGAAGCGGGCGACATCGGCCTTCACACCTCGGCGATTGCAGTTTTGCTGAACGAGTTCCGGATTCTCTAGGATATAGCGGCTGTCGAGCATAGCAGCAGAAGGCCTGGTGATTGAGGAATGGGGGGTAGGATTAGATTGGAATTCTGGCCAATTCTGGCCACAGGTGGGCGCTGGCGAGGATGGCACGGTGGTAGTCGGCGAGCGAGAATTTTTCGTTCGGGCTGTGAGTATTGTCATCGTTTTGGCCCCAGCCTAACAAGAGCACGTCGGCGTCGAGCTCGCGGGCGAAGGTGCCCACGATGGGGATCGAGCCGCCTTCGCGAATGTAGACGGGAGGTCGGCCGAAGCCGACTTCGATGGCCGCGGCCGCGGCCGCGACAAAGGGGCTCTCGAGCGGGACCACCACACCCGGAGCGCCGTGGTAGTCGGTGAGGTCCATGCGGATGCCTGGCGGGAGACGGGCTTCGAAGAACTGGAGGAGTGCCGCCGAAATTTTGGTTGGATCCTGGTTGGGAACGAGGCGAAAGCTAAACTTGGCGCTCGCCCGGGCGGGGAGCACCGTCTTTGCGCCCTCGCCCTGGTAGCCGCTAGTGAGTCCGTTGATGTCGCAGGTGGGGCGGGCCCAGCGGCGCTCCAGCGTCGTGTAGCCGGCTTCGCCCCAAGTGGCGGAAACAGCAAGCTGCCGCAGAAAATCTGCTTCATCAAACGGCAAGTCGCGGAACTGCTGGCGCTCGGCGTCGGAGAGGGGAAGGACGTCGTCATAGAAGCCGGGCAGTTGAATGCGGCCGTCCGCATCCTTGAGCGCGGCGAGCATCGAAACGAGCGCACCGGCTGGATTGGTCACACCGCCGCCAAAGGTGCCGGAGTGTAAGTCCTGCCGCGGGCCGGTGAGTTTCAGCTCGTAGTAGGCAATGCCACGGAGCCCGTAGGTGATTGCCGGGATGCCCGGTGCGAATTGGCCGCAATCGCTGATCACAACGCAATCGCACGCTAGCCGATCGCGGTTTTTGGCGACGAAGGCCTCGAGATTCGCGCTGCCGACTTCCTCTTCTCCCTCGATGAGGAACTTGACTTGCAGCGGGAGCTGCTCGCCCGACTTGATCCAGGCCTCGACGCTTTTGACATGCGTGAGCATTTGACCTTTGTCGTCGGTTGCACCGCGGGCGTAAATGTTGCCGTGGCGGATCGAGGGCTCGAAGGGGGGTGTGGTCCATTCACCCAAGGGATCGGGTGGCTGAACGTCATAATGTCCGTAGACAAGGACGATGGGTTTACCAGGTACGGGGGGCGATTCGGCAACGACCAAAGGGTGACCGGCGGTTTCGACCAGTTCGGTGACCAGGCCGAGCTTGTCAAAATGTGAGGCCATCCATTCGGCGGCTTTACGCACGTCGCCAGTGTGGCGCGAATCAGCACTAACGCTGGGGATGCGCAGCAGATCAACGAGGTCGTCGATAAACGCTTGGCGATGGGACTCGATGTAGGTATCGATTGCAGTCATGGTTGGCAGATCCTTGGGTCGTCCAATATAATAGGGCGCAAGGGGTTACACCACAGGACCAGAAGGACACGCATTATGGACTCGCAAGGCGCGGCAGCCAACGAACCGGCCGGCACGGGCACTATGGTCGCCGAGCCCAAAGCCAAGCGGGACCGCAAACGGCGTGAAGTGCCCCGATATCATGTCATTCTCTGGGATAGTGACGAGCACTCGTATGACTACGTCGAGCGGATGTTACGCGAGCTGTTTGGGCACACTCAGGAGCAGTGCCACAAAATGGCAGAGACCGTGGACACTGAGGGACGGGTAATCGTGCTCACCACGACCCAGGAACACGCCGAGCTGAAGCGGGATCAAATCGTCGCCTACGGCAAAGATGAGTTGATGAGGAATTGCAAGGGGGCGATGCACGCGACGATCGAAAGTGCGTCGTAAAAGTTTGCGTCGGCGGCCACGCCGAATATCGTAGTACATGTGTTGGTTGAGATTCGGCGTGGCCGCCGACGCAAACACTTCTAAATGCGATTGTCTTCAAGATGAAACTCCGTACGGTCACGCTGGGCTGCAAGGTCAACCAGTACGAAACTCAGTTCGTGCGCGAGGGGCTCGTCGGCATTGGCTACGAGGATGCCGCGGACGGTGAGGCGGCCGATTTGTGCATCGTCAACACGTGTACGGTCACCGGCGAAGGCGATGCGAAGAGCCGGCAAACGATTCGTCGATTGGCGCGACGGAATCCAGCGGCGAAGATTGTTGTGATGGGTTGCTATGCCACTCGAGCGCCGCAAGAAGTGGCCGTGCTACCGAACGTGACGGAAGTGGTCACTGACAAACGGGAACTGCCCGATCTGTTGGGACGGTTCGGCGTGACCGATGTGCCGACCGGCATCTCGACCTTCGGTCGACGGCATCGGGCGTACGTGAAAGTTCAAGACGGCTGTATGCTGCGGTGTAGTTTCTGCATCATTCCCCACGTGCGGCCGCAGTTGACCAGTCGGCCGATCGAGCCGATTGTCGACGAGGTGCGGCGGCTGGTAGCTAACGGTTATCGCGAAGTCGTGCTCACGGGCATTCATCTTGGTCACTACGGCGTGGAGTGGAATCGTAACTTACCGAAGGAGCAGTGGGTGCGGCTGTCGCACTTGGTGCGGCGGCTGGTGACATTGCCGGGCGATTTTCGCGTGCGGCTTTCCAGCCTCGAGGCAACGGAAGTTACCCGCGAGCTGATCGATGTGCTGGTGGAAAGTGGAGACCGCGTCTGCCCTCATTTGCACATTTCGATGCAAAGCGGCAGCGATAGCGTGTTGCGGCGGATGCGGCGGCGGTGGGGCAGCCAGCGGTTCATCGATCGCTGCAATCTGCTCAAGGAGCGGCTTGATCGGCCGGCGATCACGACCGATGTCATTGTCGGTTTTCCAGGCGAGACGGATGCTGAGTTTGCGGAGACGATCGCCACCGCCCGCGCCGTCGGTTTTTCCAAGATTCATGTTTTTCCGTTTAGTCCGCGGCGTGGCACACCAGCCGCCACCCTGCCCGACCAGGTGCTGGCCCATGTACAACAGGAGCGGTCGCGCGAACTCTCGGCCGTCGAGGTGGAACTGCGCGACGCGTACTTCGCCAGCTTGCGAGGCATGCGATTGCGCGTGCTCGTCGAGAGCAAGGTGCGAGGCGGAAGGGGGACCGGGGAAGGGCAAGCAAGCACTGCTGAATCATCCACCCTTCCCCTGCCCCCTTTCACCTTGGCATGGCTCGGCACCTCGTGCCGCTATGCACCCGTGGAATTAGCCACCGATGCCGCGAATCTTGGCCAGTTGGTCGATGTGCAGGTGGGCCACTGGCGCGATGGTCATCTGGTGGCGGTGGCCCCTTGATCTTGCCGCCACCATGAATTGGATTCATGCTCAAACCACTTTCGGCTCAGGTTGCAGTACGATCGTACCCGCGAACTTGTTGAGATCAGCGGCTTGAGTATAACCCTTCAAAAAAGTCAGAGAACCGAAATGTCGCAACTGGCCGTAATTTTTGACGTGGATGGCGTCCTTGTCGATTCATACGAGGCGCACTTCGAGAGTTGGAAGCAATTCTATGGCGAGCGAAACATCCAGTACACAGAAACGATGTTCGCGGCCGACTTTGGGCGGACGAGCCGCGATATTCTGGCCCGTACACTGGGTGAGGTCTCCGATGCGGACGTGAAAACGTTTGACGATCGCAAAGAGGCCTACTATCGGGAGATTGTCCGCGTGGATTTTCCATCGATGGACGGGGCGGAGGAATTGATTCACGCGCTGGCCGATGCCGGTTTCAAATTGGCCGTGGGATCATCTGGGCCGGCGGAAAATGTGGCCTTGGCTTTAGATAAACTCTCCGGGGGCCAGCGGATCGATGCGGTTGTGACGGGGATGGATGTGACTCGAGGTAAACCGGATCCACAGGTCTTTCTACTGGCGGCCGAGCGACTGGGCGTGCGAACGGCCAACTGTGCCGTCGTCGAAGATGCCTTGCATGGCATCACCGCGGCGAAGCGGGCCGGCATGACAGCCATCGCGCTGACCGGCACGCTGCGGCGGGACGAACTAGTCGAGGCCGATTCAGTCGTCGATAGCCTGCGGCAATTGTCACCGGAATTGATTCGCGCGCTGATCGAGCCGCTTGTTACTTAGTCGAGCCCTGTTCGGCCGATAGTCCGCCGCGAGTAAGACACGAAACCAGATGCCGCTGGCTTCGCTGCTGGCCTTGGCGTGAATACGCCACCGGGTAGTCGCGAAGCAGCCCTTGGCCGCAACAAACGAAGTCCCACAGGGCAGCGCAGCGAACCCAGAGAACCACCGCGTTCTCTGCGCCTCAAACGATTTCGTTGCCGCTGAGCTCCTGGAGTTGTTCCATGATGGTTTTGGCTGGGCTGGGGCTATCCCCGCCAAAAAAATGAATCGGGGCATCGCCATCCGCGGCTGCGGCTGTGACCGCCTCGCAGAGATTGCGACCCCGGGATTCGTCTTGCGCGGACCATCTCTGCGTGAGTTGATCGCTGTGGTAGGTCACGTGTGGCGTTGCTGTCGGAATGGATGTTTGGCAACAGTTCCGTGAGGAAACTAAGATTCAGCCGTTAGTACGGCGCAGCCCGGTGCTGCATCGTTAGCGCGCGTATGGATTAGGCTGGCTATGACAAAAGTTTTTGCAGAAGCAAAGTTGGATTTCAAAATTGGAACCGTTACAATGAGGGGCCGGCAAGTTTCTTTTCCTTCCTGATGGTTTGTTGCTGGCTTCGTAGACCCCAGCGGTCGTGAAAAGAGCATGTCGTTTGGAGTTTTGCACGATGAAGCTGTATGTGGGCAACCTCTCTTTTTCGACGACCGAAGAGGGGCTGCAAAATGAGTTCTCGGCATTTGGCCAAGTCGAGGAAGTGGCCATGATCACGGATCGCGACTCGGGCCGACCCCGCGGGTTTGCATTTGTAACGATGAACAACGACAACGAGGCGCGCTGCGATTGATGCGCTCAACGGCACCGACCTCGATGGCCGGACGATTACGGTGAACGAAGCTAAGCCCAAGAGCCCGATGGGCGGTGGACGAGGCGGGCCTCGTGGCGGCGGCGGGGGCGGCGGGGGAAACCGCGGCAAGCGCTGGTAGGCACGGGGACGATCACCTCCCGCCAGCGCGACTTTCCCGTTTCTGAGAAGTCGCGACTGGCTATTGCGAATGCTCGCTGGGGAGCTACGCTTCCCCCCAACGAGTGAGACCGCTAACTACGTTTTCACATTGCCGTAACACGTGTGCTGATTGAGGTTCGTGCGTTGTGGCCGACGCCGCCAACTCTCCACGTTTTGCGTCGTCCGTGATCAGCTTGGAACTGAAATTCAATCTTGGAGATTGCTCTGACGACTGGACTGTCTCGGTGTGCTGAAAGCTAGGAGGGTGCATCCTTGTGGCGGTGTGCACGCGCGGTTACGCTAACGCTATGGAAAAGCAAGAACTTATCGAACGGCTCGCGCAGCTTCACACGGAATTATCCCAAGCAGAACAGGTCGATCCGGAAGCGCTCGCGCTGCTTGATAAGCTGACGGAAGATATTCGCCGAACGGAGGGTGAGCTAACCGCGGCACCGGAGGCAGAGGACGAGGACAGCATCACAAGCGGGCTTAGGGAGTTGCTCTTGAAGTTCGAGGCCGAGCATCCGCAGTTGGCTAGTGCCGTCGGCAAAGTGGCAGATGCGCTGTCGTCACTCGGGATTTAGTCGTTCGTGATTTAGTGACAGATGCCGGTGGCGGGTTCGGCTCGGCGGGAGCCTCGCCCTCCCTGCTCTTGGTTGCCCTACTGGTCTATCTCTCTCAAGGAAAATGGCATGGCGGTGAAATTGGGACATCGGATCGTGCCCAGCCTGTTGGTTTCCGACATGCGGCGAACGCTCGAGTTCTACGTCGAGAAACTCGGTTTCACGCAAACCGGCTACTTTCCGATCGAAAGTGACCCGGAATGGACCGAGCTGCGGCGTGACGAGGTGGCGATCCATTTTCACACCGAGGCGCCACACTCGACGCGCAACATTCCTAGCTGTAGCGGAACACTCTATTTCTACCCAGAGAGCGTCGAAGCCTTGGCCGCCGAGTGGCAAGGCAAAGTACCGTTCGTCTGGGGTCCGGAGGTAACCGACTACGGGATGCGCGAATTCGGCTTGCGCGACCCCAACGGCTATTACTTGGCGTTTACTGAACCGGCGAGATTAGGTTCGCAAGGCCGGACGCGCGGGATGCCGGTTGCGTGAACCAGCAGTTTATGTAAACAGTCGTTTTGTGGCGGCGGGGCCGCGGGCGGCGATCGCCGCTTCGATGAGCGCATGCTGCTCGGGCGTGAGCTGCCAGCCCATGGCACCAGCTGCTGTTTCGGCGATTTGCCAGCGGCGTTTCGCACCGCACAGCGCAGCGGTAATGCCAGGGCGTTGGATCGTCCAATTGACGACCAGCTGGGCGACGGTGTGACCTGAGAGTGCAGCGGCGGTGCGGAGAATGTCGACGAAGTCTTGGTTTCTCTGCCACTCTTCGCCTTGAAAGGTCGGGAAGCTGCGGCGCTTGTCGCGCGCGTCGAGCGGCGCTTCGCGCGGGAGCTTGCCGGCCAGGAGGCCCTTCATCAGTGGCCAATAGACGTTGACGGCAATCTGGTTGGCTCGGCACCAGGGGAGCGTGTGCTCTTCTATGTCGCGCTGCAGCATGTTGTAGGGCAACTGCACCGCCGTGAGCCGCGTGACCTGATGAAAGGCCTGCAATTGTTCCAGCGTGCAGTTCGACGCGCCGACGGAGCGGGTTTTACCGGCTGCGAGTAACTCGCCTAATGCCGCAGCCGACTCTTCGATGGGCAGCTTTTCGTCCGGAGCATGGAGATAGAGCAATTCGACGCGGTCGGTGCCCAAGCGGCGAAGACTTTCTTCGCACTCATACCGAAGGACCTCGGGGCGACCGTCAGTAACCATCTCCGCTCCTTCGTAGTGGATGCCGCATTTGGTGGCGATCACCATTTCGTCGCGGCGGCTGCCGAGAGCGCGGCGGATGAGCTGGTCGCTCTCACCCTGCGGGCCGTAAACATAAGCGGTATCGAGATGGTTGATGCCGAGATCAAAGCAAGCGGCGATCGTGGCAATGCTGTCGTCGTCGTTGGTATCGAGGGTCGAGACTCCGGCAATCGGCCAGCAGCCCAGCGCAACGGGAGCGATAGCATCGCTGGAATTTCCCAGCGGGCGACGTTCAGGGGTGGCTGAAGATGGATTCATTCCATGGGTTTATTAACTGGGCCGGCAAGTAGGTGAGTAAAGACAACAGTCTTGCGGGCAAATGTCTTCTTTCGGGCCGAGTGTGCCGAGCACTAGCCGCTGAGGCGAGTCGGACATCCGCTCTTCGATCAGCTCACGAATCATGCGGATGAAGCGCGGGTGAGTACCGACCGTGGCGGCCCGCGCCATGAGGATTCCCAGTTTATCGCAAAGCTGCCGGACCTCGGTATCGAGATCGAAGAGCACTTCCATGTGGTCGGAAGTGAAGCCGATCGGGATGATGACAATCTCTTGCAGCGCCCCTGCAGCATGTTGCTGACGAATAAAGTCGCAGACGTCTGGCTCGAGCCAAGGTTGTAGCGGCGGGCCGCTACGGCTTTGATACACGAGCTGCCAATCGTCGCGATCCAGGCCCGCACTCACTAAACCGCAAGCCTCGCGGAGCTGCAGTTCGTATTTGCAACCGTCGGCCATGGCTTGCGGGATGCTATGCGCGGTGAAAATAAGGCGGGCGCGGTCGCGCCGATCGGCGGGGATTTCTGCGCGCGCATTGCGTGCGCGCTCGATCATCGGCGTGATGAAGTCCGGGTGGTTGAAAAACACGCGGAGTTTATCGACCTGCGGAGCACTGGGGCCGACTTCCTGCTGGGCCTGGGCAATATCTTCGCGGTACTGGCGGCAGCCGGAATAGGAACTGAACGCGCTGGGAACAAATGCGATGGCTCGGTTGACCCCGTCGGCTGCCATTTGACGGAGTGTATTGGTCAGCAACGGGTGCCAGTTGCGGCTGCCCCAGTAGATCGGCAGGTGCGGACCGTGCTCGGCTAGCTCTCGTTCGAGAGCGACAATGAGCGTGCGAGTCTGATCGTTGATAGGGCTCTTGCCGCCGAAATGCAGGTAGTGTTCGGCGACTTCGAGCATCCGCTCGCGCGGAACATTGCGACCGCGGAGCACGTTCTCGAGAAAGGGGATGACATCGTCGGGGCCTTCGGGGCCGCCGAAGGAGACGATGAGCAGGGCGTCATATTCCGAGGGTTGAGTTCCGTCGCCAGGCAAGGGGGGAATCGTCATTGCAACATAGTTCCGCAGCGAATTTGCATAGTCTGTGTTGCAACTATACGCGCGAGCGAAGCATCGATACAGCCCCCGGTACTGGCAATCGGATACGCAGTATCGCAGCCGCAACCAGCAGCAGGGCGAAGAACTGGCTCTGGGCGGAAGCTTCAGGCACCTGGGAAAGCAGCCCAGCGTTATTTCCTGCTCCCATGCTGTTCCTCCAGATAGTGTAGTCGGCGGTGTTGATCATTCCGTCGCCATTGCCATCGGCCGTCAGTACACTTTGTGAACCGAAGGTGGACTTCCAGAGCAAGTAATCTTGTCCGTTCACGATGCCATCAAAGTTGTAATCGCCGGCGAGCGGCGAGAAGTGAACGGTCCACTCGACTTGTTGCTGGAGGGTGTCGAGGCTCACTCGTACTAGATCGAGCAGATCGCCACTGAAGGCGTGCTCCACAATGGCATCGTAGGCATGCGCGCGAACCGTGTACGAGCCGGCTGAAAAGTCGAACTCAGTGAGATTGAACGAGCTGCCGTGGTTGGCAGCGATCAATTGATCGTCGACGTACCAGTCGACCTGAATCACGGCCGGATCGACCGTCTGGACCCAAAGTTCGCGGTTCATAATTGCGGCGCTGTTGTCGAGCCAGCCGTCGAGCGGATCGACATGGGCGTAGATGTCGAGCAGTAATTTCTCGCGGACGACGGCGTTGAACGGACGATTGAGATTTCGCATTTTGCTATCGAGCGAAGGGCGGTAGATGCCCGTTGGGTAAAAGGCGGCCCCTGGAAACACACCGATGTCGAGGTCGGCGGCCCGGGGATCGTCGAAACCGAGCCAGTGGGCCCACTTCCCGCCGCTGGGGTCGGTAGTGGCGTTCGCCGCGGTGGGCTCTGGGCCGACGTATGGCCCAGTGAACGAGACGTATTCGTCGGCGGTGCCGGAGAAAGAGTGGCTCAGTTCATGGAGGGCAATGTCGCGTGCAAAATCATTAGCACCGGCAAACACACCCCAAGTACCTCCCGAACCGCCATAGGTCGCATCGTTGATGGTTGCTAAACGAATGTCGGCGAGAATGCCAGTGCCAGCGAGATTCTGTGTATGGACTGCATTCGCTTTCTGCTCGTTGAGGGTAAGCAGCCGATCGATGCCAAACGAGCCGTAAGTAGCGTCGAGCGCCGTATCGCGAAAGATGCCCAGCGAAGGATGATCCGCGCCGCTCTGGTTGCTCACGACATCGATTTGATGGATATTAAAGAACTTGGCATACCGGGGGAAAGGATCCGCCAGATTGTCGGCAGCGCCAAACATGTAGTCGAGGTAGTTCTCGATATGGCTCGCATAGACGCCGCTATTCAGATCGCTCTGCGTGTAACCATCGCCGACAAAGACCACATCGACGCGGTTCGAAGGGCTGCCATTGTCGATGAGCGTGGACCATCCCGCCCAAGCGACGGGTGACAACGTGTACAACAACACCAGTGTCGCGGCGAAAGGAAACCGCTGTATCCCTACTCGGGGTGTGACCATGGCCATCCTTGCCAATGGGTTGATCGCAAACTGTAGCCGCACCAGGGCGCGTTGCTTCGATCGAAACCGACACAAGTTGCCACAATCTGTGCGACGAACGAAAATGACCCCGACGGGACTCGAACCCGTGTTACCGGCGTGAAAGGCCGGTGTCCTAGACCGCTAGACGACGGGGCCAGTTGGTCAGTCGCGCGACGTGTATTGCGGCCAGGCAATGGCTCGCACAAGTGCGAGAAATTACCCAGCCGCGGCAGTCCGCCGGCGAGGATCAACGATGTTCTCTAGCTGTATAAAGTTACTGCTACCGGACGTCAAGTCGGGTGAGTTTTTGGGCCGCAGTATAGCGAGCACTTCACCTAAGATACGCGCGGTGCGGCCGTCTCACCGAAACAGCTAGCTCGAAGCTTCCGTGAAGAGGCCCGCGCACGACACGAGGTTTAGGTGGCGCGCGGATGGAGTCGAGGCGAGCATGGCACTCCACTATTCAGCGGCGCTGGTCGCATCGGGCTCGCCGGCCGGAGCATTGTTCGTGCCATGACTGCGACGGATGGCCTCGTAGACTTCATTACGATGAACGGGGACTTCTTTAGGTGCTTCCACACCTAAGCGCACTTTATCGCCGCGGATTTCGACCACGACGATCGTAATGTCGTCATTGATGATAATGCTTTCGTTCTTTTTCCGTGACAGAACTAACATGGTTCGCTTCCTTCGCGGAGCCGTGCCCCAGCCCAGCCAAGAGGGGCCCAGTTGCGCATCCAAACACGCCGCGGGGGGCGACGATCCACCGCGATCGACGGAGTGTCGGCAACTGCCGGCCAATGGTCTCCTTCCATCCACTCTACGTGGTACGGGGGCCTAGTCAAGCAAAGCAAAGGGCCGGAGGGTCGTTTTTTTGCCACCTGGAACTTACTTCGGCATGGGATTTGGGACGAAATGCACATGTCGGCCTGCAATCGCGGTCATCGATCTGAGTCAATTTGGCAGGCGCAATATGTAGTAAACCCATATTACAAAACGGCTTACGTCGTGATCAGCGGGCCGATTGTGACCGTGGCAATGCTGGATCTAACCGGCTAAACACAGCTAAACACCCCAACCGCGCAAATTGACAAAGATTTGGGCAAAATTTCGGTGCCTTGCAGGTCGGAGTGGGCCAGTTGAGATGCGACCAGCGATTCCGATCGTTTTGGATGCTCGGCTGACTTCCAACCGATCATCTCGTTCAAAAACCGTGCGGCTCAGGAGGACCCTCATCGCAGCATTGCAAACCGAGATTCATAGCAGGCCGTCTACAGCCCGTTGCATTCTGCACAATAGCGCACTTTGACGTGGCCCAGCGCGAGTCAATTTTATCTCGCGCGATTGCCGGTTGCAGTCGATCCGTCTCTCCCTATATTATGAGGCGACGAGCAACTGATAGCATTTCGAGCGGTGAATCCCGCAGCCATCTCATAAGGATTTCGAGCTCCGGAATGATCAATCAAGTGAAAGTGGTCTGGCCGTGGTTTGGCAATGTGGTCGAGGCGGTTTATACGGTTGCCCACGGTCTGTGGATTACGCTGCGGACCTGGTTTAGAACTTACCAGCCCGAGCGTAAAGCATTCACGGAACACTTCGAGTATCCGGAATTGCCGGTGCCGGTGGCTGCCCGTTACCGCGGTTTTCATCGCTTCGATTTGACGACCTGCATCGCTTGTGACCAATGCGCGAAAGCCTGTCCCGTCGACTGCATTTACATCGGCAAGGAAAAGGTCACCGGCGGCAAAGGTTTCAAGATCACGGGCTACACGATTGACTACACGAAGTGCATGTTCTGTGCATTGTGTGTTGAGCCGTGCCCGGTCGATTGCATCTTCATGGGCGCGACGCACGACTTGAGTTGCTACAGTCGCGACGGATGCATTGTCGATTTTGCGCGGATGCCGGTCGATGTGGCTTGGGGCCGGTCGACGCTCAATCCGACGGCAGTGGCTGATTCGAAAGTGATTGTCGAACCAGTGCATGGCGGACCGAATCAGTAGGAATGGACAGTTGATAGTGGCCCGTTGTTAGTTTGCCTGAGTCCTGCTTTCGGAGCGAATCATCGCAGCAGCTATTGACCACGAACTACGAACGACTGACAAAGAATCATGGCAACACCAACCGCAATTGTCGCATACCTGGCGCTATTCACTGCCGTGGGATTTGGTTTCCTATTCGTGAATCTGCTGGTGGGCCGGCTTTTACGTCCCAAGCTGCCGAACGTGGAGAAGCTCGAAGTTTATGAATGCGGCGAGCCGACGATTGGCTCGAGTTTTGTGCAGTTCGACCTGCGATTCTATGTGGTCGCCTTGTTGTTCATTATCTTTGACGTCGAAGTGGCGTTCTTCTTTCCCTGGGCTGCCGTCTTCGGCAAGGCGACGCAGTTGGCGGGTGCCGATACGCCGGTGGTTGCCGCTCAGTTGGACCCGGCGGCACCGGCAGACGAGCTTTCGAGCGTGGCGGTGAACCGATTAAGGGAGCTTGGTATTCGCGACACTACGATGCCGACGATATCGGACAAAGCGGCCGAGGCCTTGGGCTTAGCCAACGATCCAGTAGCGCGGAGTGCGGCGGCAGTGCATCAAACGGCTCGTAGAATGGCGCTGACTTCGTTTGCCGACATCGCAGTGTTTTTTGCCGTACTGATGGTCGGCTTTGCCTATGTGTGGAAGCGTGGCGATCTGGACTGGGTGCGATCGGTCAAGCGGCAGGACAAGATTCCAGCGAATCGGACACCGCCGACGCAGGCGCTCGAGTCGAGTCATTCTATTTTGTCGGCGTGACGAGGTGTGGTAAGTAGCGCGGGGCAAGCCCCGGCCGCTCAATTGTAAAAGCAATACTAACGGACGAAGCGAGCCATGCCCGGAACTGAATTTGTCGAGCAATTGAAAGCCAAGTTTGGCGAAAAAATTGCCGGCGCGAACTTTGAAAATATCGATCCTTGGATCGAAGTCGCGGCCGATGGACTCGTGGGAGTTTGTCGTTACTTGCGTGATGAACCAACGCTGGCATTCGACTATTTGAATTGCATCACAGGCGTCGATTACCTGCATAGCGACGAGAAAAAAGCGGCCAAGGCAGAATGGCAGCCGCATACAGAGGTCGTCTATCACCTGTTTAGTATGAAGCACAAGCACAGCCTCGTACTGAAGGTAATCTTGCCACGCTGGAAAGACGACAAACCGGGCGAATTGCCGGAGGTTCCGACGGTCACTGGTTTGTGGGAGACGGCCGATTGGCACGAGCGCGAAGTTTACGACCTCTCCGGCATCCATTTTATCGGCCATCCGAGCCTGCGGCGGATTCTCTGCCCGGAAGATTGGATCGGCCACCCGCTCAGAAAAGACTACGAGATGCCGCTGGAGTACCACGGTATTCGAGGACGGTAGTGTGTAGGTGGTTGGCAGTTGTAAGAAATGTGACTTCCTTTGAGAATCAAATGGCAAGATCCAACTTTGAAACGTGGGAGGTTTACCAATTGGCGGAGTCAATCGCAGACGCAGTTTGGGATGCGGCTATCGATTGGGGCCATTTTGCCCGCGACACTCTTGGAAAGCAGTTGGTGCGCGCCGCTGATCGTATTGGCGCCAACATTGCTGAGGGGGCAGGGCGTGGCACGTTCCGGACTAACCGTCGATTTGTGCATATCGCCCGTGGCTCGCTTCACGAAACGAAACATGGGCTGCGGCGCGCATCCCGTCGCCAGTTCATTTCCCAGAGCCGGATCGAGAAGCTGAGGCCAAGGCTTGATGAATTGGGGCCTCGACTCAACGCATACCTCAAACCGATTGGTCGCTTGAAGAACCTTGACTCGACGACCGACAACTATCCACTATCCACTGACAACAAACATGCCTGCAGTTGAAGACCCTCGCATCATCGAGTTCGATGTCCGCACGGACGAGATGCTAGTGAACATGGGCCCGCAGCACCCGAGCACACATGGCGTGCTCCGACTCGTGCTGCGGACCGATGGTGAGATTGTGTCGGAAGTCACACCGCACATCGGCTATCTGCACCGTTGCGCCGAGAAGATTGGCGAGAATCTCACTCCCCGACAGTGGATTCCGTATACCGACCGGATGGATTACCTGGCCGGGATGAACATGAATCTCGGCTGGTCGTTGTGCGTCGAGAAACTGCTAAACTACCGCGTGCCGGAACGCGGGAGGCATCTGCGGGTGCTGATTTGTGAGATGAATCGCATCGCCAGTCACCTGGTCGGCATGGGTGCCTACGGACTGGACCTGGGCACTTTCAGTCCGTTTTTGTATGCCTTCCGCGAGCGGGAGAAAATTCTGGATCTGTTTGAGGAAGCCTGTGGAGCACGGCTCACCTACAGTTACCTCACGCCGGGTGGCGCGACGGCCGATTTGCCGCGCGGCTGGACCGATCGCTGTTCGGCGTTTCTCGATCAGTTTTGGCCGATCATTCAGGAATACCATACGCTGCTGACGAGCAATGCGATTTTCGTCAAACGGACAGCCGGTATCGGCTATCTTTCGCCCGAGATGGCGATCAGCTTCGGAACGAGCGGACCCGTGCTACGTGGCAGCGGCATCGATCACGACCTCCGCCGCGATGGCGAAGAAATCTACACGTCGATGTACGATGGCTACGCGTTCGAAGTGATTTGCGAGCGAAACGGCCACTACCCGAACGATCACGATTACCCTACGGTACCGCACGAGGCAGTGCTCGGCGACTGTTGGCATCGGTTTTACGTGAGAATGCTGGAGGTCGTGCAGTCAGTCGACCTCTGCCGGCAGGCCATCGACCGCTACAACACGGCGACCGACAGCTACGGCGAACCGATCAAGCTGACCCAGAAACTTCCGAAGGGTGAAGTGTATTTGGAAACCGAATGCCCGAAGGGGCAGATGGGATTTTACCTGGTCAGTGCGGGCGATTCGATTCCTTGGCGAGCACGGGCGCGGAGCAGTTGCTTTTGCAATTTGTCGATCACCAATGCCTTGTGCCGAGGCTGTCTGATCGCCGACGTGCCGGCGATCGTGGGTTCGCTGGACATTGTGATGGGAGAGATTGATCGCTAGGGCTGGAGAAGATTGGTTTGCGGTTGCGGGCCTAGCCAGCACCGGGTGGGTGTGCGATATTTCACCATCTCAGCAGAAGGTCAGTAATAGTAAGTAGTTGCGTAGGTCGTTGCTGACAAGCTGCGACCAGAGACAGTTGGGTTAAGGACGAACCGCAAGTGGCCGAGTTTCTTTCGCAATATATATATCGCTGGCTGGCCCATTCGTTGGCGGCGGTCGTGCACATCGCGCTACTACTGAACTTGGTTGCGGTCGGGGCACTGATGTTCATTTGGCTCGAGCGGAAAGTCGCTGGCCGGATTCAAGACCGCCTCGGCCCGACGCGCGTGGGCGGCAAGTTCGGCTGGTTGCAAACGCTGGCCGACGGTCTGAAGCTGATCACCAAAGAGGACCTGATGCCGGATGGCGCTGACGAGTTCTTATTCAAGATAGCGCCGTATGTGAGTTTTTGCGCGTCGTTTGCGGCGATTATCGCTTTGCCCTTTGCGGGAGGCGATATGCCGTTTGTGGCACAGCATCTTAACATCGGCGTGTTTTTTATCATCGCAGTGCTGGGGTTGGAGGTGTTTGGGGTGATTCTCGCCGGGTATTCTTCGGCTTCGAAATGGTCTCTGTTTGGCGCGATGCGTGAAGCGGCCCAGGTGGTGAGCTACGAAGTGCCGCTTGGTTTATGTGCGGTGGTGCCGGTGCTGATCGCGGGCACAATGGACCTGGTTTACATTGGCGACGCCCAGGCGGGACCGTTTTGGAATTGGTATCTCTTCCACGATCCGTTCACGTTCATCGTTTTCTGGGTCTACTTTACCTGTGCCACAGCGAGCGTGAATCGCGCACCGTTCGACCTGGCGGAAGCAGAGAGCGAACTGGTGGCCGGGTTCCACACGGAATACTCCGGCTTGCGGTGGAGCTTCTTCTTTATGGCCGAATATGGCTCGATGATGGCGGTGAGTTTGCTGGCGTCGATCTTGTTCCTCGGCGGATGGCATGGGCCAGTGCCGGTGGCAAAGCTGCTCGGCCTGACCTTCGATAACGGTCCGTTGTGGGGCTACTTTGGCAATTTGCTGGGTTGCATTAACGTGCTCGCTAAGGGCGTGCTCGGTGTCACCGTGATGATGTGGGTACGGTGGACTTTGCCGCGGCTGCGGATCGACCAAGTCATCACTACCTGCTTGAAATACTGTGTACCCATTGCAGCGGCTTGCTTCCTGGGGGCAACGTGGTGGCAATTCATGTGGCCCAACGGCATCTGGCTGAAGTCGCCGCTGGCAGTGTACGAGTTGCGCGAGAACTGGCCTGAAACTGGCGCGGCGACTCCTGCGGACGCGGTTGCACTCAGCACAGAGCGGGGGGCCATCTAAATGGATCAGTCAGTTTACTGGCCCACGGTTTTCTTTTGGCTTTACGCAGCGATCGCTTGTGCCTTTGGCGTGGCGGTTGTGTTGAGTTCGAACATCGTGCGGATGGCGTTTTACTTGGTGCTCTCACTTGCAGCGACGGCCGGGCTGTTCTTCCTGGCTGGGGCCGATTTTGTCGGCGCGATGCAGCTGTTGATTTATGTCGGCGGCACGCTCGTGCTGTTGATCTTTGGCGTGATGCTTACCTCGCAGGACCGATTTGTCTCAATCAAAACGGGCCGCGAGGAACTGTGGATCGCCGCGCTGGTCGGTGGCTGCTTGCTTTCGATGCTAGTTTGGGCTGCAGTCAGTGTGCCGGAATGGAAGGGGCTCGATCGGGCCTCGGCAGAAGCAGTTCCCCTGGAGCCCACGGCGGCGCCGCTGGGCATGGGTCTGTTGGGCGCCCGGGTCGATGCTCCGGATCGATCGGGCTACCTGTTGATCTTTGAAATTGTCTCGGTCCATTTGTTGGTGGTGCTGCTGGGTGCCGCTTACCTGGCTCGCGCAAGGCAGAAACGGAGCTCGGCGGTTTGATGAACCAGTTACTACTTGCCAATTTTTTGAGCGCGCCGGTGGGTGTCTCGCACTACTTGATTGTGGGGGCGGTGCTGTTTGTGTGCGGGGCACTCTGCATGGCCACCAAGCGAAACGCGCTGGGGGTGCTGATGGGCATCGAATTGGTGCTCAACGGGGCAAACCTGAACTTCATCGCCTTCGGCAGCCCTTATCTGCGAAACGATGCGAATTCGCTGGGACTCGATGGTCAACTGATGTCACTGTTTGTGATCGTGTTGGCGGCGGCCGAAGCCGCGGTGGCCCTGGCGATCGCGCTGAATTTTTACAATAGCTTCAGCACGATCGACGTCGATCGTGCTGATCAACTTCAAGGCTAAGATAGCGGATCTTTTTTTGACAGGATGACAGGATTTTTCAGGATTGGCGCGATCAAGGCGGCGAGTCGACAGAATCTGGATTCAATATTCCATCCTGCCGATCCTCGTCGATTCTGTCATTCTGTCAAAAACCTGAGTTGGACTTTGAACTAACGATGAGCGATCCCTCAACGGCATTACCGAAATTGTTGCTGGTGGCATTGCTATTGCCGCTGATGTCGTTTGCCGTGATTTCGATCGGCTATTCAGTGCCGCAGTGGCTGGGGATTCGGGTCTCGTATGCGTCACAAAAACATGCGTCCTACATTGCGATTGGGGCGATTGTCACCGGCTTCGTGCTGAGTTGTATTGCGATGTTTGGGGTCTGGCTGCCGGCCCACCCACTCACCGACTCCGGGCACCAGGCAGTCGCGTCGGATCATGAGCACGGAAGCGAAGCCGCAAGCAATTCCCCTGCGGAACACGCCGAACACAACAATGTCCAGCCGCCTTACTTCACCGGCGACTGGTACACGCTCGGCCAGTGGGGCAGTCTTAAGCTTACGATCGGCTACTACATCGACACACTCACCGTGACGATGTTTTGCATGGTCACGCTGATAGCTTCCTGCATTCACATTTATGCTGTCGGATACATGCACGATGAATTGCATGAATACACAGACCACGAAGTGACGCTCGCCGACGGCCACCACTTGCACCGCCGCGGCCGGTTCCATCGCTTCTTCCAATATTTTTCGCTGTTTTCGTTTTCGATGCTGGGAATTTGTGTATCCGGCAACCTGGCAATGACTTTCGTGTTCTGGGAACTGGTGGGCATTTGCTCGTATTTTTTGATTGGCTTCTACATCGAGCGGCAGAGTGCGAGCACGGCCGCCAACAAGGCGTTCATCGTCAACCGCATCGGCGACTTCGGTATGTTGATCGGCTTGATGGCGATTTGGTCGACGCTCGGTACGTTCAACTTTGGAGATATGCAGGACGCCGAGGGCGATACCACGCCTGGCATTTTTAGTCAGCTCCGCACCGACGCAAATGAGTATCAACTCGTCCCGGCCGATGACATGGTCGCATTTGAGGCCCGCGAACAAGTGGCCGCTGCCGTGATTGCATCGCCTGCGAATCCGGCCGCCGCCGTGGCAGCGACTGTGGCCCAATTGCGAACCGATCCAGTAACGCCGTGGGGCCATTGGATCTTGTTTGTCGCAGGCGTGGGTATCTTCTGCGGCTGCGTGGGTAAGAGTGCCCAGTTCCCACTACACACGTGGTTGCCGGACGCGATGGAAGGCCCGACGCCGGTCTCGGCACTGGTGCATTCGGCGACGATGGTTGCGGCGGGCGTGTTTCTGGTGGGCCGCGTGTATCCCATCTTCACCCCCGAGGCGCTATTAGTGATTGCCACGGTCGGCTGCCTTACGCTGTTCATTGCCGCGACGATCGCGATCACCGCGGTCGACATCAAACGGGTGCTCGCTTATTCAACGATCAGCCAGCTCGGCTTTATGATGCTAGCGCTGGGCCTAGGCGGCTGGCTTGCCGGTTTGTTCCATCTCATCACGCACGCGTTTTTCAAGAGCCTGTTGTTCCTCTGCTCGGGCTCGGTGATTCACGCAGTGCATACGAACGACATGCGAGAGATGGGTGGCCTGCGAAAGAAAATGCCGATTACGGCTTACACGATGCTGATCGGTTGCCTGGCGATCGCGGGTGTCGGCGTGCCATTTTTGGCCGGCTTCAGCGGTTTCCACTCGAAGGACCTGATCGTCGAGCAGGCCCTGAGCCATTGGAATTCGAACGCCAAATTCGGCTTCTCTTGGTTGTTCTTCGTGGTGCCGCTGCTGACGGCGGGGATCACGGCATTCTACATGTTCCGGTTGTGGTACATGACATTCGCCGGCCAACCGCGCGATCATCATCGCTACGACCACGCTCACGAATCGCCCCAGGTGATGACCGGCCCGCTCGTCGTGCTGGCGATCTTCGCCGTGTGTGCTGGTTGGAGTTTCCCGCAGTGGGCACCGAGAGCATTGAGTCGATTTGGTGTTGAACATTTGCTGGAACAGGCTCGACCGGTCGGCACGCTCGCCACGACGAGTGGCGTGTTATTCTCGGGACTGACAATTCCCAGCGAACACAATGCCCATGCGTGGGCGATCAAGATGCCGGCCGGGATCGCCGCGATCACGGCGGCGTTTTCGGGCATCCTCTTGGCGACGGTGATTTACCTCTGGCAGACAGTGAGCGCCGAGAGCCTCGCCAGGGCGCTGCGGCCGCTGTACTCACTCTCGTGGCACAAATGGTGGTTTGACGAACTCTACGACATTGTTTTCGTGCGGCCATCGCTGGCGATCGGCGAGTTTGTCGCGGTGGTGCTCGATCGCGGCATCATCGACGGCATCATTCACGCCTTGGCGGCCATCGGCAAAGGCATTGCCGAGGTGGTGTCGGTGGTGGGCGATCGTTTCATCATCGACAAGAGCGTAGACACCTTCGCCGAAAAAACCTGGGACATGGGCCTGGCATTGCGCAGGTTCCAAACCGGCAGGTTGCGGCAGTATGTCATGTTCATTGTTGTGGGCACGGTAGTGTTGTTTTTGATCGCCAGCTTTTGGAGATATGCGATTGCTGGGTGATAAGTGGTCCGGGGCCGGGGACGGCCCGGCTCGCTTTGGTCCTGTATCCTAAAACCTGTTAATAGCCATGATTGATTTAACTACTCCCGCCGGGTTCATTAGCGTGCTTGTATTTTTGCCGGCGGCGGTTGCCTTGTTCCTAGCGATTGCGCCGGTCAGCGGCGATCAGGCCAAGTGGATTTCATTGGCCACAGTCGCGGTTACGTTTGTCATGTCGCTCGCCATGGTTCTTGGGTGGAGCGAAGTGCAGTTTGACCCCGGTGTGGCCGAGATGCAAAACTTGTTTGCACTCGAATGGATCCCCTCGTTTGGAATTCATTACTCGATGGGTACCGATGGCATCAGCTTCCCGCTGGTAGCACTAACAACGTTCTTGAGCCTGTTGGCCATGGCCGCTAGCTGGCCGATCAAGAAGCATGAGAAAGCCTATTGTGTGCTGTATCTACTGCTGGTGACCGGCATGATCGGCGTGTTTTGTGCGCTCGACTTCTTCTTGTTCTACGTGTTCTGGGAAGTGATGCTGCTGCCGATGTATTTCCTGATTGGCATCTGGGGCGGGCCGCGGAAGGAATACGCGGCGATCAAGTTCTTCCTCTACACCTTGCTCGGCGGGGTGCTGATGCTAATCGCCGTGTTGATGCTGTACTTCAGCAGCGACTTGCGGGAGCTGACACCGGAGCAACTCGTGGCGGCAGGCGCAGTCAGCTCCCATAGCGATCAAGCGGGGCAAGCGGCGTCGGCCGCGGCAATTCGCTCGGCCGACACGCCACAGCATACGTTCAATATCTTGGCCCTGCAGCAAATCGGCCAGCACACCCAGTTGTTTAAGGCTGAAATTCTGTGGGGCAAGTCGCTCGAGTGGTGGGCGTTTGTGCTCTTGTTTATCGGCTTTGTGATCAAGGTTCCCAGCGTGCCAGTGCATACGTGGCTCCCCGATGCGCACGTCGAGGCCCCGACACCGATTTCCATGATCCTGGCAGGCGTGCTGCTGAAAATGGGCGGCTATGGCATCATCCGCATTTGCTATCCGATTTGCCCGGAAGCCGGCTACGACCTGGCCTACATCGTCTGCGGCATCGGCGTGGTAAGTATGGTTTATGGTGCGTTTGCCGCGCTCGCACAAACCGACTTCAAGCGGATGGTGGCTTACAGCTCGGTCAGCCACATGGGCTACGTGGTGCTGGGCATTGGTGTGTGGAGTGCGGTTGCTGGCACTGCTTACAATGCTGATTACTGGAAGATGGGCATGAACGGGGCCATGTTTCAGATGATTGCTCACGGGCTGAGCTCGGCTGGCATGTTTTTCATGGTCGGCGTCATTTACGACCGGGTGCATCACCGCGACTTGAACCGCTTTGGTGGGTTGTTTGCGAAGATGCCCATCTACAGCGGCCTGGCGGTGGGGATTTTCTTCGCCGGTTTGGGCCTGCCCGGGTTGTGTGGTTTCATTGGTGAAGTGTTGGTGGTGCTCTCCGTTTGGAACTACAGTACAGCGCTGGCTGTGATCTCGGCTGCAGTGGTGATTCTCACCGCCGGCTACATTTTGTGGGCCATCCAACGGGTCTACCTCGGTGCCGAATACAAGGGCCCACACCCCGAAGCGCTCACGCCGATTACGCCCCGCGAACTGTCGATCGCCGTGCCGCTGTTGGCGTTTGCGATTGTGTTTGGCGTGTATCCGCGGTTGCTATTGGATTACATGCAGCCGTCGGTCGACAAGACGGTAGCTGAACTGGCCGACTGGACGCAGGCGAACGAACCGGCCAAGTTGCAGTCGCCAGCAGTACCAGCGACAGTCAAGCGAATCGAAGGTACTCCCCTCCCCCATGAGAACCAGTGGTCAGCAGTGCTTTCGCTGCCGACCACTGCCAGCCAATAGCTGACTGCCGCCCATGAGCTTCCAAGCCCTCGTTGACAATTTGCTAAGCGACACGCTGCAGGTCAGCCTGCCGCTATTCAGGCCAGAGCTGGCGATCTGCGCAACGATCGTTGTGATGCTGCTGGTGCGCCTGTTCAACTGGGGTCAGAAGATCGATCCGTTTTGGTTTGCACTTGTGGGTACGCTGGTGGCATTCTGCTACGCGTTGCCTGCCGGCGGACTCGACAAGCTGGGCGACGCTGGCCGGCAGGAAATCTTTACCGGCATGCTGGTCTACGACTCGCTGACGGTGTACTTTCGGATGTTCCTGTTGGCATTTGCGTTTTGGTTCGTCATCCTGGTGCGGATGACAGGGCTGGCGGATCGCGAAGATGGCCAAGATTTTTACTCGCTCATGCTGGGTGCCACCCTGGGCATGTGCTTCATGGCGTCGGCCAACCATTTGATGACGGTCTTTCTGGCGGTAGAAATGGCGAGCGTGCCATCCTATGTGTTGGCGGGCATTCTTAAGGGTCGGCGGCGATCTAGCGAAGCCGCGCTCAAGTACGCGGTTTATGGGGCCGGGGCGGCGGGGGTCATGCTGTATGGCATTAGCCTGCTGGCCGGGTTGTTGGGAACCGCCCATTTGCCAACGATCGCGGCCAGACTCTCGGCGATGGATATTCCAGCCATTGCAGAGAGCGGCGAGAGTTCGGGCTCGTTGATGGTGCTGGCGCTCGCAGCCTTGATGATTATGGTGGGCCTGGCGTTCAAGCTCTCGGCTGTGCCGTTTCACTTCTGGTGCCCCGATGTGTTTGAAGGGGCATCGGCCGAAGTCGATGCGTTCCTCTCAGTGGCATCCAAGGCAGCAGCCATGGCTTTGTTGGTGCGAGTTGCCTTGGGAGTGAGTTACGCACCGCCGGAGCAACAAGTCGCCGCAGAACAGCGTGTGCCCGTTCAGACGGTGGTATTTTCGCAGGATGCCGACGACAAGCCGGTAGCGGCAGGTAGAGCGTCAGCAGGTGCTGAGCAGATCGAGCCAATGGTTCCGGTACGTAAATTCATTGTCCACATGCTGGCGGTTGTGGCGGCAGTGACCTGCACGTTCGGCAATCTTGCGGCCTATGGTCAGACAAATATCAAGCGAATGCTCGCTTACTCGACGATTGCTCATGCTGGCTACATGATGATGGCGGTCGCGGCGGCAGTGCAACTCAGCGGCACGAATGTGGTCTCGGCTCGCGGCGCCGTCGAGGCGCTCGTCTTCTACTTGGCTGTGTATGTGTTTATGAACCTGGGCGCTTTTGCGATCGTAGCGTTCTTGCGGAGTGCGATTGGCAGCGAAGAAATCGCCGACTATGCGGGACTGATCCGCTCGGTTCCGGCAGTAACGATAGCACTGGTTGTCATCTTGGTGAGCCTGGTTGGCATTCCGCCGATGGCAGGATTCATGGGCAAGTTCGCGATCTTTGCGTCACTCGTCGATGCCGGTGGACCGGTGATGATGGCGCTGCTGGTGATCGCAGGCTTGAATACCGTGATCTCGCTGGTTTACTACCTCCGCGTGGCGAAGGTTGTCACGCTCTATCCCGAACCGGAAACACGTGGCCCCGTCACCATGGGGATTCTGCCGACGGCCTATGTATTAGTGATGGCGATCCCCGTGCTGATTTTCGGTCTTCAGCCCAGCCGAATTCTGGAAATCGCCCACCAGGCAACACAGCAATTGTTCATGTAAAGGTTGCCCGTCGTGTCCCCTGCTTTAATAGCTGCGTCCCCTATGTCCGTCGCCGAAACGAGTGCCGTGCTGAACAAAGTCCTGACGGTCGTGCTGCGGTCGTTTCCGCAGTATCTGCGGTGGGCCCGGCCGTGGGTCCCGTCCGGCCACGAAAAAGAGTTGCAATCGCTCGAAACGATTGTCATCGAACAAGATCTGTTTGCGGACAAGATATACGCTGCGATCGACGACGCGGGTGGGCTGCCAGATAAAGGTGATTTCCCGATGGAGTTCACCGATACGCACGACCTCTCGATCGACTATTTAATGCGGGCAGCGGTTGCTTATGGAAAGCAAGATGTGGCCGATCTCGAAGCCGCAGTCGCCACGCCGAATCTTGCTCCGCAAGCGGAATCGCTGGTGAGCGAAGCCCTCCACTTGGCAAGGCGCCAGTTGGCATCGCTCGTAGCGCTCGTCCATCCTAACCCTGTCGTCTAAACTTCGCACGGTGTTTTACGCCATGCAGCTTTTCGATACGCATGCGCACTTGGATCAGGCTGATTTCGATGCGGATCGAGGTGCGGTAGTCGAACGGGCACGCACAGCTGGGGTAGCGGATGTGATTTCGATCGGCACGACGGCGGCCACAAGTACGGTTTGCGCGCGACTGGCAAGTGAGTTTTTCGGCGTGCATGTGGCAGTCGGCATGCAGCCGAATTATCTTGTGGAGGCCGAGCCGGGGGACTGGGATCGAATCGTCTCACTGGCAGGAGAGCGCGGCGTGGTGGCCATTGGCGAAACAGGCCTCGATCGTCACTGGGACTTTACGCCTTTCGACGTACAACAAGACTACTTCGATCGGCATATGCGGTTAGCTGCTGAGCGCGGCCTGCCCTTTATCGTTCACATGCGCGACTGCGATGACGACATTCTCGCCATGCTCCGCGAGGCTAACCAGCGCGGACCGCTGGTAGGCGTGATGCACTCTTTCACAGGTGGACAGGAAATGGCAGCAGAGTGCCTGGCGATGGGCCTCTACATCAGTTTTGCGGGCATGGTGACTTATAAAAAGTCGGACGATTTGCGCACCGTCGCAGCGAAAGTGCCTGGCGATCGCATCCTCGTCGAGACCGATGCTCCCTACCTTTCGCCAGAACCAGTTCGCAAGATCAAGCGGAACGAACCGGCCCATTTACAGTACACGGCCGCATGCCTGGCCGAGGTACGTGGTATGAGCTTGGCCGCGTTTGCTGCTCAAACCACGGCCAACGCGCGACGCCTATTTCTGCCAGCGGCTGACTAGCGAGTCGGCTGCTGCGAGTTTGCTTGCGGCTTTCGCGCAGCGCGGGCTTTGGTGGTTGAAGGGGCGTTGGTACGGGCTACGGAAGCAGAAGTCGATTTTTGTTGCGGGCGTTTAGTACCAGCGGCGAAGTTGGTGCCACCCTGGGCACTATTCGTCGGACGATTATTGGAGTAGTAACCTTCGCTGGAGCCACTATCGATCGGTTCGCTGAACCCGCCTTCCGAGCCACAACTGCAGCCGCCACTGCTACATCCTCCACCGCTGCAGCCAGCACTGGGGCCAACCCATTGGCCGCAGCGATTGCAAGGATCGCAGCACCGGGGCGGGTCGTTGTGCCATTCGCTCCAATAAACTTCGCCACTACAACCGCAGCTACCGCCGCCACAAATTGCATCGCGCATGCGACCACAGATGCGAGAAAGGGTTCTCAAGCAACCGACTTTCGGCGGGCAACCACAACCGCAAGAAGGTTCGCAGCCATCGCCGCAGCCGCAACTGGCTTCGCACCCGCAGCCGGCCTCGGAGCATCCGCAGGCAGGCTCGCAACCGTTCATCGGGCCCGTGCAGCCCGCAGTCGGAAAGTAGCTTCGACAACCGCAGGTGTATTTTTGTCCGGCAAACGAGCGGCCATCGGTGCAGTAGCCGCCAGCACATCCGCAACTGGATTCGCAACCACATCCAGCGTCGCAACCACCTCCACATCCGCAGCCACTACCACAGAAACAGGGGCCGTTCGGTATCCAGCGATCAGGTTCGCAGCCATCGCAGCAATTCCCGTTACCCCCACCGCAGGGCGGAGCACCCAGGCCAAAGAAGCTGCAGCAATCGAATCCATAGCTCGTGGTCGAGAGCGCGAGCGCGCAAACACACAGAACAGCCTTCAGGCTAGCTTGCATATTCCCCCCCCTTAGGCGACTGGTCGAAGACCGGCGGCCGCAGATTGCGGTCGGATAAGTCGCGAATAAACTTCCGCCCGCTGGCCCCCCGTGGAGCGACGCACCGAGTGCGCGTCGTCTCAGGCCAAACGGCCTCGTAAACATCGGCGCTCGCTCTCCCCGACGATGAGAAAAATCAGTACAATCGACAAGCTTTCGGGTGTTGATGGCGGTACGCAGAAGACACTTGGCCAAGCGCGCAGGCAGTGCAGTGCTGGTAGCGCTAGCGCAGGTCGAAAGCACCCTAGCGGCAATTGCCGTTCGAACAGCGCGGGCTGCCATCGAGACAGTAGCAACCGGTCGGCCCGTACATATCGAACCAATCGGCCAGACTCGCACGTCGGTCGCAGCACGCGAACGGATCGCGAGCGCAGCCGGTGAGCCCACCCAGGATGCCGCTCACGAGTACCGCTGCAAAGAAAGCACTGACGAACCGTTTGGCCATGAATTCGATCCCCCCACCTTAGACGATCGAGCGTCGTCTTAGAGAACGCAAAGTTAGATCGGCGGCCCGCTTGGGTAGCGATGAACAAAACCTGGCCTAGAGCATGTAAGAACGAATTTTTGCCGGCAGCCGGCAGTGACAGCAATCGAAAGTGAGCCGCATGGACAAAATCGCGAAGAAATTCTTTCAGCAAATTCTCGAAACACCCAGTCCCTCCGGCTACGAACAGCCGGTGCAGGAAATCGTGAGGAAATACGCCGGCGAGTTTACCGACGAGGTCCGCACCGACTTGCATGGCAACGTGATCGCTTGCATCAACCCAGAGGCCTCGCTGCGCGTCATGTTTGCCGGACATGCCGACCAAATCGGTCTGATCGTAACACACATCAACGAACAGGGCTTTATCTACACGAATCCGATCGGCGGCTGGGATCCTCAGCAATTGATTGGTCAGCGGATGACGATCTATACGGCGACCGGACCTGTACCGGCGGTGATCGCCCGGAAGGCAATTCATTTGCTCAACGAAGAAGAACGAAAACAGGTGGTCAAACAGAAAGAACTGTGGCTCGACATTGGCGTGAAGGATTGCGACGAGGCGGCGGAAGTGGTGGCGATTGGGGACCCCGTCACGCTGGAACTGGGCTACCAGGAGATGCGGAACGACCTGGCCAACTCACCGGGCATGGACAACAAGACGGGCCTCTGGGTGTGTTTCGAGGCGCTACGGCGAGCCGCTAAGCATGCGAGAAGATTGAAGGTCTCTCTCTATGCGGTTTCGACAGTTCAAGAGGAAATCGGCCTGCGGGGGGCCATCACCAGTGCATATGGCGTCAATCCACAAGTGGGTGTGGCGGTAGATGTAACCCATGCGACCGACTGCCCTACAATCGACAAAACTCAAGAAGGCGACGTCAAGCTCGGCGGTGGACCGGTGATTTATCGAGGGCCGAATATGAGCCATACCGTGGTCGACCGCTTAAGGCAGGCGGCCGAGAAGGCGGAAATTTTGCTGCAATGGAAGGCCTGTGGGCGCGGCACAGGCACCGATGCGAACGCGATGCAATTGGCTCGCGGCGGCGTGGCAACAGGCTTGGTGAGCATCCCCAACCGTTACATGCACAGCGCTGTCGAAATGATCTCCCTGGACGACATCGACCGGGCAGCGGATTTGTTGGCAGAGTTTGCGCTGGGGATCGAACGGGAGGCGGACTTTACGCCGAAGTAAGCGCGTGTTTGGCGAGTCATCGCTTTCGAGGAATCCGGCAGGAAGCCCATTTGCGTTCCCCTCGGTTTTGCCATGGCCATCCCCAGTTGGCAGCATTTCACCGGCAACGGGACCAATCAGTAGACGGGAACCGATCGCGCTGTTGGGCACGGTGGGTCGGCTCCTGCTAGACTAATAGGAGATAGTCTCTTCCGGCCATTCGCAGGGCAGATTCATGATTACTCCTGTACCTCCCGCAGAGGAGATGAAACGGCTACTCGCCTTTCTCGGCGCTCACGGGGCTTCCGATTTGCATCTGAAAGTCGGATATCCGCCCTTTGTACGGATCGGAGGCTATCTTCGTCAGCTCCAAACGGCCCCGATCGCAGATACACAACGCATGACGGAGATGATTCGTCCGCTAGTACCGAGCAACCGCTGGGTCGAATTCGAAAAGCGCGGCTCGCTCGATTTTTCAGCCGCAGATGAATCCGGCGATCGGTATCGGTTGAATATTTTTCGCTCGATAGGCGAGGTGCATGTGGCCGTGCGGCGGGTTCAGTCGAAGATCCTCAACTTTGACGAACTGAACCTTCCAGAGATTTATCGCACACTGATCAGCACCACCACAGAGGGTCTGATCTTGGTGTGCGGCGTGACCGGTTCCGGCAAAAGCTCCACGCTGGCTGCGATGCTCGAATACATCAATAATCATCGCAGCATGCACATTATCACCATCGAAGACCCAATCGAGTTTCGGTTCCACGGCAAGAAGAGCATTATTTCACAGCGCGAAATCGGCCTGGATGTGCCCTCTTTTCCCGATGCGTTGCGGGTGGTCGTGCGTCAGGATCCGGACTGTATTCTGATCGGCGAAATGCGGGACCGCGAAACGATGCTGGCGGCAATTCAAGCGGCCGAAACCGGTCATTTGGTGATGGGGTCGCTGCACTGCGCCGACGTGCAGCTAAGTTTCGCGCGAATGCTAGAGTTCTTTGATCGCAGCGAACATAGCTTCATTCGTTCGTCTCTGGCCAACAGCCTGCGGGCGATCATGTGCCAGCGGTTGATTCCAGGTGTCCTAGAGAACTCGCGGTATCCGGCAACGGAGGTCTTGTTGGCAAATGCGGTGGCTAAGGACAAGATCCTCCATGAAGAGGACGAAGACCTGCCGGCGATGTTGAATCAGTGTCGCGACGACGGCATGCGAGATTTTACGCACTCTCTATGTGAACTGGTGATGCAGGACAAGGTGTTGCGGACCGTCGCACTCGATAACGCGCCGCACCGCGAAGCATTGACATCCGCACTCAAGGGCATTGATTCTGCTTCCGCGACCAACATGGTCTCGCGGCTAAGAAGCTAGAGCACGCCGCCGCGCGGCATGCCAGCTTTTCGAAGTGGGCGATGACAGGCTCGAACTGCCGACCCTCTCGGTGTAAACGAGATGCTCTACCAACTGAGCTAATCGCCCGGAAACGGAGTCTGGTCCGTTGTCGGTGGTCGTACATTATTCTACAACATAGAACCAACCACGGACAACCGACGACGGATGGTGGTTACCAGCGGACGGAGACAAACAATGGCAGCGCCGATTGTGACGATTACGGACCCGGCGAGCGGGGCCGAGGCAAGTGTCTTGGTGAGTCTGGCAACTGCTGCAGTTGGCGACCGGTGCTCGCAGGCCGGCCGCGGGAAATGCTGTGGGCCCATCCGGACTTCGCTGGCGGAAACCAGCGGCCGTCGGGGAGCGGGATTCCCCTGTTGTTTCCCTTCCCAGGCCGGATCGGACAGGCAAGGTTCTCTTTCGCTGGCCGCGACTATCAGCTCGAACCCGGTGACGCGTTCGGCAATGCGATTCATGGGTTTGTGCTTTCACGACCTTGGCGCGTGGTGGAGCAAACGCCGGCGCGAGTGGTGGGCGAATTCCAGGCCTCAATCGATGATGCATCGATCCTCGAACGCTGGCCAAGTGATTTTCGGATTCGCGTGAGCTACGAGGTGCGTGGGCACGAGTTGCTAAGTAACATTCGCTTTGAGAATACGGGCGATGGACCGTTGCCGTGCGGATTTGGCACGCACACCTACTTTCGACTACCTCTGGTCGAGGGCGCATCGCCGGAGGAGACACTGGTTTACGCACCGGTATCGAGAATTTGGGAGCTGCACGACATGTTGGCGACGGGCCAGATGCGGCCACTCTCCGATGCGACGATGCTCGCTGGGCGGGCGTTGGCGGGACGGACGTTTGACACGTCATACACTGGGCTCCAAACGGAGAGCGACGGGCTCGTTCACACCTGGCTGCGCGAGCCGCGGAGTGGCCGAACCGTGACGCAACGGTTCGACACGTCGTTCACGCAGTGCATCGTCTACACACCGCCGCACCGGGAAGCGATCTGCCTGGAACCCTACACGTGCGTCCCGGATTCGTTCCGGCTCACGGCGAAAGGGCACGCGACGGGGCTGCGAGTGTTTGCGCCGGAAGAGGCCTATGAGACGAGCATTTCGCTTGAGGTGAGCGGATAACGCTCAACGGCGCTTGGTGCTTCCCCGCTCGCTATTCCGCGGGTTCTTTTTTCATCTCTTCGAGTTCGCCGCCGGGAAATTTTCCCGCGGCGATGAGCGCGTCGAACGTCGGGCTCGTCCCGTCGTTCGGGTCGGAGTGCATGGCACCGACTTGCTTGATCGCGGCGAGAATCTTTTTCTTGTCCTTGATGTCGGCCTTGCGATCGAGCAGTTCGTCCATCTGGGCGCCGTAGATATTGCGGTGACTGCGCTTTTTGCCCACGTGGCAAACGTAGCAGCGGTTGGCCGGCTTCTTCACGAGCGCTGCGAATTCGGGATCCTGATGATCGGTGAGGTACTCGGTTTCCCAAACCTTATAGAATTGAAGCACAGCCGCGGCCTGATGGGCCGACACGGACCACAGAACGCAGACCACGAGGAAGGTGCACAGATTGCGCATCGAAAGACTCTCCGGAGGTTCTTTTGGACGGCCGAGTGGTCGGATGGGCGGGTATGGCGGTTGGCCAGCCGCGGCGGGCGAACCCCTCAAATAAAGCCTGAGGAACGGCCGTTGTCAACTCGGGGAGTCGCAGGCTAAACCGCAAGCGGTGGGTTGGGGCCGGGAAATGGGGGTCAATCCTGCTCGCCCTGGATGTAGGTTTGGCCGCGGTAGAACTGGGACCAAATAACGAAGGCAACTGCGGTCACGGCCATGATACCGGTAAAGAACCAGTAATAGTTGGCGCCTTCTAAGATCGTAAGCCCAAGCTGCCTCTGGGATTCGATGTATTCGTTGACCCGGGCAGTAAAGATGTTTCCGAGCGCAATGGCGACCAGCAAATACACGCCCATGATGAACGACTTCATCTTCTTTGGTGCCTGCGTATAGGAAAACTCCAGCGCGGTGATGCTGACCATTACTTCGGCCGCCGTAAGCACGACGTAGGCCACGACTTGCCAGGTGACATGAGGAATCTGGCCGGCGTCGATGCGCTGCTGCGCGACGGCGATGATCACAAACGATGCGGCAGTCAAAAACAACCCGACGCCAATTCTCCGTAATGGAGTGACTTCGAAGAACCGTCCGCAGAACGGATACAGGAAATAAGTGAAGAGTGGAATGAAGAGCATCACGAGAAAGGGATTCGCTGTTTGCATCTGGGACGGCAACAAGACAAATCCAAAGAAATTGCAGTTCATGCTCTTGGCTTGATCGACCCACGAAGAATGCGTTTGATCGAACAAGGTGAAGAAAGGAAAGATCAAGAGATAAAGCGGAATCAAATTGAAGATTGCCCGCAGGCCGTGGCGGCTGAATGTTTCGGCGAAGAATTTGCTGCCACCAGGCGGAATGTGAACGAACTTGTTTCTGCCGAGCCAGAACGCGAAGGTGGCGACCGCCATCAGCATGCCCGGAACGCCGAATGCCCAGCCGGGTCCGTAATTTTTGAGCAGCCACGGCGTGAGCAACATCGAGCCCGCCGAGCCGAAGTTGACGGAGAAGTAGAACCAGCCGAAGACTTTGGGGATTAGGTGTTTGTTGAGTTCGCCAAACTGGTCGCCCACATGGGCCGAGACGCAGGGCTTGATGCCGCCCGCACCAAGCGCCAAGAGTGCCAAGCCAACGCCGAGCAGCCAACGAGGATCGACGCCGGTGACTTGGGGATAGTCGACGAACGCCAACACAGCATGGCCGACACAATAAAGCAAGGAGATGAAAAGGATCGTGCGGTACTTTCCCCAAAGCCAATCACTCAAGACTGCGCCGACGATCGGGAATGCGTAGACAGCGGCAATGAAGTAGTGTGTCCAAGCGGTGGCTTCATTCTTGGGCATCGGGGAGATCACACCCGACGAATTGCGCAGATACTCGGTGAGAAACGCGAAGAGGATTCCCGACATCCCATAGTAGCTGAACCGCTCGGCCGCTTCGTTACCGATGATGTAGGGGATGCCGCGGGGCATTTCGGCCGAAGGGACGGGCGCGGTAAGATATTTGCCGTGGGTCGGCGAGGTACTGCTAGATGTGCTCATGGATTGGCATCGCTGGCCGTGGGGCGATTATCCGATGTTTGTGGGAGGCTGGTTGGATTGGCTGGGCTGCCTGTGGTTTGGCCCACACCACTTTCGATTTGCAGCTCCGGGAAGGTGACCATCGGCCGCTGGCGATGCCACACGATCCCCAGTGTCAGTACCGAGAGCAAGAGCAACACGGCAGGCACTAGCCAGGGAGCGTGGCGGGAGAACCACGTTCGATCGGTGGGACGGATCGACCAAGCCGCCGCAGGAAGCGAAATCTGCGGATAGACGACGCCCAACTGCTCCGTAACAGCAATCAGCGCGGCCAGGAGTTCGCCTGGATTCTGAAAGCGATCCTCCGGTCGTTTGGCCAACATCGTGTCGACGACTTCGACGACCGACTCGGGGACATCGGGGCGATAACGGCTGAGGTTTGGAGGAATGTCGGCTTGATGCTGGAGTAGCTTTTGCAGTGCCGAGCCATCGGGAAATGGCGGCTGGCCCGCGAGCATGAAAAAGAAGGTACAACCCAGCGAGTAGATGTCGCTGCGAATGTCTGCCTGCCGGGCATCACGGGCCTGCTCGGGGGCCATGTAATCGAACGTGCCAAGGGTGACGCCACTGGAAGTCAGCTCTTGCTCCGCAGGATCGGCCTGATCGAACCGTGCGAGTCCCATATCAACGAGTTTAGCTTGGCCTGCGGGCGTGAGCAGGATGTTCGAGGGCTTGATGTCGCGATGTACCACTTCGCGCTGCCAGGCATGCAGGAGCGCATCGGCGATTTGCAGCAGGTAACGGAGTGCTTCGGCCAGCGGGAACGGGCCATTATCGTAGACCAGGTCGCGGAGGTTTGCTCCATCGATGTATTCGAAGACGAGGTAGCGGTGGCCACGTTCCTCGCCGACGAAATGCACTCGAGCGATGTTTGGGTGATCGAGCCGGGCGGCGCTGCGGGCTTCCATTTCGAAGCGGCCCTGGGACTCGGCGTCGCTCCCATGCGGCGTGGCAAGCACTTTCACTGCGACGACGCGATCGAGCCGTGTATCAACGCCACGGAACACGGCCCCCATGCCGCCGCCCCCGACAAACTCTTCCAGCCGGATGTCGCCGAGTTGCTCGCCTGTCATGGTCTGGGCCAGTTCGCTCGATTTCTGCCAACGCGGATGCTGCCTCGGCTGAAGTAGCGGCTGCGTTGAGATCACCGTCTGATCCGTTTCGAGCGGCGCGGCCCTTTTATCGACCGACGACGTCACGATGTCAGCTGTCGCGTCGGAATTGATCGGTGGAGTGAGGTCGTCGGACATGCAATCAGTACCAAATGCGCATGGCAGAAGTTGCCCCATTTCAGTCAAGTCAATGGAGTGCCCGGAGGCGGGGGCATTCGGTCACGAATTCTCTGTGCAAGTCCTTGCGACGACTTTCGAAGACGATACCAGCTTGCAAAGAGAATGAGCCCGACAACCAAGAAAACAACCGTGAGAATGACAAACACAGAAAAAGTCTTTACCGATGCGATCTCTGTGGTTAGCAACGTGGCGAGAAACGAAAGTCCTGATGCGAGCAACGCCAATGCAAAATTGAGATTTTGCGATGCGGGAGAGCCGTTCTCTAGTTCGTTGAGTCCCTCTTCCGAGATAACGTATACCCGAAGCTCTCCCAACGGCGCAACTCGGACCGCAGGCATGAGGTTTGTTTCCGGCTGCGGCGCTATTTCGTTATCCATGTGAAGCTGTGCTTAGTATTCGCGCCGAGGCTCTCACCGTTCCAGCATTTCCGCCAAGATCAATTACAAGATGCCACAAGCCGCGATGGGGCGGGCTTATTCGGAAGGGCGACGAGCTCACATAACCGCCGCGATACTGATACGCACGGCCATTTCGGTAATTGGAATAGTTTGCAGAATCCAATAGAAGCACGTTTGCTGCGTGGTTCAGCGCAACCTCAATTACGTCACCCGGACCAGCGTCATATTCGTGGTGTAGGTAGTTCATAGCTGCTTCCTTACACGAGACACATACCCACATTATCGCGTGATATTGAGCGAAAGTCCATGTTATTCACTCTTCAAACGACTATTACCCCATGTGCTTCACCACCGCCGCGCCGAATTCGCTGCATTGGACTTCTTTCGCGCCGGGCATCATGCGGGCGAAGTCGTAGGTGACGGTCTTGGCGGCGATCGCGCCTTCCATGCCGCGGAGAATGAGGTCGGCCGCTTCGTTCCAGCCCAGGTAACGCAGCATCATCTCGCCGGAAAGAATCAGCGAGCCGGGGTTCACCTTGTCGAGGCCGGCGTACTTGGGCGCGGTGCCGTGCGTGGCCTCGAAGATGGCGTGCCCCGTGACGTAATTAATGTTTGCACCGGGGGCGATGCCGATGCCGCCGACGCACGCAGCCAGCGCATCGCTAATATAGTCTCCGTTGAGGTTCAGCGTGGCGACAACGTCGTATTCGGCGGGGCGGGTGAGAATCTGCTGGAGGAATGCGTCAGCGATCACGTCCTTGATCACGATGCCGGCGCCGGGCTTGCCCTCGGGGATGCGGCACCAGGGACCACCGTCGATCGGTTCCGCGCCGTAAAACTCACGGGCCACTTGATAGCCCCAATCGCGGAAGCCACCTTCGGTGAACTTCATGATATTGCCTTTGTGAACCAGCGTCACACTCTTGCGTTTCTGCTCAATCGCATAGCTAATCGCACTATGCACCAGCCGCTCAGTGCCGAGGTAGCTGATCGGCTTGAAGCCGATGCCAACTTGGACGGGCAGTTCGCGCGGCTGGACCCCAATCGATTCGAGCTGCTTGCACCAAGCGGCGTTCTTCTCCTTGGTGCCGAAGCGGACCTTGCTGAACTCTTTGGGAAACTCCTTGGCCAGGAAGTCGAGCACCTGCTGCGATTCGGGCGTGCCGCCGGCATACTCGATGCCGGCGTAGATGTCTTCGGTGTTCTCACGGAAGATGGTCATGTCGACGAGTTGCGGCGCGCGGACGGGGCTGGGCACGCCTTCGAAGTAGCGGACAGGCCGGAGGCAAACGTAGAGGTCCAGAATTTGCCGCAGTGCGACGTTGAGCGAACGAATCCCGCCGCCCACCGGCGTCGTGAGCGGGCCTTTGATGCCAACCAATAGTTCGCGGAAAGCATCGAGCGTTTCATCGGGCAGCCAGTTGCCGGTTGCGTCGAACGATTTCTGCCCGGCTAGCACTTCTTTCCAAACAATTTGCTTCTTACCTGCGTAAGCTTTGGCAACCGCAGCATCGAACACTTTTTGGCTGGCGCGCCAGATATCAGGCCCGGTGCCATCCCCCTCGATAAAAGGGACTATCGGCCGGTCGGGCACCTGCAGTCGTCCTTGGTGGTTTTGAATTGCCTGGCCGCCGGTTACACTGGACATGAATCGCACCTCTCAAAACTGAAGGCTGAATTGTCAAAATTGGGGTGGTTTTTCGGTGCTGCCGATTGTCGGTGGTCGGCGTTTTGGGGTCAATGGCCCGCAAAAATTGGCCTCGCACGGCAGACGGGAACTGAAACCATTCGAAGTTCTTAGTTGCCCCGAGCTGGCGTGTGTCAGATAATGCGGATTTACGCGGGATAGCATAGAATTGCGTCTCAGTTAATTTGAATCATCCTATGGCGGAGGTATTTTCGATGTCCGGCTCCCTCGATCGGCGTTCCTTTTTACGTACCGCGGCTGCAACTGGCGCGGCAATGGGCTTGGCATCGACTGGCACCACGAACCTGCTGGCAGTTGAGGAGGCGACGAAACCCTTGTTCAAAATCTCGCTTGCCGAATGGTCGTTTCATCGAGCGCTGCGGGCCGGCGAGATGGACAACCTCGATTTCCCTCTCATCGCCAAGCGCGAGTATGGCATCGACGGCGTCGAATACGTCAACGTGTTTTTCCAGGACAAAGCGAACGATGCGGACTATCTCGCCGAGCTCAAAAAACGTTGCGACGATAACGGCGTCACGAGCGTGCTGATCATGTGCGACGCCGAAGGCGATCTGGGAAACCCAACTGAGACAAAGCGGACCGAGGCAGTCGAAAACCATTACAAATGGGTCGAGGCAGCAAAATTCTTGGGCTGCCACTCGATTCGTGTCAACGCCCGCTCGGAAGGGTCCTACGACGAGCAGCGCGATCGTGCGGCCGACGGCCTGCACCGATTAAGCGAGTTCGGCGCCAAGCACGACATCAACGTGATCGTCGAGAACCACGGTGGGCTGTCTTCGAACGGGGCCTGGCTCGCCGCGGTAATGAAGCAGGTCAACCTGCCCAATTGCGGTACGCTCCCCGACTTTGGCAACTTCCAAACGAGCCCCGGCGAGTGGTACGACAAGTACCAGGGTGTCCGCGAATTGATGCCCTATGCCAAGGGCGTCAGCGCGAAGAGCCACGTGTTCGATGCGGCCGGGAATGAGGCTGAGATAGACTACCGCCAGATGCTGAAAATCGTCCTCGATGCCGGTTACCACGGGTACATTGGCATCGAGTGGGAAGGCGATACGCCCAGCGAGCCGGAAGGGGTCCGACTTACCAAGGCGCTCTTGGAGCGGGTGCGGGACGAATTGTCCTGATATTCTGGCCGGAAACATTGCGTTTTCCCGCTTGGCGGGAGTTAAACCGCAAACGATCGACCTTCCGTCTCGTTGCCGCCCCTCCGGCCGGTTGCCGCCTGCGGTTTCGCTCCTGCACCCGGTTCAGCCGTGCTCCGTCGCCATTCTGCCGCTCCGGCTTTACCCCGCCTACCACTTCGTGCCCGTTCTGGGCCCCTCGGACAGGACACCCTGTCCAATGGGAATAACTCGGCTGCCTAAGAACTAGGCACGCAAACCCCGCCCATTTTCTGAGCACCGCTTGCACGAACATAGGCAGCGGCATGCTAGCGACGCAAGTGCTTGCACTGCAACGATATGCATGACTGCACTTGCCTCGTTCGCAAAATACTCCTAAAAGCGGGACCCCTGTGGGTCCTTGCGGACTCTCGTTATTCGCACGACTGGAAGGAGACATTGCCGTGCTCACACAATCGACGGAGAAGTACCAACAAATCCTGCAAACCGCCAAACGCCTCTACGAACAGGAACCCGATTGGGTTACCTTCTTCCGCGAAGTGCTCGGTGTCGACGGGATGGTCCGGGGCTCGTTTGCGAGCCTCGAAGAACTGGCCGCTTTCGAGCGGAGCCAGGAATTCGAGCAAATCCAGAAGTGGCTGGTCAAGCTGCGCGAGCAACGCAACTCGACCGACACCGAATCGGAACCGACCCGTGTCATCACGGTCCGGTTGCCGAAGAGCATGCATGAATACCTGCGCACCGAAGCTCACGATTTGCGGACCAGCATGAATAAGCTCTGCATCTCGAAGCTGTTGCAGGTCATCGAACAGGATTTGATTCCTGCCGAGCGGACCGGCAGCACTCCGGAGCGGAAGCCACAATTGGCAGCAGCGACGATCTCGACGGGTATCCCGAACTCGGGCATCTCGGCGCCATCCATTTCGGCAGCGGGCACCAATCACCAGGTGCACCAGCCGCAAACCACGTCGCCCTACCAAGCGGCGCGCACGGCTTACTAACGCCGATTGCAATTTGGTATCCCGTCCGTGCGGCATGGGTAACCGTGGGGAGTTGGCGGCGTCGGCCACGACGTTGCGAACCCCTTCCGTGCGGCAGTACGCCAAAGTGCAAAACGCATTAGTGACCGCGGCCGCCCGCCAGTCAACAATCGTTGGATCCATTCAAGACACCCCGGTCCTGGCACCGGGGTGTTTTTTGTTGCCAGGCCGCAGCTCCTTCCGGAAGCAAGCATCCTCACACATCTTTCGAGTAGCCTCCCCCTACTCGAACGATGCCCCATCAAGAGGTACACTAAACCGCGATTTGCCCTCGTCCCTTTCGGTTAGCCATGTCGAATCGCGTGATCCCCAACCCGATCATCAACTCCCCCTTCGAGGAGCCGCGTCGACATTTTCAATTTGACGAAGAGGGGATCACGGACCTGATCGTCGACCAGCGGCGAGCGAGCAGCTATTTTATTCCCATTGCCCAGCCCAAGAAAAAGGCCAAGGACAAACAACTCACCCTCTCCGACTGGACCGCCGACCGCATCGAGGAGAACAAATCGGTCAACTCGATCCGCGAACGGGTCAAGATCTGGCGTGAGGGCGGGTACCAGGAAACAACCGGCATCACGCGCCGGCTCGTCGAACACTGGAAACAAACCGACCGCTACCGCCGGCTCTTCTTCTGCCAGATCGAGGCGCTCGAAACGCTGATCTACATCACCGAAGCGGCCCACAAGTTCGGCGACCAGTGGATCACCAACGACCTCAAGCGGTTCGCTGCCGACGCGAACCCCGAGCTCTATCGCCTCGCCTGCAAAATGGCGACCGGCTCGGGCAAAACGGTCATCATGGCGATGATCGTTGCCTGGCAGACGCTCAACAAGCTCGCCAACCCGCAGGACGCCCGCTTCTCCGATACCTTCCTCGTCGTCACGCCCGGCATCACGATTCGCGACCGCCTGCGCGTGCTGCTGCCGAACGACCCGCAAAACTACTACGACGCGCTGACTCTCGTGCCGGGCGATCTCAAAGAAGAGCTGCTCAAGGCCCGCATCCTGATCACCAACTTCCACGCCTTCAAACCACGCGAAAAAGTGAAGGCCGGAAAGCTCACGAAGCAGTTGCTTTCCGAAGGCGGCATTTCAACCTTTCTCGAATCGGAAGGTGAGATGGTCCGCCGCGTCTGCCGCGAGCTGGGCAACAAGAAGAACATCATCGTGCTGAACGACGAGGCCCACCACTGTTATCGTCGGCGCGCGGGCGGCGAAGAAGTCAAGCTCACCGGCGACGACCGCAAAGAAGCCGAAGAGCGCGAAGAAGAAGCCCGCATCTGGATCAGCGGCCTCGAAGCGGTGAAACGTAAGATCGGCGTGAAGGCCGTGTTCGACGTATCGGCGACACCATTTTTTCTCCGCGGTTCCGGTTACCCGGAAGCCACTCTTTTCAATTGGGTCGTTTCCGACTTTTCGCTGATCGACGCCATCGAGTGCGGCATCGTGAAAGTGCCGCGGGTGCCGGTGGCCGACGACTCGATGATCGGCGACGTGCCCACCTATCGCGATCTCTGGCTCCGCGTACGCGACGACCTGCCCAAGAAGGGCCGCAAAACCGACGCCGTGAGCGGCGAACCGAAACCGCCGGCAGTGCTTGAAGGCGCGCTGCAGAGTCTCTACGCCAACTACGCAAAGTACTTCGAACGCTGGCAGCAGAACGAACAGGCCCAGGCGGACGGACTCACGCCGCCCGTCTTCATCGTCGTCTGCAACAACACGAACGTCTCGAAGTTGGTCTTCGATTACATCGCCGGCTGGGAGAAGGAGCTTAAGGACGGCTCGAAAGTCCCGGTGCCTGGCAAGCTCCCGCTCTTCAGCAACGTCGAGGGCGACCGCTTCTCCGCACGGCCCCAGACAATTCTTGTCGACTCTCACCAGCTCGAATCGGGCGAGGCGATGTCAGCCGACTTCAAAGCAATTGCCCGCTACGAGATCGACGAGTTCAAGGCCGAGTATAAGGCTCGTTTTCCCGGCCGCGATGTGGAGAATCTCACCGACGAAGACCTGCTCCGCGAGGTCATGAACACCGTCGGCAAACAGGGGAAGCTCGGCGAGCAAATCCGCTGCGTCGTTTCCGTTTCGATGCTCACCGAAGGTTGGGACGCCAACACCGTGACCCACATCCTCGGCATCCGCGCGTTCGGCACACAGCTCCTCTGCGAGCAAGTCGTCGGCCGGGCGCTCCGCCGCATGAGCTACACAGCCGCACCCAGCTCCATCGAAACCTCCAACGGTTCGGTCGAGATCGAGGCCTTCCCGGTCGAATATGCGGAAGTCTACGGCGTGCCTTTCTCCTTTATTCCCAGCTCGGGCGGCCCGGTCGATCCAAAGCCCGGCCCGATGCCAACCCACGTTCGCGCCCTGCCCGAGCGAGCGGCCGATTGCGAAATTACCTTCCCGCGAATCGACGGCTACCGCTACGACCTGCCCGCCGATCGCGTCGAAGCCCGCTTTACCGATAAGAGCAAACTTACTCTCTCAACTGCCGACCTGCCGACCAAAGTCGAAGTCCATCCGATCGTCGGCGAACAAGACATCCACACCCTCGACGACCTCAAGAAGCTCCGCGATCGCCAGCTTGATTTCCACCTCGCCCGTGCCGTTCTGGAACGCTACTTCCGCGATGAGGACGGCGACGTCCGGCCCTGGCTGTTTCCCGATCTGCTGGCGATCGCCCGCGACTGGCGGGAAAACTGCCTCGCGCTTAAAGACAACACGTTTCCGCAACTCTTAATCCTGATCGAACACCTCAGCGACGCCACCGACCGCATCTACAAGGCGATCGTCGCGGCCGAGCCAGGCGAAAAGCGGCTGCTACCAATTCCCAAACCGTACGACGTCGTCGGCACCACGAGTTGGGTCCGGTTCGACACGGTTCGGCCCACCTACCGCACCGATCCCCAGAAATGCCACGTCTCGCACGTTGTCGGCGACACGGACGATTGGGAACAGAAAATGGCCCAATCGCTCGAATCGATGCCGGAGGTGCTGCGGTACGTCAAGAACGACCACCTCGGCTTCACGATTCCCTACACGCTCAATGGCCAGCCGAAGAACTACACGCCCGACTTCGTTGTCCATTTCGACGATGGTCGAGGGTCGGGCGACCCGCTGCAACTCATTATTGAAGTCAGCGGCGATCCGCACAAGAAGAAGGAAGCCAAGACTTCCACCGCGGAGACCCTGTGGATACCGGCGGTCAACAACGCGGCCACATGGGGGCGCTGGCAGTTAATCGAGGTACTCGATCCGTGGGACGCAGAACATGCGATTCGCAGCCGTTTTCGGCAAGAGGTGACCACATGACCGATCAACTCCCGAGTGATTCGACTGGCAAATTGGTTGTGTTTGGCGGCAAAAGAATCCGGCGAACGTGGGTCGACGACCAATGGTTTTTCTCGGTCGTCGACATTGTCGGAGCCCTGACCGATAGCGCCAGTCCGCCCAAGTATTGGGATGCTATGAAACGACGGGAAAAAGCCGCCTCCGGCGTTGACCTTTCTACATTTTGTAGAAAGGTCGCCTTAACTGGTGCTGACGGAAAGACTTACAAATCCGACGCCGTCAACACCGAGGCCGCCTTTCGCATCATCCAGTCGATCCCCAGTCCCAAAGCCGAGCCCTTCAAACGCTGGCTGGCCGAGGTCGGTTACCAGCGCGTCCAGGAGATCGAAAACCCCGAGCTCGCGCAGCAGCGGATGCGGGCGCTCTACCAGGAAAAGGGCTATCCCGACGACTGGATCGAAAAACGGGTCCGCGGGATCGCCGTCCGCGACGAGCTCACCCGCGAATGGCAGCAGCGCGGCGTCTCCGAGCAACGCGACTTCGCCATCCTGACCGCCGAGATCTCCAAGGCGACCTTCGGCCTGACCCCCGCCGACTACAAAGACCTCAAGGGGCTCCAGCGCGAAAATCTGCGCGACCACATGACCGACCTCGAGCTGATCTTTACCATGCTGGGCGAAGCGGCGACGACCGAAATTGCCCGCCACAAAGATGCCCGTGGCTTCGCCAAGAACAAGCAGGCGGCTCGGGACGGGGGCAAAGTGGCGGGCACCGCCCGGCGGCAATTGGAGCGTAAGTCGGGTCGCAAAGTGGTGACCGCAAAAAACTATTTGATTGAGAAACCAAAACCGAAATTGCCGCCCAAGTCGGAGTAAACGCCACGATGGCCAAGAAAGCTACCTCGAAAAAAAAGAACGCGACCTCCCCCGTCGAGTCGATCCGGCACAAGGATACGCGGAAAAACATTCCGACCGAGGAGCTGCGCGACTTTGTGACCGACGACGAGAACACGCCGCGGACGATGCTCTATCCGCGCGATCCGTCGCTTGACCCACAGCTTGTTTGGAAAGGCAAGGACGAGCAGGACCAGGCGGACCTCGCGGTGCCGGTGGTGCCGATTTACATCCAGGAGAAAATTCATCCCCAGGCGATCATCGACGCCTTGCCGCGGATCGAGAAGTCGGGCGATCAGCAGCTCGATCTGTTTGCCGACTTCAATGGTCTCGACGGCGATTTCGACCGCAAGGTCGAGTTCTATCAGCACGACCAGCACTGGTCGAACCGGATGATCCTGGGCGATTCGCTGCTGGTGATGACGAGCCTGGCGGAGAAGGAGGGGCTGAAGGGGAAGGTGCAGACGATCTATTTTGATCCGCCCTACGGGATCAAGTTCGGCTCGAACTGGCAGGTCAGCACGCGCAAACGGGACGTGAAGGACGGTAAGGCGGAGGACACGACCCGGCAGCCGGAACAAGTGCGAGCTTTCCGCGACACGTGGAAGCTCGGCATCCATTCGTACCTGGCGTATCTACGCGACCGGCTGGTGGCGGCGCGTGAGCTACTCACCGACTCGGGCAGCGTGTTCGTGCAGATTGGCGATGAGAATGTGCATCTGGTGCGATGCGTCTTGGATGAGGTGTTTGGGAGCGAAAATTTTGCCGGACTCATTTCATTCTACAAAACTGCGTCGCAGAGCACCGGCGGCATTCCGTCAATCATCGACTATTTGATTGTCTACGCAAAGCAGAAAGCGGATCAGAAGTTCCGACCATTGCTTAGGGACAAACAACCTGGAGATCGTGGAGCAAAACAGTATGTCTCCTTAATCTCTCCTGACTATAGTTCAATTCGACGAATGACATCCAATGAACTCGACGGGTCGGATTCGATCCCAACAGGATGGAAAGTTTGTGCTCTCGGACCAACAACGTCGATGGGATACCAGGAGGGACGAAGTGGCCCATATACGTTTCAAGACGAGACATTTTTCCCGAGCACGGGACGACACTGGAGTCTTGATCCGTCGAATGGGATGGAAATGGATCGTCTTGCCAAGCTTGGCCGCCTCAGGAAGTCTGGCGACGGCTTGCGATCAATACTTCTGACTGAGGACAATCCAACTACACCGCTCGACAACGTCTGGATGGATACCGGCACTGGAAGTTTTACGGAAGACCAAATGTACGTGGTGCAAACAACCACGAAGGCAATCGAGCGATGTCTATTGATGACAACGGATCCCGGCGATCTCGTCCTCGACCCCACCTGTGGTAGCGGCACGACCGCATTCGTGGCCGAGCAGTGGGGCCGGCGGTGGATTACTTGCGACACGAGCCGCGTGGCGCTGGCCCTGGCCCGAACACGTCTGATGGCGGCGAAGTTTCTCTACTACTATCTGGCCGAGAATTATCCACAGATTTCGCAGCTCAGCGCCGATGACGACATCAAAGCCTATCTGCGAAAATCTGCGTCCTCGGCGGACAATCCCCACGCCGACATCCGCAAGGGCTTCCTCTACAAGCGTGTGCCGCATGTCACGCTCAAGTCGATTGCCAACAACCCAGACATCCGCGAGGGCATGACACGGGCCGAGATCGACGCGGCAATCGCCCGACATGCCGAGACCGAGACGCTCTTCGATCAGCCGTACGAGGACAACCGGCGGGTGCGGGTGAGCGGGCCGTTTACGGTCGAGAGCCTCAGCCCGCACCGCACGATCAGCGTCGAAGAGAAGAAGCGACTTGCCGAATTGGGCACATCGAGTGGTGTGACGGTGAAAGTGCTGGGACCGAGCAACTTCGCCACAATGATCCTGGAGAATCTGCGAAAAGCTGGTGTGCAAAACACGGTCAAGGGCGAGCGGCTCAAATTTGATTCGCTCGAACCCTATGCGGGCGAGTGGATTCACGGCGAAGGACGGTACACCGAGGCCGACGGCACACCGAAGCGCGCCGCCATCTGTATCGGCCCCGAGCACGGCACGGTCGGAGCGCAACTTGTAAAGGAAGCGGCCAAAGAAGCGGTGAAGGGCGTCGGCTTCGACCTGCTCATCGTCTGCGGTTTCGCGTTCGACCCCAGCGTGAGCGAGGAGGCGAAGCGCTACGGCAAGCTCACCGTGCTCGCCGCCCGCATGAACCCGGACCTCGCCATGGGCGACGAGCTGCTCAAGAAAACCGGGGCCGGCAACCTGTTTATGGTCTTCGGCGAACCGGACCTAGAGATCAAGAAGCAGAAAGACGGCCAGATGGTGGCCGAGATCAAGGGCCTCGACGTGTACGACCCGACGACGGGCGAGATTCGCTCTGCGAGCACCGACGACATCGCCTGCTGGTTCATCGACACCGAGTACAACGGCGAAAGCTTCTTCGTCCGCCACGCCTACTTCACCGGGGCCGCCAACGAAAAAGATGGTGGGCCCTACGACAAACTCCGGCGCGCCCTCCGCGCCGAAATCGACGAAGCCGCCTGGAGCAGTCTCTACAGCACCACCAGCCGTCCATTTCCCAAGCCAGACACCGGCAAGATCGCCGTAAAGGTAATCAACCACTACGGCGACGAGGTGCTGAAGGTGTACGACGTGTAGCGCCCCTCTCAGGGTTTGCTGGCGAGTTGGGTCGCTCTCCGCGTCCTCTGCGCACTCTGCGTTAAAATTCGAGGTGGCCGAAAATAGGTCTTGAACTTCCGATAACTGGACGTTAGTATATATCCTGCACGATCGCGCGGGAGGCCCCCAACACCTCCGGCATGAGCTGGGAGCGAAGCGCCGGCAGCAAACGCTCGGTCAATTCCCCTGCACCCTGCTCCCCCTGCTCTCCCTGCTCCCCTGCCACGAAGATTGGCGGCTCTTTGAAAAGTCGAATCGAGCTGTCGGCCATCCACCAGCGTTCGCGGTGCGCGGCCACACCAACCACCCTCCTCAGCGCAACCGCCCCCCGCTTCCCCAAGGGTTTTCATCTTCTTGTCTTGCGGTTCACGCACCTCTTTGTCCGTCCCGCCCCGTCTTACCGCCCCAAAAGCCAGCTCCCACCTACCAGATCCACCCCCAAAAAAACGCTGTCCTCTTCGAAGATGTCACGTGACGCCTTCCCAACTTAAACGACTTACGACGATTGGCCCTGCCGCCTGGCTGCCGCCGGCCAACAACACACCCAGGAGGACTGCAAAGTCGGGGTCTGGTCCATTTTTCGGCAAGAGTGCGTCGATTTCACCGCATGATCGAAAGCCGAAAACATGGACCTGTCCCCTTGGTCTTGGACTTTGCAGTTCTCCTGACAACACACCTTGCATTCTCGCCTCCGGCGGATAGAGTGAACATATGAATAGTATCTGCCGCCCACCCAGTCTGCGAATCTGAAGATGCTTGCCGAAATCTCCGCCGACGAATTCGCGGCTGTGCTCGATGCCTGCGCCGCCGAGTTGCTGTGGGAGGCCGAGGTCACCGCGCCGCCGGTCGATGCCCGCCTGGTTGCGGCGCGACTTGGTTTCGTTGTCGCGCAGAACGACACGCTCCCGTATCGGGGCCGGCTAGTCGAACTGGCCGACCCGCGCGGCGGGCGGGGGCAGGGGACGATCGTCGTCGGCCCGGCGGAACGGCCGGAGCGGTTGCAATGGGTGGTGGCCCATGAGATTGGCGAAAGCACTGCCTACCGTGTCTTCGCGGCGCTGGGCGTGTGTGCTGAGGCAGCACCCGAGAATGCCCGCGAGCAGGTCGCCAATCACTTGGCCAGTTGCCTGCTGTTGCCGCGCGATTGGTTCGCTGCCGACGGCCCGCAGCTTGCCTGGGACTTACTCGCGCTCAAGCAGCGCTACTCGACCGCCAGCCACGAGTTGATCGCCCGCCGGATGCTGGAAATGCCGCTGCCGATCGTGATCACGCTCTGCGACCAGGGGCGAGTCTGCTGGCGCCGCAGCAATGTTGCCGGCCGCCCCCCACGACTGCTGCCGCAAGAGTTGGCCGTGTGGCGTGCGGCCCACACCCACGGCGCGCCGGCCAGCGCACCGCTCGATCCCGTGACGAGCGGACTGGAGGCGGTTTCGGCCTGGCCAATTCACGAGCCCGGCTGGAAACGCGAAATTCTACGCAGCGCGATTCCGCCGTGGTGAGCTACGCTGCCGAAGTGGAGTTTGGCATGCGGACCCCGGCCTCGGTCGCCATCAACCGTTGCAGCGTTGCCAACAGATCGGCATTCAGCCAGGGCTTGCCGAGCACCGCCCCGGCTCCCGCGCGGCGCGCCGCTGCGCAGCGATCGCGCCTGGGAAAATCGAGCAGCGCTACCACCGGCGCGTGTTGCCCGCGCAGCTGGGCAGCGAATGCCGCCAGCTCCTCGGCTTCCGCGTCGCTCAGTTGTCCCCCCTCCCAAATGCCAGCACAGACACCACAGAAGTCGGCCTGCCCTGCTGCCGGGCGAACCCACATCGCATCGCACCCCGCCGTCTGGAGCACATCCGACAGCGCGGCCAACGTATCCCAACGGGCCGTTTCAATGGCCACCTTGCCAGCGAGTCGAACTCGCTCTTCGTTCCTCACGCTGCGCCCCTCCGTCGCGGGTGGCAGTCCCCACTCGGGGCAACGCCCCGCCGCCCACAACGCCCATTGCCGCCGCCACCAGCTCGAAAACTGGTACCAATACAATCGCTCGACGCCCGGCAGGGGTTTTCCCGTGCGTGGCTCTCCTTCGCACCAACTGCCAACCAGCAACACCACTCCGGCCAACGGCGCGCTTCGCCGCAAGCGTTCGATCTCCCACGCCCCGATCGCCCCCGGCCGGCTTTGCACGAACACGATCAGTTCCGGCAACCCCGGCCCGATCTGGGCTGTGGACTGCAACAGCGCGACGGCCTCGGCAAAATCCGGATGCTGTAGGTCACCCAGCAGCCACACCCCGGGCCCGTGCTGCGTCTCGGCGTGCATCAAGTCGCTCCCATCTCGCGGATCACCGCTTCCCGTGTCGCAATCAACTCCCGCGCCGAAATCCCCTCCGGAACCGCCCGCAGATCGGCGAGAAAAGACGTGTCATGAATCACCCGGCTCAATCGCGCGAGGATTCGCAAATGCTCGTAGTCGCTTGTCGAGCAAATCAGAAAGAAGACATCGGTCAGCCGCCCATCGTTGCTGAACGGAATGCCGCGGGGCGTGATCCCCAGCGCCAGCACGGCTTCGGCCAAAATGCTCGACATCGGCCGCCGCGGATGCAACAGCGCCACGCCCCCCTCGAGTGCGGTGGAATGCATCGCCTCGCGGGCCCGCACGGCGTCGGCCATAGCGCTCGCATCCCACAGCAAATGCGTCGCGGCGGCGAGTTCCGCCATCGACTTGATCACGCTCCCTTTGGTACGCGCCTCCAGCGGAACGGCGATGGCCTCGGGATGCAGCAAAGCCGCGATCGAGATTTCTTCGGTTTGTTCTTCATGGCGCGCGGCCCGTTCGAGTGTGCCTTCTACCGTTGCCAGCTCGTCGTCATCCGACAAGCCGATGCGTTCCTCCATCCAATGGTGAATCTCGGCGGCCGAAAACCGCCAGGCCCCGCCCACGCGGCGACCGGGCAGTTTCCCCCGCTCCGCCAGCTTCACGATGTCGGCCGGCATCCGATGCAGATACACGGAGAGCCGATCGATATCAAAATCTTCGTCGGCCATGTGCCTGGAAATACCCTGGTTCTGCGAAAGACATCTCCCCATCAACGTAACGCTGAGGGTGCTTGCAAAGCAACGCCAACCCGCGATTCTGGCGACTGCTGGCACGCCAGAAAACCCGTCTTGACGCCGGTGAGCAAATTCACAACCATCCATCACCTTGATGGATCAAGGGACCGGACTCAAGGGAGTCAAGCCAGCCGCACACGCCACAGGCAAGGAGGCCTTCGCGTGAAGCCGAACCCATTACGTGTCGCCGGAGTTTCACTCCGCCAGACACTCGCTGCCGATCTTGCCGCCTGTCCGCGCGACGTCCGCGTGACGAGTTGCACCAATGAATATCGCCAGGTTCGCCCGGGCGATGTCTTTGTCGCACTCGCCGGCCCGGAAAGCGACGGGCACGATTTTGCCGTCGAAGCCGTCCGCCGTGGGGCCGCCGCAGTGGTTTGCGAACGGATGCTGCCGGTATTTGACGTGCCGCAGTTTGTCGTCGCCAATAGCCGCATTGCTTACGGCAAACTCTGCCAGGCCCTGGTCGGCAATCCTTCGCAACAACTCAAAGTCATCGGAGTGACCGGTACCAGCGGCAAGACCACCGTCGTCCGGCTGCTCGCCTCGATTTTTAATCTTGCCGGATACGAAGCGGGAGCCATCGATTCGCTCGCCTATTGGGATGGTCTCGATTGCCAACACACGCCCGATGCTGAGCTTTCGCCGCCGGCCCTTGCCCGCTGGCTCGGCCAAATGGCAGCCAACGGACTCTCGCATGCGATCGTCGAAGTTTCTAGTCGCGATCTGGTTCAATCGGCGCTCGCCGGTGTCGAACTCGACGGGGTTTGTATCACCAATGTCGGCCGCGACCACCTCGATTGGCACGGCACGCTCGAGAATTACCGCCAGGCCAAACGCCGCCTGCTCGATCACCTCCGCCCGGAGGGCATTGCCATCCTCAATGCCGATTGCCAGCCCTCGATGCAGATGCTGGCTGAACTTGATGGCCCCGCGCTCACCATTGGTCTGCGCCAACCGGCCGAAATCAGCGCTGAGATCATCGAACAGCAGATCAACGAGCAAACCTTCGTGTTGACCGCCGGCGACGAATCGGTCGGCGTTCGTACGACGATCGTCGGCGACCACCACGTATACAACTGCCTCACCGCTGCTGCTCTGTGCCTGTCTTACGGCATCGAGCTCACCACCATCGCTCGCGGACTGGAGGCCGTTGAAGAATTGCCCGGTCGAATGCAACGCATTCTTTGCGGCCAGGAGTTTTCGGTGCTGGTCGATGCTGCGACCTCACCGGACTCGCTCCGTGCTTGCTTGAAAGCAGCCCGCAATGTGACTTCCGGTCGGCTGATTGTCGTGTTTGGCGCCAATGGCGAGATGCAGTCGGAGCAGTTGCCCGCCTTGGGGCGTGTTGCCGGTTCGCTGGCCGATCTGTCCGTCATTACTACAACCGGCCCGCGCGAGCGGGGCCAACACGACTTCACGCGGACAATTGTCAACGGTTTTGCAGACCCGCAAAAAGCGCATGTGATTCTCGATCGCGCCCAGGCCATTGCTTGGGGACTCGAGCAAGCATCCGCAGGCGATACGGTCGTATTAGCCGGCATGGGCGACCGACTTTACCCCAACACGAACCAGCAGGAATTGCCCTGGGACGATGGCGATGTCGCGCGCCAAGTGCTCACTGGCAATTTCGCTGCCAGGCTGCCGCACCGTATCGCGGCCTGATGGACACCGCTTCGTCCAGCCATCGAACACCAAAACTATTCCTAACTTACTTTTCGCTCGTCACACCTACGGCAACGTTACTGCGAGGCTTTGCCGACGGAATCGTGACTGTTCCTTGTGCGACAAGGCTCGAACATTAAGAGGAGATCGCCGCAGAGAAATCTGCACGAATGAAAAACGCTGAGGCTTCGTCGTTGGTCGTGTGAGATTGCGGGGTCCCACGCGACCGCCCTCCCTGGGTCGGAGCACTATACCTGTTGAACTCGCGGTTTCTGGGTCAACCGCTTCAACAGGTGCTTCACGACGAGGCCTATGTCTGAGCGCCGGGGCGGCGATACGTCGCCGCTCCGGTTGCTCAGCGGATACAACTCGCTGAGGTCAGAAATCGGGGGTCAGAGGTCAAGTGTGATCGACGACTTCGCCGGCGGTTCTGACCTCTGACCTCTGACCTCTGACCTCTGACCTCTGACTTCTGACTTCAGATTGCTTTCCCATGCACTGCCCGCATCATATTGTCTTTGCCGGTGGAGGCTCTGCCGGGCGCCTCTATCCGGGCCTGGCGGTTGCGGCTCATTTGAAGCAGCGGTTGCCGGGTGTCCAGATAACCTTCGTCGGTGGCGGCAAGCCAATCGAGCGTCATCCGGTCCGCGCCGCCGGATTCAGCTATGTCACTATTCCTTCACAACCGGTGCCCAGGAGCCCTTTTCTGGCGATGCGGTTCGTCACCGACAATGTCGCCGGCTATTGGGCCTCGCGCTGGTATTTGAAAGAGAACCGTGCGACGCTGGTCGTTGGGCTTGGCGGCTATGCGAGCGCCGCGACAGTCCGTGCGGCAAATTCTCGTGGCATTCCGACTGTGCTGCTCGAGCAGAATGCCGTGCCGAGCCACGTCACCCACTGGCTGGCCCGTTCGGCCGATATGGTTTGCTGCGGTTTCGAGGAAACGCGCGGCCATTTTTCGCCAGATACGCCACTCGAGATTTCCGGCAATCCGGCCCGGCCCGCATTTGAGCGACTGTATCGCGAGCGGAGAGCAGAGCATGGCGAGCAAGTGGGTGCGTCTACTACTTCGTGTTCCTGCTCTCAGCTTTCCTCTGCTCAGCCACGTCGCCTCGTGGTGATCGGAGGCGCTGACGGTGCTCGCACGATCAACGAATACATGCCCCGCACTCTCAAGCGGCTTAGCGACTGTCTCAGCGGCTGGCAAGTTGTACATCAATCAGGCGAAGGCCAACTGCAGCAAACGATTAATCGTTACCGCGACGCGAAAGTCGAAGCACTGACAGTTTCTTTCATCGATGAAATGGCCCCCGTGCTCTTCGATAGCGATCTGGTGGTCTGCCGAGCTGGCGGCACGACACTCGCTGAACTTGCCCTCGCGGGAGTGCCAGCCGTGTTGGTTCCCTACCCGCGTGATGTCGAGGCCTATCAACTTGCCAATGCGGAGGTTGTCGCAGCAAGCGGAGCCGCAACGGTGATCGACGAATCGTCGCTCGAGGAGCCGCTGAGTGACGCGCTGGTCGAACACTTGACCCCCCTGTTGATCGACAGCGCGCTCCGCCAGCAAATGGCTTCGAACATGCAGTTGCTCGCTCAACCCGACGCAGCGGCGAATATCACCGACGCCATCCATCGGGTTCTGTGCGTTGAGAGCAGCGCCTATCGTATGGCGGCCTAACCAGAGCGACACTGATTATTGGACGAGGAATCGCTTCATGCCACGACTGATCGCTCAACCCACACAGGTCGTCGCTGCTGGCAACAAGCCCAAGCTAATCGATGAATTTATCGGGCGCGTGAACTCCAATCATAGCAAACTGAGTGTAGCGCGAATGAAGTCTCCGTCCGGTTGGATCGAGCCGGGCCAGCGGCCGGATTTCCTGGAAATCTCCGTGGTACTTTCGGGTTCGCTCCGCGTCGAACACGAAGCGGGAGCACTGGAAGTGCACGCCGGCCAGGCGGTTGTCTGCGAGCCGGGCGAATGGGTCCGCTACAGCACGCCGCTGTCCGAAGGCGCCGAATACGTGGCCGTCTGCCTGCCCGCGTTCTCGCCCGATACGGTCCAACGCGATCTGACCTGATGCGGCGGTCGCGCCGAGCGTCAGCGCGGCGGTGGCGCCTTTCCCAATATTGGGGTCATTTGCACCCCTGACATGAACGGCGCCTTCAGCTAGGAATCCCCAGGCAAAAGGCCGAGCACTGCGGCGTCGAGTCGTTCTCGAACCCGCCGCAACGGCAGTCTTGGTGCTGCCCCGGGAAGAAACACCCGGCAAGTTTTGAGGAGCTTAGGGACCTGACTTTACTGGCCCTGGCGTGTCTCACCTCAGCGCGCTACGACTTCACCGTTAAGCGCTGCGGTCGATTCGACCTTGGTATACACAAGAGGTGGCGAGGCATACTGTGGAGTTACCCTCCCAGGACGTCAAGCGGACTCCTTATGCCGCAGGCGCCGCGCTGCAAGACGTGCGTATAGATCATGGTGGTCGACACGTCTTTGTGCCCCAGAAGCTCCTGCACGGTGCGGATGTCGGCGCCGGACTCCAGCAGGTGCGTGGCGAAGCTGTGCCGGAGAGTGTGGCAGGTCTCACGTTTTCGCAATCGAGCCGTTCGTGCAGCACGGCATACGGCTGACCCAATGGCGTTCTCGTGCAAATGGTGTCGTCCCGGTCGACCGGTGCGCGGACATTGGGAAATTCGTTCCGACGCGAATACGAATTGCCAGCCTAACTCATACGCCGAGCGAGGCGACTTTCGCTCAAAGGCATGGGGGTCGACTCTTCCAAACCCTCGTGCCAAGTCCTGCTGATGCACTGTCGAACGCCATGCTACCTGGCGCGCTAGCGCCGCGCGTAGCTTCTCGGGCAGTGGAACCGCGCGATCTTTGTCGCCTTTCGCTTCGCGAACGATGAGTTGGCCTCGCTCAAAACAGAATCGCAATTCGAATGAGGCGGTCGGATTCATCGGTGGCCGCTTGAAGTGGGTCAAAGTAATGCCAATCGTCGTCTTCTTCCAACGAAAGAAAGCGGAACGTGCCCAATCCTGTTCGGCACGTAATTTGCGCCGTCGCGTTGATGCAAGCTGGATGATTGAAGTGGGGTTGCGCCATGGTGAGAGAGAGTGCCTATTGTCGTGGATGGCAGACGACAAACGCAAGTTGCGGAACCAGGACATCCGGGGGCTGAAGTATTTTCGCGTGCTCCAACCGCTCTTGGAACGCCTGCACGACGTGGGCACAAAACGGGACGTGGCCGGCAATCGCGATCTTCACATGGATCAGTATTGCACGCTGATTCTGCTGTGGCTGTTCAGCCCCTTGGTCGATAGCCTCCGCGGGCTGCAGCAGGCGAGCGAGCTGGACAAGGTCCGTAAGAAGTTTGGCGTGGGGCGGTCTTCGCTCGGCTCGCTCTCGGAGTCGGTGACGATCTTCGACCCGGAGCCGCTCCGACAGATCGTGGCCGAGCAAGTGCCTGGGCCGCCGTCTTCACCGTTTAACGCGGTTGGCCAACCGATCGTCGCCGTCGATGGTTCGGTGATCGACACGGTGGTCCGGGTCGCCCAACTGGCCTGGCTCCCCAAGGCCAAGGGCCAGGCGTTATCCGCTGATCGCCTCCACACACACTTTGAAGTGCTCCGTGGCGTGCCGTCGCGCATCGACGTCACCGCAGCCAAGCCCAAGGGGGAGGCGGACGAACGGGCGGTGCTGGAAAAAAGCGTCGAGCCGGACCGTTGCTACGTGATGGATCGCGGCTACGCGAAGTTCACGCTGGGGAATGTGATCGACGCCGCCAAGAGCAGCTACGTCTGCCGCCTGCGGGACAACTCGGTTTACGAGGTGGAACAATCCCGCGAACTCTCTCCAGCCGATCTGACAGCCGGCGTGCTGAGCGACGAAGTAGTACTGCTGGGCAAGTCGAATCCGGCGGACGCTCGGCCCGATCATCCGGTACGCCTGATTACCGTGGCGGCGACCCCTCACACCAATCGCGGCAAGTATCGCGGCGGCAGCACGGGGCCCAGCTGCGACAGAAAGTTGCGTCTGGCCACCAACCGCCTCGACTTACCGGCCGAGCTGGTGAGCGAGATCTACCGGCGGCGGTGGTTGATCGAGCTGTTCTTCCGCATGTTCAAGCAACTGCTGGGCTGCCGTCATCTGTTGAGCGCCAAGCAGAATGGCGTCGAGATTCAAGCCTACTCGGCGATCATCGCCTGCCTGCTGATCCTGCTCTACACCGGCCGCACGCCGACCAAGTGGACGTTCGAGATGATCTCGTACTACTTCACCGGCCTGGCCGACGAAGAGGAGCTGCTGGCTCATCTGGCCAAGCTGAAAATTCACGACGCCTGACCCGCTCGGCCGCACGCCAGCGCGCTCACGAGCCGCATCACGCTGCGCACGATTGGGTTTT
>JBGSUJ010000039.1:0-39326 GCA_041753435.1 Pirellulales bacterium | reverse complement strand
CCTTACAGTCGGAACTGGCTGCCTGGTCAACCGACGCCAACGCCACCCAACGCGGCGTCGACTGGCAAATGAAAGTCCGCGACGCCCGCGGTAAACTCAAGTCTCTCTACCCGAAAATCAAGCTGTGACAGAGCACTAGTTACCGCGCATACGTCGGTGCCACCTGCGATGGATAGGCCACAACCGGCCGCGGCTGATAGGCCGCCGGAGTCACCGAGCCGGGCACGTACTGCGCCGTCGGTCGGCCAGGCAGCTGCGTGTTAGGTAGCGCGCCGCCCAAATCGTACCGCTGATAGCCTTCAAAAGCCGGCATCGACCATAATTGACTCGGCTCGCCAGCGAGTTGATTGATTTGCACCGTGCCCATGTCGATCTTCAGCGCCATGCCAGCCGTCGGCAGTCGCAGCGAGATCCGCCGCGGCAGTGACACTTGCTCCGCCGGATAGTACTGATGACTTTCTGCCACAGCGCTGGCCAGCAGCGTTTGCCCCGTTGGGTCGTACACGTGCTGCTCGATCACCCAAGCCCGGCGCGCATCGATCACCGTCACGCGCTGCAGCACACCAGAAGCCGACGGCTGCGTCGAACGAATTTCTACCGTCCCGTCTCCGCGCGGCAGAGGCCCGTCGACCAGGCTCGCCGGATCGATCTCCGTCATGCCCATCGCCGAGAGCAGCCACGCCGGCTCGATCGGCATCATTTGGCGGATCGCACTGTTGGCAAACTGGTCGTGCCGGCAGTAGTAAACCGCCGGCGGCTGATTGCGCCGCACCCACATCCAAAACAGCTCGTCGTTGCTGCCCAAATCCATCTCTTGGCCGGTAATTGCCGTGCCGGCAGTGATCCGCACCCGCCCGGGCCGCTCGGCCGCTATGTTCGCAGTCAGAATCGGCAAACTCAACGTATCGGGAATCGTGATCGAAGCCCCCGTCGCGGTGATTGAACGCACGCGGCTCGAATTCTGATTGACGGCCGCAATAATCTGCTCGCGCGTGGCCACTTCTGGGAGCACTTGCGGTGCCGCAGGCCCCGTCGCCGCAAATGGGCTGAACGGCATCGGCCGCTGGCAACTCGCCCCCGAGCCGGCAAACAACGCGACCCCAGCCATGAACCACGCCAGTGAATTGGCTGCCTTGAACGACACGTCGCGTTTCCTATTGCAGTTCAAACAAGGAGACAAACAGAGCGGGAGTCCAGGAGCAATGCGCCGTCAGTCCCGCTGATGGTCTCTCTGTCTCCCTGTCTCCTTGTCTAAAGCCTCGCTTCCACCCGAAACGAGGAGCTCGCTCAATTGACTCTGAATCTCTTCAATCCGCTCGGCGCTCGGCGTCACCGCCGCTACTTCGTAGGTCGCTTCACGCAGCGGGCAAAACACACTCATCGTTTCTACGCCCTGCTGCTGGGTGCTACCCGTTGTTGAAAGTTCAGCCGCACATTCCTCGCGCAACACCCGCCGACGCACCAGCAGTAGCGCCAGCACGTACCGCATATCTTCATGGCCGGGCTGCTCGGACAACTGATCGAACAACTCCAACAGCACTTCATTCGGCGCGAGCTTAATCTTCTTCGCGCTCAGTTCCGGCACCCGCGACTTCCACCAGCCAAACGCTTCCGCTGGCGGTCCGCTCCAGGCGCTCTCCGCGTAGTCCTTGCGTACAATCTCTGCCCCCTGCAATTCAAGCACCGAGTAGCAAACCTCCCCCGGCTCGAGCGGCTGGTCGGTCGCCGCGCAGCGGCGCGTCGAACGCTGAATTTCAAAGTCGAGTTGCATGGGCAAGGGCAGATCGGCGAGGTGACTTGGCGTCGGCCGCAAGGCCGAATTTGCTGCGAGCGGCCGGCCAACCGAACCGGCGACGAACCAATCAGAGACGAGCAATGGTCGGCTGCGAATCTTAGGAAATCCACCCCGTCTCAACAAGAGAAGCCGCTGCCAGCGGTGCTATCGACCTCATCCCGCAGTGAAAAACCGGGCATCCGTCCCGCCCGGCCCAACCACCAGCCGCACCGGCCGGGCACACTTCGGGCATCGCCCTTCATACGCGGTCTGGTCACGGTTGAGATACACCCGCATGTAGACATCGCAGCAGTTGAACTGCACCCCCACAAACCGCCGCCCCACCGCCCTGGGCGGTTTCGCTCCGCCTCCCGGATCATCGCTCAAATCAAGCCGTTCGCCGATCATTGAATCACCGTAGGTACAGTTTCACGTCCAGCTCAGAATTTTAGCTCGTCTCTGTTGTCCGATGGCAGAGCAGTTTGTCGCCAGGAATTGCCAATCATCGGCAGGGCCAATCACGTTTTCACAATGGGCTGTGATCCTCTGCCTGGCTTTCGCCGTAAGTCCTTTGTTTGCTTACGGAGCGAGCCAGAATGAGGATCGTTCTAAATACCCCAGAATCAAAAAGTGAATGGCCCTGAATCATCGGGCCGAACCTTGACCCGCCCCCGGATGTCAGCTAAATTTGTACACAGATTAGCTCGCCGGCCCTCCGCCCCCGAGCCGATTAGAGAGTATATCATGATCCCCACGAACCTCCTTAGCCTAAGCCTCCTTCTAGTGGCGCTCGCCAAGAGCGAGTCTTAGGGTTCGTACGGATTTAGTTCGACGAGATTACCGAAACCCTGAGGCCCGCAAGGTCCCAGGGTTTTTTGTTTTTCAGGGTTCGGGTTTGACCTGCAACCTGTCAGGTCACGGTTAATTCAACACTTTTTTCGATCGCACTCAATTCGATGTCTACCAACTCTCCACGCCCCATCGTCATCTTCGACACCACGCTCCGCGACGGCGAGCAGTCGCCCGGCTGCAGCATGAATCTCGACGAAAAGCTGGAGGTCGCACAAGCGCTCGTGGACCTGGGCGTCGATGTGATCGAAGCCGGCTTTCCAATCGCCTCGCCTGGCGACTTCGAAGCGGTCCGCGAGATCGCCCGCACGGTCCGTGGCTCGACCATCTGTGGCCTGGCCCGTTGCAACGAAAAAGACATCGACCGCGCCTGGGAAGCGCTCCAAGAAGCCCCCGACGCCCGCATCCACGTCTTTCTGGCCACCAGCGCCATCCACCGCGAGTTCAAGCTCCGCATGGATAAAGACGAGATCATCGCCCGGGCCATCGAAGGAGTGAAGCGGGCTAAAGGCTACTGCGACAACATCGAGTTCTCGCCCGAAGATGCCGCCCGCACCGAGCCCGATTTCCTTTGCCGCGTGGTTGAAGCCGCCATCACCGCCGGCGCCAACACCGTCAACATCCCCGACACGGTCGGCTACGCTACCCCAGCCCACTTCGCCGGCGTCATCAAAACGCTCGTCAACCGTGTGCCCAACATCGATCAGGCGGTCATCAGCGTCCATTGCCACAACGACCTCGGCATGGCGGTCGCCAACAGCCTGTCTGCTGTCGAGAACGGCGCTGGCCAGATCGAATGCACCATCAACGGCATCGGCGAACGGGCCGGCAACTGCTCGCTCGAAGAAGTCGTCATGGCCATGCGCACCCGCAGCGACTACTACCACACCACCACGCGCATCAACACCCGCCGACTCGTGCCCACCAGTCGCCTCCTGTCCAACATTACCGGCATGCAGGTCCAGCGCAACAAGGCGATCGTCGGCCGCAACGCCTTCGCCCACGAAGCCGGCATCCACCAGGATGGCATGCTCAAAGAACGCACAACCTACGAAATCATGCGGCCCGAAGACGTCGGCTTCACGGCCACCGACCTGGTGCTGGGCAAGCACAGCGGCCGGGCCGCGCTCGCCGATCGTGCCAAGGTGATGGGCTACCATCTCACCTCCGAGCAACTGCAAGAGGTCTTTGAAGAATTCAAACGCCTGGCCGACAAAAAGAAGGAAGTCTACGACGCCGATATTGCCGCCCTGATCGAAAAGCGAATGAACGTGGCCGAGGACATCTGGAAACTCTCCGCCTACGAAGTCCACGCCACCGGTGGCGGCGAGCCTTCCGTCACCGTCACGCTCCAGCGCACTGGCGACGAAGTCACTCGCTCATGCACCGGCGGCGACGGCCCGCTCGACGCCCTGTTCCGCACGATCGAGGAAATCACCGGCACCAGCGTCGTCGTACGCGACTTCCGTGTCCACAGCGTCACCCGCGGCAAAGACGCCCAAGGCGAGTCGACGATCGAAGTCGAACACGAGGGCCGCGTTTTCCGCGGCCGCGGCGTCTCGACCGACACCGTCGAAGCCGCGACGCTGGCCTTCCTCAACGCCGTCAACCGCGTCGCCGCCGGCGCGGGGCAACCGCTCGAAACCCGCCCCCAGGATACAGTGTGAATCGACCTAGGGAAGTTCAACCTCCTCGTGGCCAGCACGGGTAAAGAGCGCGTTCACCACCTCCGCGCTCGCATCGTTGCTAATGAACTGCACGTGGCCATCAGCAAATGCGGCCAACCAGCCGCCCGGCCGCACTTGCCCGAAACCAGCGGTGGGGTTCTTCGCGTCATACTGAAAGTCGGCGGGCTTGGTCCACTCCACCGCCCGATCGGCGTCGGCTTCGACCAGCATGATCGTCTTGCTCGTGCCGTCGGGGATCTGCCGAAATCCGATACCTTTCGAACTGCCGTCGAAAATGCAAGCCTCACCGATCACCGCCAGGTAATTCGTGGTGCCTTCTGTGAGATTCAAATTCGGGTTGGCATACACTGCCGGCATCTTTGCAAGGAGTGCCCGATTGTGCTCACTATCCCAAGGCTCATCGAGTTTGAATTGCTGGTACAACTCTTGCTCTTCTAAAAACGGCAACACCTGCACCCGCCAACTCAACAGCGGTTTGCCGTCCGGACTGTAACTGGCGTGGGCCGGAAACTTCTTGTGCGCGTCGGAGTAGATGAGCAAAGCCAGCATCAGTTGCTTCATGTTGTTCATCGACTGGTTTCGCCTCGCCGCCTCGCGGGCCGCCTGCACCGCCGGCAGAATCAAGGCCACCAGGATGCCAATCACCGCCACGTTCGTAAGCTGTTGTTGGTTTGGATCTGTCCCGCCTTCGACGCGAAACATCACCAGATTCGCCCCTTCGCGAGTCGGCCGGAACATGTCGAGGTAGCGGTTCATTAGCCGCTCCAAATACTGTCCCGCTGCCCGTTGCACCGGGTCGTCGCTCACTTTCGTCTTGGAAAGGTCGGCCTGCAGCTTCACTCGCCACATGTCGAGCGCGTTATCGACCATCGCCAAAAGCTTCTCGGCCGACGCTTCGTTCTCTCCATACACCACCAACGACGTTGGCCCCGCTTCGGTGAGAGTGGTCGCCAGTTCGACCGCATTCACCAAATTCGGCGCATCGAGAAACGGCTGCAGTTCTTTCGGAAACTTCTTTCCTTGCTGCATCACTGCCACGCCTAGCGCCGAGTTCACCAATTGCCGCACCGAGGCAATATCCGCAACCGCAGACAAATCGTAAGCATTCGACATATTCCGCACCCGATCAATCAGCGGGCTATGCTGCTCGGTCCCCTCGACCTTGAGCATCCGCTCGAGCGCCGCTTCGTTCGCCACCAGCAGGGTTCTCTCATCCGGCATGAAGAAGCTTGGCCCCATCGGATGGGCACTCTTGAGATAGGCCTTGCCCCCCAATTCGCCCGGCTGCGTATGCCCCACCAACCGATCCTTTAGCTGGCTCAGCTCAAACGGCTTGGCAAATTTCAGCTCGACCGCAAACCCCGGCGGCCCAGCCACCGGCGGCTCGACAAACAGCACGAACTCTTCTACATCGACCGGATCGAAGCCCACATGCTCCAGCCCCGCAGCCGTGATGATCTCATGCGGAAGCAACTCGCTGCCCGGTGCAGTAAGCACATGCCGCGGCCGGCCCGTAACAATCGCCACCGCCTGCGGCGTGACGTATGTCAGATCAACTTTGCCGGCCCCTTCTTCGGCCAGCAAGATTTTGCCATCGACGATCGTGCCCTGCTTGACCACAAACGGCACGACGTCCACTCCCGGCTGCACATCGCCCGGCGCGTCGCTCACTGGCACTTGCGCCTTTACGGCCGCCGACGGTCCCGTGGCTAGCGACCATGCCAACAAGATAGATAAGAAATGCCCGAGCCGCCCTGCAATCAGTTTTTGAGAGATCATGACCTTGCTCCACCTCGGTTCTGCGCCGTCCGCTAACGGCGGGGTGTCTGACCACCGGCAGCATAGCCGATCGACCAGCAACAAGCAAATCGCGCGGCGTCGCAGATCGCCCATCGTAGGCTGGGTCGAGTATCACGAGACCCACCAGGAACCCCGAACATTTCGCCCTTAGCAGCGTCGGCCACGGCGCATCACCCCACACAAACGCCTTTGCCCTGGTTCGCCACCAACCTTCCGCTTTACCGGAAGCTGAACGCATCCCAGTTCCGAAATGCGACACTCCACCCCACCAGCATCGCCGCCAGGATCACGCCGATCGCCGCCAACGCTGCATAGTAACGCCGCTTGGCCGGGGGGCTCATTGGTTGATGCATGTTCTTTACAATCAAATAGAGCGCATACAGCACCAGCGGGGGAAGCGCGATGCTCAATATCGCTGCCCGCCAGGCCCGCATCGCAGCAGCGTCAGCCGCTGCCGCCACTTCCTGCTCGTCTGTGACGCTCGTGAATTGACCCGAAGCAATTGGATGCTGGCGCTGGTCTTCAGAATCTCCGGCAGACTCGCGCTCTCGCTCGCACGACCAACACACATCGAACCCTTCGTCTACCTCGGCCTGGCACTGCGGACAAATCCAGCTTCCCCCTGCAGCCGACGGAGCTCGCTCTTCCACCGCTTCGAGCGCGTCTGCCGCCCGGGCCGCATCGTGCGCAGCCACCTGCAGTTTCGCGCCACCCAGCGCGGGGCCGATCTACCACAGCCAAGTCGTAATCGAATCGTTGACAATGCAGGCTGGAATGCTCTCACCCGCCAGCACGCTCTTGGCTAGATACGCGTCTTGCGGCGAACCATAGGTGCGAATCGTGATTAGTTCGTCGTCGGCCATTGGATTCATGGTAAACCCATTTGGATTCCTGGTGAGCAATGATCCATCACCGAAGATCATCGGCAACGGCATCACTTTTTCCCCGCTTCCTTGGCCCACGTATCTCGCAGCGTGACCGTGCGGTTGAACACCGGCCGCCCCGGTTGCGACTCTTTCGGGTCGGTGAAGAAATAGCCTAGCCGCTCGAATTGAAAGTGCGTCTCGGGGCCGGGCTGGGCCAGCGACGGTTCGAGTTTCGCATCCGAGATCACTTCCAGCGACTTCGGGTTGAGATTGTCGAACCACGTCTGGCCCGCGGCCACGTCATCGGGATTCTCCCTGCTGCACAGGTGATCGTACAACCGCACCGGCAGCGAGTGCGCGTGCCCGGCCGAGACCCAGTGGATCGTGCCCTTCACCTTGCGGCCGTCCGGCGCGTTGCCGCCGTGCGTCGCCGGGTCGTAGGTACAGCGGAGCTCGATCACTTGGCCCGTTTTGTCCTTCACCACTTTTTTGCAGGTGATGAAATACGCATACCGCAACCGCACTTCGCCACCCGGCTTGAGGCGGTAAAAATTCTTCGGCGCGTCTTCCATGAAGTCGTCTGCCTCGACCCACAGTTCCCGCGAGAAAGGCACCTGGCGCGTGCCCAACTCCGGCCGCTGCGGATGATTGGCCGCCTCCAATTGCTCGACCTCATCCTCCGGATAGTTCTCGATCACCACCTTGAGCGGCCGCAGCACGGCCATCGCGCGCGGCGCGCGGTCGTTCAGGTCGGTGCGAATGGCCTCTTCCAGCCACGCCATCTCAATCGTGCTGTTGAACTTCGCCACGCCAATCCGCTCGCAAAACGCCCGGATCGACTCGGCCGTGTAACCCCGGCGGCGCAGCCCGCGAATCGTCGGCATCCGCGGATCGTCCCAGCCGGCGACTCGCTTCTCCTGCACCAGTTCGAGTAGCTTCCGCTTGCTCATCATGGTGTACGTCAGGTTCAGCCGCGCAAACTCGATCTGCTGCGGATGGTGAATCCCCAGCGCCTCGCAGAACCAATCGTACAGCGGCCGATGGTTCTCGAACTCCAACGTACAGACCGAGTGGGTGATGCCCTCGATCGAATCGCACTGCCCGTGCGTGTAGTCGTACGACGGGTAGATGCACCATTGGTCGCCCGTGCGATGGTGCCTGGCATGCTTGATGCGGTACATCACCGGGTCGCGGAGGTTGATGTTCGGCGACGCCATATCGATCTTCGCCCGCAAGGTGCGTGTACCGTCGGGGAACTCGCCCGCCTTCATCCGCTGGAACAAGTCGAGATTCTCCTCCACCGTGCGGGCGCGGTACGGGCTGTTCTTGCCCGGCTCGTTGAGCGTGCCACGATGGGCGCGCATTTCGTCGGCCGTCTGGTCACAGACATACGCCTTGCCCGCGGCGACGAGTTGCACCGCCCAATCGTACAGTTGTTGAAAATAATCCGACGCGTAAAACAGCCGATCTTCCCACTCGGCTCCCAACCAGCGGACATCGTCGACAATCGAATCGACGTACTCCTGCTCTTCCTTGGTCGGGTTGGTGTCGTCGAACCGCAGGTTGAACTTACCGCCATAATCGCGCGCAAGACCGTAGTTCAAACAGATGCTCTTCGCGTGCCCGATGTGCAAGTACCCATTCGGCTCCGGCGGAAACCGCGTTTGCACCCGCCCACCGTTCTTGCCCGCAGCCAGATCCGCATCAATGATCTGCTCGATGAAGTTCTTCGAGCCTTTTTCGTCGCTCGTTGTTTCACTCTCGGTCATAATCCACTTTCTTGCCTGCCGCCATTGCCTGCACTCTAAACGCGGCAATTTACCACATTCCCGGCCCCGGCAATACGGCGGTTCGTTCGCTGGCTTCGCTCGACGCGCCCCCTTACACTAACTCACCCCACTCCGCCAAAAAATCTTGCTTGCACTTCGGGCAGCGCACTTTGTGTCCTAAAAAATTCCCCGGCACTTCGCTCGTAAAACCGCAACCGGGGCAGCTCACACGGAACTTCACCTCGCGCCCTGCGTACTCGTCCATCCAAGCCGTTGGCAACTCCATAAACTCGATGTCGGCCTCCTCGAGCAGCATCAATTGCTCTTGATCGAGCTCCGCGATATCGGCAATCCGATTGGCCATCCGCCGCACCGCGTGCTCGAATAAATTCCGCACCGCCCGGCCGTTGCCAAAATGCTTGTCGCGCCAGCGGTACAGCTCCGTCACGCCCAGCAGCAGCTTAGCCCGCGCTGCCGCCGAGAGCTTGTAATGATTCCGCTCGCATAAGTACGCGAAAATCCGTGCCAGCTCCAGCGGCGAATAATCGTCGAACGTCAGCACCCGATGGAACCTCGACGACAGCCCCGGGTTGCTCTTGAGTAGCTCACCCATCTCCTCGGGATATCCGGCCAAAATCACCACCAGCCGAGAGCGATCGTCTTCCGACCGCTTCAGCAGCGCCTGCACCGCCTCTTCGCCATAAGCATCTTTCCCATCGCGCAAAGCCAGGCTGTACGCCTCATCGACGAACAACACCCCATCGAGCGCCTCGTTGATCTTGGCATGGGTCCGCGGCCCGGTCTGGCCCGCATACTCGGCCACCAGCCCCGAGCGGTCGGTCTCCACCAGGTGCCCCTTGGCAAGAATGCCCATCGCGCTAAAGATTTTGCCTAGCACCCGCGCCACGCTCGTCTTGCCGGTGCCCGGGTTGCCCAAAAACACCATATGTAAACTGATCTCCGTATCTGGTAGCCCCGCCTCGTCCCGTCGCCGCTGCAGCTTCAAAAAGTTGGTCAGCGTCCGCACCTCGTGCTTCACCTTCGCCAGGCCTACGAGCGAATCCAATTCCGCCAGCGCTCCATCGAGGTTTGCAACTAAAGTCGGCAGACGGTGTGTGGCAGGAGGAACACCAGCGCCTTGGAACCTACCGCCTTCCGCCCTCCCCCTTCCCCTTGGGCTTGGGTTCGTCACGGTATAGATTTCGTCCGCTTCCTGCTGCAACGTCTCAATCGCCTGTGCCCCAATCGCGTCGGTCGCCTCGTGTTCGTTCGGCTCGTCAATCGGAATCGGCCGCAGGTGATGGTGCAGTTCCTCTTGAATACTCTTGATGATACCCGCCTCGCTGGGGTGCAACTCGCCATCGGCCCGGGCCACCAGATTCGCCAGCCGCATCACCAATGTCTCCAGCGCCCCTACCTGCTCGCGCAGTGGCACCAATTGATCGAACGGCCGCACAATGCTGTACCACTTCAGCTTAGATGCATCGTCGGCCAGTCGCCGGGCCGCGGTCCGCAACTCCTCGCCTGTCAGCCGCCTGCCCCACAAGTGGTCCAATAGCTCTTCTGCCAAAAACCGCTCACGGCTGGACCACTTCTTATCGGCCTCGACCACGCTAAAGTACACCTTCAGCACCAGCGCTCGGTGCAGATCGTCCATCAGCGCGACAAACTCCTCCGACGACAGTGCCCGCTTCCCCTTCCCCTGGGGCAACAACTGCGGATACTCCTCCGCACACCGCGTCGCGCTCGCCACATACAGCTCCCGGCACTCTTCGAGCGTCCGCCGAAAGAGCGAATCACGATCCGAAAAGGTCGCGTTAGACATGGCGGACTATCAACTCACCCCAGAGACACCGAGTTCACGGAGAAAACGAAAACTGTCAGACAGTCTTGATAGGATCAACTGGTTCTATTCTGAATGTGCCGCACACCGCCTCCAACCTATTGTCATGATCCAGCCAATTCTGTAAATCCTGACAATTGTTTCTCCGTGAACTCGGTGTCTCTGGGGTGAACCTGTCCGCCGAATCTATCCGCCCGTGCCCTCCACTTGCAGCTTCGCGCCCAGTGCCGATTCGTAGAACTCCACCAGATCCTTCCGCAACTGCTCCAACGATGGCTCGAACACGTACATCATGTGCCCGCCGTCGTACATCCGCAGCGTCACATTTTGCTGTAGCTCCGCCGGCAGCCGCAGGTGGTTCACGCTGTAGTCGGCTGTCGCCGGCGGCGTCGCCAGATCATAGTAGCCCTTGGCCACAAACAGCTTCAAGAAAGGGGTCTCGGCCATCGCCTGCCGCAGCGTATCCGAGGCATCCGGCGGACCGAACCCAAACCGGTCGTACTTCCACGGCATCACGTTACCGGTGAGAATCTCATACACCCGGTCGTCTTCAAACTTCAACTCGTTGCGCAAGTAGTCGTTGACGGTCGCCGTGAAAGGGCCGAAAATTGCCGCCGCGCTCGGGTCGTAATCCGATCGCTCACCCGCATCATCGGCATCGATGCCCGTGTAGCGGCTATCGTAGCGACCGACCGTGCGGCTCCGCTCACGCAGCAGTTCCTTGCCGAACCGATTCATGGGCACTCGCAGGTTCGCCCGCTCCACATACTCCTTCGAGAGCCCCGTAAACCGCGCCAACTTCTCCGCCACCGCATCGCGTTGCTGCTCGTCCAGCGCCGTGCCCTTCAACAGCGCCAGTGCATACTCACCCAGCGCAAACTCTTCGGCTTGCCGATACAACTCGGCCAGTTCCAATGCCTGTAAATCTCCCGGCAATGCTTTGTGATACCAGGCCGTCGCTGCGTAGCCCGGCAGGAACAGAATGTAAGGCAGGTCGGTGCCCGAGCCGAACGCAATCGTGCTGAAGTTGATCGCCGGCGAGATCATCGCTATCCCATTGAGCGTGATATTGTAGCGCTCCAGCAAATGCCCCGAGAGCCCCGCCGCCCGCAAGCCGCCGTAGCTCTCGCCGATCAAAAACTTCGGCGAACGCCAGCGGCCATACTTGCTGAGGTACTCGTGAATGAACTGCCCGATGCTCGCCAGGTCTTGCTGGTATCCGTGGAACTGCCCCTTGTCTTCGCCCTCGGCCGGCCGCGAAAAGCCAGTGCTCACCGGATCGATGAACACCAGGTCGGTGATGTCTAAAAGCGAATGCGGATTGGCCGTCAGCTCATACGGCGGCACCAAGGTCCGCGTATCGTCCGGCAGCTTCACCCGTTTCGGCCCCAGCATCCCCAGGTGCAGCCAAACACTACTCGACCCCGGCCCGCCGTTGAACACAAACGTCACCGGCCGCTTCCCCAGATCTTCCACGCCGTTTTTGGTGTATGCCACAAAGAAAATGTGCGCCTTGGTCTTGCCGTCGTCGCTCTTCATGCCAAGCTTGCCGGCCGTCGCGGTGTACTCGATCTTGCGACCCGCGATCTCGACCGAATGTTCGGTTGCAACCAGCTTGTCGTCCTCCTTGGCCTTGTCGCTTTTTTCTTTGCTCGCTTGGTCGTCCTGCTTATTGCGCTTGTCGCTTTTTTCGCCGGCCGCCTGCTCGGCCTTGTTCTCGCTCTTCTCATCAGCACCGCACGCAGGTAACCCCAGCGCACTCCACACCATCACCAGCAACATCAACAACCGAAGTATCATCGCTCTTCCTCGTTCCCGTGAGACAAACTGCAATCTCTTGCACCCCGTAGCGGCGGCGGCCGCGCCGTCCACTCACCAACCGCTCACAACGTTGCTTTTCTCTCTTTTCGCGGCCCCCAAGCTATAGGTCACCGCCCGCCCTCAACCAAGGTCCGCACCCCGCCCAAAATGCGTCCCATCCCGCAGAAAACACGGAGAATCAGGTCTCTGACCCAGGGTGCGCTGCGCGATCCTGGGCTTTGAAAAGCAACCGCTTCGCGGTAGGCCCATCTAGTTCGCAACGTATAGTTCTTTCTGCAGCCCCAGCACCGCCTCCACGAGCTCCTCCGGCCCGTGCCGATACACATCGCACACCGGCAGGCCTAGCTCCGCCCGCACCCGCTCGCGTTCGCGCTCGGCGTCTGCGGCCGAAAGCAGTCGGCTGTTGAGGCCAATGCCGATCACTCGCGTCGGCGCGATCGCCCCCGCCACCGTTTCGTAGAGTGTCCGCAGCTCGGCCAACGGTTTGAGTTGCACCTGCGGCATGCCCATCACATGCTCCCGGGCCGCTTCGTAACACAGAATCAGCCCCTGCGGCTGCGCACCGTGCAGCAGACCCAACGTCACCGGCGAATATCGCGGGTGCGCGATGAACCCTTGCCCTTCGAGTAGCACAATCTCATGATGCTGATTCGTCAGAATCAGCTTCTCGACCGCCCCGTTCAAAAAGTCGCTCACCACACAATCGACAGGGCAGCCGTCGCCTTCAACCAGAATCCCCGTCTGCCCTGTGGCAACGAACTTCGCATCGTGCCCGCGCTTCGAGAGCGCCCGCGCCACTTCGACCGTGACCACCATCTTGCCGCAACTGCAATCCTGCCCCACGGTATGAATCCGCAAACAGCCCGCGCGGAAACCTTCAAACCTCGAGACGTCGCGCTCGTTGTTCTTCCGCACATCCCGCAGCTCGACGCCATGCTTTGCCGCCGCAGCCACAAACTCGGCATCGTTCGAGAGGAAATCGTGCAGGCCCGAGACAATGTTGCACCCCCGCGCGATCGCCTCCAGCAGTATCGGCCGCCAATGGGCCGGAATCTTGCCGCCCGAGGGCGCGATGCCGATCAGCAGCGTATTGGCACCCGCCGCCTCGGCCAGGGTCGCCACCACGGGGATCGACCCACCCACGCCCAGCAAATCCTGGCTGGTCTTGCCGGCCTCAGTGGAATCCAGCAGCGCGATCACTTCATCGGTGCCGTAACGGATGACACAGGCGGCCGTCTTGGCCGACACCGGATTACTGCTACCTTCGGTGAGAATCACGAGACGACGCGACATGAAACATAATCCTCGAGGAGGCGTTTCCAACGCCGAATGAATCACCCGGCCTGCAACGGCCAAGTGCAGAACACACAGCCGCTATCCTACGCGACGTATTGCGCGTAGGGAAGCGCGCCCGCCGCGCCTTCTGCGCAGAGCATCCACCACAATTGCGAACAGGGTTTTTGAAGGCTTGCGCTGTCGCTGCGTCTCCGACGCCGTTTGAATTAGAGAGACGCTTGGGCTGCTTCCTGGCCGTCGGGCGGAGCCACCCCACGCGACTTGCGCTCCGCCTCGAACCATTGGTGCTCCGGCCGGTCGAGGATCTCATCGATCACTCGGTTGACGCTCTCCGCAGCAGCCGCCTTGCCGTCCTCGGCCGCATGCTGAGCCAGCTCGCGCGCCTGCGGAATCAATTGCATATAAAACCGCTCCGCCACTTCGTACATTCCGTGCCAATGCGCGTAATCCGGCGCCATCATCGCCGTGCCATGCCGCGCCCGTCGACCTTCATGATGCCACAAATAGAACCAGGTCCACTCGATTTCATCATCGAATTCTGGCTTGGTGATTAAATCATTCTCCCGCAGCGCGGCCATGATCTTCGTACCCGGCTTGGCGAATTTCTCGTTGTAATTGATCACAAAATCGTCGTACTGCTTGTAGAAATCGTTCACGTAGTCGTTCGTGTGGCAGTGCAGGCAGGCATTCTTCATCCGGTCGCGCTTCGCCTGCCAAGTATCGGCAATCAGGTCTTCGCGCTTTTCCGGGTCGGTTTCCGTAACCACTTTGTGATCGACGTCGGTATCCATCACCAGACTGATCGGCGGGCGATTGGTCCAAGAAATCCGCTCGCCCGGATCGTGCGTCACCTCCAGATCGCGCGTATTGGCCGACATATGGCACGTTGCGCAGGTCGGTGCCTGGGTGTAATCTTTGCCCAACACCCAATCCGTGGCGTCGAGATTCATGTGCTCACGCAAGTCCCGGAATGCGACTCCATGCTTCGACTCTTCGTAGATCTCCTTCTGCGGATGATCCGGGCCCAGATGACACTTACCGCAGTTCTCCGGCTGGCGGGCGCGACGCGGCGAAAAGTCGTGCCGCGAGTGACACGCCGAGCACGAACCCAGCGAACCATCGAGATTCAGCCGGCCGATGCCGGTGTTCGGCCAGCTTGCGGCCAGAAAGACCGGTCGATTGTACTTGTCTTTGTCGCGCTTGATCCGGGCGACGGCCTCTTTGCTCGTGGGCCGGCCGTGCTCGTCCGGTTTCAGGTCGTCGACCGTCACTGTACCGCCGTCGATCGCCTCGAATGCGACCTTACTGCCGTGGCACTGGCGGCAACCACTGTCCACGCTCGCCATGCCGTTGACCATCGTGACGTCCCTCCCGGGCGTCGGCGAATGCGGATTGAACGGCACACGCGACCCTTCGACGGTTTCGGCCAGGCGATTGTCCAGCGACGCCAGAATGTTGCCCGCCTTGGCGTGGTGACTGTGTTCAAACTGGTCGTATTCCTTCGGATGGCACCGTGAACAATCACGCGGCGTGACGATCGTAGCAATCATCTCACCTTCGTGAAAAAATGCATCGGCATCGGCTTTATTCGCCTGATGGCAGTCGAGGCAGCCCACGCCCTTCTCGGCGTGGGTGCTTCCCTTCCAATGGTCGATGATGCCCGGCGTGTGCTGGAAATGGCAGTTCACGCAACCCTGCGAGTTGGCCGGCACGATGATGTGCGGCGCCCGCATCCCTAGCTCCTCTTCCTTGCGCACCAATTCCTTCCACTGCACAAAGAACAGCGAGCCCAAGAAGGCCAGGCCCAGTACAAAAATAATCCACTGCTTGGTTTGAAGTGTCATGCTTGAAATCGTAGGTTGTTAGTTGTCCGGTGTTAGTTGTCAGTCGCAGCTAACTACTGACCACTGACCACTAGCTCTAGTGCGCTACTGCCCCTTCCCAAACCGTCAGCCCTACCAACAACATGGTGGCCACGATCCCGATGTACACGCTGATCTCTTTCCAGCCGGTGATCCGCCGCAGGGCGGCGTCGATCCAGGGCCAGATAATCATGGCAAACACAATGAAACCCATGCTCAGCACCGCAAACGTCGGCCCAAACAACTTCAGCCAACGAAACGTTACATAAAAAAACCACTCCGGCTTGATCACTTCCGGGGTCGTCAGCGGATCGGCCTTATCGCCCATCGTCGCGGGAAGCAGGGTCGCCAACATGCTCAGAACAATCATCAGCAACAAGCCCATGATCAGTTCCGTGTAGAAGTGGTCGGGGAAAAAATTGAAGTAGCGGCCTTCCGCCCGCAAGGCGTCGGCTGGCTCCGGCTCCGAAACGCCGTGCAAGCGTATCAGCGTGATGTGCATCGCTAACAGCAAGATCAGCGTGCCGGGCAGTACCGCCACGTGCAGGATAAAAAATCTCGGCAGGGTGTCGGCGTTGTATTGGTCGCCGGCCAGCAGCAACTGCTTGGCCAGGCTGCCCAACAGCGGCACGCGATCTGCAATATTCGCCCCGACCGTCGCACCCCAATAGCTCAACTGCTCAAACACCAGGCTATAGCCCGTGAAGCCAATCCCCAGCGTCGTCAGCAACAGGCCCATGCCGATCACCCAATTCAGCTCACGCGGTCGTCGATATGCGCCCGTAAAGTACACCCGCATCTGGTGCAAGATGATGGTGGCAATCATCAATGTTGCCGCCCACTTGTGCAAACTGCGAAAGTACCAGCCGAGCGTCACGTGCCGCGTGATATGTTCGACCGATTCGTAGGCCGTGGTCGCCGACGGCTGGTAGTAAATCGCCAGCAGAATGCCAGTGAAAATTTGCACCAGAAATAAATACGCCGGCGTGCCGCCCAAGCAGAACCACCACCGCTTCATGTGGTGCGGCACCGGTTCGTTGGTTAACTCGCGCAGCGCCGCAGGATCGATCGGCACGCGCTCGCCAAACCAACGTGCGATGGCGCTCATACGACGCCTCCGTCACCGGGCTCGGGACTCGCACAGAAGCGAGCCGGATCGTCCTCCACCCCGGTCCGTTCGATACCGCCTGCTCCCTGCCCCTGGTTCCCGGCTCCTCCCGACTCCACCACCCGATACGTCATCTGGTCGAGCGGCTTGACCGGCATGTTGATGTACAGCAAGCCGTTTTCAACCAGCAGCGGATACTGCGGCAGCGACTGATTCGCCGCCAACGGCGGGCCGGCGGTCGGTCGCCCATCGGCATCGAAAGCTCCCAAATGACAGGGACAAAAGAACCGATCGTTCTGCGGCTCCCAATGCACGCGGCAGCCCAGGTGCGGACACACGCTCGAGAGCGCGAGAAAATCCGCCGCCGGTCGAGCATCCGCCGCGGCCTCTTGGCTCCCGGCTCCCGGCACTACGCTCCGCCGCGTAATCACTACCGCCACGCCCGTGGGCGAAGTAAACGACAAGGCCTTCCCCGGCGCCAGGCTGGCCACGTCGGTCACAAACATCCAGGCTGTGCCTTCGTCGGCCGGATAGAGATACTGACCCGCGCAGCGGAAAAACATGCCGTAGCCTAAGGCCAGACCCCCGGCCATCGCCCCCGTCGCAACCGCCCCATGGGCCAGAAAACGCCGCCGACCGGGATCCTCCGCCTGACTCGAATCCGAGTGCTCCGCCATGAATCTTTCGATGCTAGAACTAAATCATGCTCAATGGATTTAATCAACCGTGCTCACAGTCTAAGCAATATCGAGCCAATTGCAAGACAAATCGAGGCCAGGCTCCCAGAGAAACGAATCGACCGATTCGCCACGCAGAAAAACAGCGGCACAGTCTGCTGCCTAGCACAATTCAGAAGTCGAAATTTCGCAACGCAGGCCGCGGAGGCAACGCTCCACATGGTGAGTTAGCGGCGTCGGCCACGACGCTACGTATCACATTCTGCTCCGTCGGCACAACAACACAGTTCTCAGTAGCTCGCAGCCCGCCTACCAATACCACGCCGCCCTATTCGCCGCTTCTTGCTGCGGACGCACCGACGCCAACTCGCGCGCCACTTCCGTGCGGTCCGCCACTTGCCAGGGGAAAATCTGCACGCCGCCCGAAACGCTCACAATCCAGTTGCGGCCCTTTTTCACCAGGCTCGCCTGCGAGGCCACCGAGCGCGGCGCCGCATACTGCTCCAGCGCCACGCCGCCGGTCAGCTCCGGCATTTCCAGGCCGGAAAACTCCGTCAGCCCTTCCTTCGACAACAGCGCCGCCACCACGGCCAGATCCATCACGTTGCGGAGTTGCCCGAACGTCGAATCCTCGCGCGCCAACTCGGCAAACTTCTCCGTGAAGTTGTCGGCCCACTTCTGCGCTACGCTTGAGCTCTGGCCCGTGTGCTCGATGCGGCCATCGCCGTGCAGGATGTCTTCTTCGGTCAGGCACTTCACGCCCGTGCCGCGCAGCTCCCAGGCCAGGCCGTCCGCATCGCGGCGGATCGGCTCGTAGTTCGGCGCCAGCCACCAGCGCGGCATCAGGTTGCTTTGCCCGCGGCCGCTGAGCATGCTCAAGTAGCTTGGCAAACCATCCACGGGCGCCTTCTCAAAATCCATCGCCAGCCGCTTCATGCGGAAGTCGGCCGCCACCAATGTCCGGGCGAAATGGCTCGTCGCGGGCAGGCCCGTGATCGTGATCTTCTGCGGACCGACGGCCTCGACAATCCGATCGGCCGCTTGCCGCGCGCCGTTTTTTGCGGTCAGTGTTCCCGAGATCTGCCGCCACCGCGCAATGCCCTCCGGTGTCGGATCGATCGAGCAACTGATGCCCGAAACATTCGCTTGCCGCGCCACTCGCAACGCCGTCATGAAATCGTCCAGCAATAGCACTGGCCGGCCACTCGCCGCGCCAACCACATTGCCTAAACCATCCACCCGCCAACCTTCCGCCGGACCGGCCAGCACCACGTCGTTTGCTTCCGGGTACACCAGCACATATTTCACCCGGGTCAGCCCCGCCATAAAACGCACCGCATCTGGCAGCGGCTGGCCCGCTTGCTGGGCCTCGGCTGCGGCCGCTTCCAGCCGCGCGAGCGAAACAAATCGCAAGTCGGTCGGCTGCCGCAAATCAGCAGGTACTTCCTGCAAACCTGCCTGCCAGGCCGCCCGAAGTTCTTTCAATTCCGAAACTTCCGGATTCGAGAGTATGCCATCCACATCGACCTTCACGCCGCCCACCGCACCGCCGCGGAAGAACTGAGCCTGACAGACCTCAGCCGATAACCACAACGCCACACAAGTCAGCGCGGCCACCCCCATCCAACGACGAATTCTCAACATGCGATTCGATCCCATGGAATTGATTGCCTCCAAAGCCCCGCGCGCGATACGAACCATCCGCCAGCGGCAGGACATCAGCCTGCTCCGATATCGGTAGCTACTCGATTCATCTATTCACGATAATTGCTAAACCGTTTGATTTCAACAATTTTGGGCAGGCTTGGGCCCGCCAGCAGGCAGTTAGCAGCAGAGAATTAGCGGCCGGATAACCGTTTCGACCTGCTTCAGGCTCCTTGCTCCCAGCCATTTTTGTCCTAACTCTTGCCCCGCAAAACGTTTCTGAACAACCACTTCTGTGCCAGCCGACTTGAATCTCACCCCCGCGCGGACATAAGTTGTAGTAAGGGAGTCATTTGGCAGATCCGAACGGCAGAGCAAACTTGCAGGGAGCAGGGAGCCCGGAGCAGGGAGTCGGTGACGACTCTTTTCTCCCCACTCTCCGCTCCCTGCTCCCTGCTCATTTCTCTTATTCGATGACCGCATACCTGGTTATTCGCGAAGGTTCCAAGTGGACCGACGTCTTCCGTTTGGTCGACGGCGAGTCCATCACGGTCGGTCGTGCGCCCACCAATGCCATTGTCTGCAAAGACGAACGCTGCAGCCGCAACCATGCCGAGGTCTTTCAATCCCAAGGCCAGTGGACCTTGCGCGACCTCGATAGCCGCAACGGTACCCTCGTCGACGGTAAACGCATCCAATCGGACTACCCCCTCCAAGCCGGCGATGTCGTCCGCATCGGCAACTCGCAGCTCGCTTTTGTGCATGACCTTTCCCAAGCCTTCCCCGATTCGCACACCATCCTCCGCACGGCACAGGCGGTGGATGGCAATCTAGAAACCGCCCGCAATGGTGTCGACGACGAGAGTGTGCTCGAAACCTACGAACCGACCACCATCACCCATCGCCGCGACCAAAGCCGCTTCCTCGTCGAGCCCGATGACGAAGATGTCGATGTCTCGATCCCTAAGGTCGGCCGCGCTGCCGCCAATTTATGCCGCCTGGCCTTCGAACTGGCCAAGGCCACCGATGTCGTCACGCTCGCCCACACCGCACTCGATGGTCTCTTCGAAGGCACCCAGGTCGATGCCGGCGCCGTTCTGCTGCGGTCCCGCGCTCCGGCCAACAAACAACTGGCCGACGGCCTCGAAGTCATTTCCTCTCGCAGCGACTCGCCGCATCGCTACCATCGCGTCTCGCAGTTCCTCGCCTCCACCGTCCTGCGCGACGGTCAAGCCGTCCTCGCCCGCAACGTGATGGACGACAGCCAGCTCGGCAGCCGCGACTCCAAAGGCGACATCCTCGCCACCAGCGTCATCTGCGCACCCATCCGTAGCGAAGGCAAAGTCCTCGGCGTGATCCACCTCTACTCCACCGACTCCGGCAAATCGACCGACCCCGACGATCTCGAGTTCACGCTCGCCGTCGCCGACACGGTGGCCGTCGCCCTCGAAAACCTCGCCCGCCAACAAGAACTGGCCGAAAACCTCAACCAAATTCGTGACGAAAACGTCCAACTCCGCGAACGTCTCGGCGTGCAAAGCGAAATCATCGGCACCAGTGAGTTGATGCGCCACGTCGAACAGGAAATCAGCCGCGCCGCCCCGAGCCGCGCGACCGTGCTGATCCGTGGCGAGAGCGGCGTCGGTAAAGAACTTGTCGCTCGGGCCGTCCATTATTCCAGCCCGCGCCGCAAGGGCCCGTTCGTCTGCCTCAATTGCGCCGCACTCTCCGAGACGCTGCTCGAAAGCGAGCTCTTCGGACACGAAAAAGGCGCCTTCACCGGTGCCACCGAACGCAAAATCGGCAAGTTCGAGCAGGCCGACAAGGGCACCCTCATGCTCGACGAAATCGGTGAAATGAGCCAATCCACCCAAGCCGAGTTCCTCCGCGTGCTCGAAGGCCATCCCTTCGAACGCGTTGGCGGCAGCGAGGCGATCAAGGTCGATGTCCGCGTGATCTCTGCCACCAATCGCGATCTCGAAAAAGATGTTGCCGAAGGCAAGTTTCGCCGCGACCTCTACTTCCGTCTCCACGTGCTCGAAATCATCGTCCCCGCCCTCCGCAAGCGGCCCGAAGACATCCCCGTACTCGCCGAGTATTTCCTCCACCGCTTCGTCGCCGAAACCGGCAACAAGATCAAAGGCTTCTCGCCCGCCGCGATGGAAGAACTGCTCCGCTACCGCTGGCCTGGCAACGTCCGCGAAATGAAAAACGTCATCGAGCGGGCCGTCGTCCTCACCCGCGGTGAATACATCGACGCCGACGACCTCGTCCTCTCTGCACTCAAAACCGCCGGCGACACCGAAACCGGCCTCAGCGACGGCAAAGGCGCCGCTCCCCCACTACCCACCTCGCTCGCCGATGTCGAACGCGATCACATCCTGGCCACTCTTGCTATGACCGGCTGGAATAAAAGCCGCGCCGCCATTATCCTTGGCATCGAGCGTTCCACCCTCGACCGAAAAATCCGCCGCTACGACCTCGTCGAAGGCCGCCCCGAAATCTGAGCCAAATCGCCGATCCCTCTTGGATCGGTCGGTCCCGCCCATTTAGCCACGTCGCGACCCCCACGATCCTTTTCTTCTCTTGCCGGCGATACCTAGCTTTGCGACTTCGCATCCCAAGTGGCCAAAAATAACACGTGCAATCGCCACCGCCTTTCGGTAAGGTAAACATGTAATTCCGTTCACACTTCCTCCCCCTCTTCCGCGCCATCGCGCCGCTTCCGGTTTAGCTCCACCGCGCGCCCAATTCTTCACTGGCGTCATCGCCACCAAAATGGACTCGCCCCATGCCCACCCCCAAATCGCCCCCCGACTTCGCCGACCCCAATTCCGCCGAGGGCCTCGAAATGCTCTGCGCCGCCAACCATCCCGCCGAGCCGGTCGAGTGGCTCTGGCCAGGCCGCATCGCCGTCGGCAAAGTCACCTTGCTCGCTGGCGACCCTGGCTGCGGCAAAAGCATCGTCGCGCTGGACATCGCCGCTCGCGTCACCCGCGGTAGCGCACTCCCCGATTCGATCTTCCCTCACGCATTTGCGCCGGCGGCCACGACAGAATCTCCCCATCCGGAAACGATCAGCGACGAACCACGAACCACAAAAGACGGTTCATTCGACTTTCGTCCTTCCTCCCCAGGCTCCGTCCTCATCCTCACCGCTACCGACACCCTCGCCGATACCATTCGCCCCCGTCTCGATGCCGCCGGTGCCGATCCCACGCGGGTCTTCATCCTCCCCTCAATCACCGACCTGCGGCACGATCTGGGCCAACTCAAGGCCGCCATTGACCGCGCGCCCGATTGCCGGCTGATCATCGTCGACCCAGTGAACGCCTTTGTCGGACCGAGCGATTCCCACTTTCACACCGTCGTCCGCCGGGTGCTCGCGCCCCTCACCCGACTCGCCCGCCAAAAGCGCCTTGCCATCCTCGCCGTCACCCAGTTTCGCAAGAACGACGCGGCGGGCGTCTACCGTGCGGCCGGCTCCACCGGCTTCGTCGCTACGGCCAACGCCCTCTGGACCGTCTGCCGAGACCCCCGCGACGAGAGTCGCAGCCTGCTATTGCCGCTCAAACACAATCTCACGCCCCACGCCGAGGGACTCGCCTTCCGCCTGCTGAACGATCTTCAAAGGCAAGCCCCGCGCGTCGACTGGCAAACCGACTTGCCCGCGCTCTCGCCGCGCGAAGCGTTTCGACGCCCACCCAAACCGCGCCAACCGGCCCCCGAACGACTCGACGCCCGCACGTGGCTCCAAAGCGAACTTGCTGCCGGACCGCAACCGGCCAATACCATTCTGGAAGCGGGCGAACGCCGCGGCTTTCAACGACGCACCCTCCAGCGCGCCTTCCACGAACTCGCCGGCCACACCACGAAAAAAGGTTTGCATCATGGCTGGTGGTGGTCGCTCGCCCCACAAACCCCCTCGACCCTCACCGAGTCCAGCTCTTCCACGACTTCCACCACCCTCGTGGCCGCCACGTCATCGGCCGAATCCCCTGCCCAGCCCACCGAGGCACCCCGAAAAACGGCTGTCGCCTTCGAAGGCGTCACCTACGAAACCGACATCCGCCTGCAATCCGAGTACGATGCGCTCACTGTGATCGCCCCGCCCCAGTGGCCGCCGATTTTTCTGCCCGTCGTGCCTCAAAACACCGTCTCAACCTCCCCAACCACCGACAACCGAAGCGATTCCTCACCACCTTCCCTGGCCGACACCCGCGACTTATTCCACCAGCTCCGCGAGAAACTCTGCCAGCCGCATGGGGCCAATTCGCCCCCACCGCCGCCCGCCAGAGACCAACCCGATTCGCGCAGCAAACTATCGACTCCCGCAACCCCGAGTTCAGACCCGGACGCCGAGCAAGTACAATGCGAGCGACCCCTGCGCCGCTTTGTGCGTCAACCGCTCGAACCACACGATCAGCCCAACTCCCGCGCGACCGCCGATCGAACTCACCGCGTCGCCAGCGCAAATCACCACGAAAAAAGTACCGAGAAACAACTCCATGAAAATCAAGCACCTCATGAAGAGCACCTCCTGCGCTCTGGCCATCGCCTGCGGCGCAATCGCCGTGGCAGCCCGCGCCGCTGATACCACCCCCGCTCCCATTTATCCGCCGGCACTCCAGCCCGGCGACACCATCCTCTTCATCGCCCCCGCCAAATATCTCGACGAACACCGCAACACGCTCGCCAAGCAGCGGCTCGAAGAGCTGGGCTTCCAGGTCCGCTTTCCCAAAAACCTCTTTCGCAAGCACGGCTACCTCGCCGGCAGCGACGACCAGCGTGCCGCCGAACTGATGGCTGCCTTTGCAGATCCCGAAGTTGACGCCATCTTCCCAGGCACCGGCGGCTACGGTACCACGCGGATCGTCGACAAACTCGATTACGACGCCATCCGCCGCCATCCGAAAATCCTCGTCGGTTTCTCCGACATCACCGGCTTGCACGTCGCCATCAATCAACGCACCGGCCTCGTCACCTTCCACACGCCGAACCCCGAATGGGGTTTCGGCAACCCTGAGAATCTCAATCCGTATGCCGCCAAGTGGTTCTGGCGGGCACTGGCTGCCGACAAGTATGGCCGCGAAGCCGGTTACACCATCACGCCCCAACCAACCCCTGCAGAAATCGCCTGGGATAAGAAGCTCTTCGCCGACCTTCCGCGAATTAAGACGCTCGCCCCCGGAACGGTGCGCGGCCCGATCATCGGCGGCAATCTCTCCGTGCTCCACGCACTCATGGGCACGCCGTACGAAATCAAAACCGACGGCAAAATCCTCTTTCTCGAAGATGTCGGCGAACAGCCCTACCGCGTCGATCGCATGCTCTCGACGCTCAAACTTGCCGGCAAATTCGACCACCTCGCCGGCGTCATCCTCGGCTGCTTCACCCGCCGCGAGGACGAAGATCCCTGGGACGATGATTGGAGCATGAGCGACGTGCTCAAAGACTACTTCGCCGAACTCGGCGTACCGGTCGTCACCAATTTCCCTGCCGGCCACGTTCCCTACAACACCACGCTCCCGATCGGCGTACCAGTCGAACTCAACGCCACCACCGGCACGATCCGAATTCTCGAAAATCCGGTACAACTACCACGATGAAGACCCAGCAACCACGTACAGCCGCTCATTGGCCGCACTCCACCGCTGGCGGTTCAGCGCTCGTCGCTCGCTCGCAACCACGGCGTGATCGTCATTTCGACCGCGCAGATTTCCGCCTGCTTGAAGTACAACTCGATTTCGCGAGCCGCGGCCTCCGGCCCATCCGAGGCATGCACCAGGTTCATCTGTCGGCTCGAACTGAAGTCGCCTCGGATCGTCCCCGGCGCGGCCTTGAGCCCGCTTGTTGCCCCGAGCATCTCCCGCACCACGCGAATCGCTTCGAGCCCCTCAACCACCGCTGCCACGATCGGCCCGCCCGTGATGAACCCTTCGAGCGTCGGATACCAGTCCTTCTTCACATGCTCCGCGTAATGCTGCTTCGCCAACTCCGGCGTCACCCGCATCAGCTTCAACGCGATGATGTTCAGCCCCTTATCCTCAAACCGCGCGATGACCCGCCCCATCAACCGCCGCTGCACGCAGTCCGGCTTGAGCAAAACAAGCGTTCGTTCCATAGTCTCCCTGATTTCAATTTAGCGGCGGAGCTTGCTCCACGCGCTTCGATACAGCAACAATACGACCCAACGTCGGACCACCATTCTAAGAAAACCCCTCCCTCCGCTCAACCACCACCGCCCAAACCCAGCCATGTCTATTCTCGGAGCTCACCAGTCCTTCGCCGGCGGCTACTACAAAGCCGTCGAAATCGCCCGCCGCACCGGCTGCGATTGCGTGCAAATCTTCACCAAGAACAACAACCAATGGCGCGGTAAAGAACTCACCGACGAAGACTGTACCCGCTTCCGCGCCGCGCTGGCGGAACACAAAATTACCCACCCTCTCGCGCACGATTCGTACCTCATCAACCTCGCCAGTCCCGATAATGAACTTTGGAAGAAGTCAGTGGATGCTTTCGTCGTTGAACTCCTCCGCGCCGATCGGCTAGGCATCCCCTACGTCGTCACCCACCCCGGCGCTTACACCACCAGCAGCGAAACCGCCGGCCTCCAGGCCGTCGCTCGCGCGCTGAACGAAATTCACCAACAAACCCGCGGCATTGCCGCCAAATGCCTGCTCGAAAACACCGCCGGTCAGGGCTCCTGCCTCGGCCATCGCTTCGAGCATCTCGCCGCCATCTGGAGCGGCGTCAAAGATCCCGACCGCATCGGCGGCGTTTGCATCGACACCTGCCACACCTTCGCCGCCGGCTATCCGCTCGGCACCGAGAAAGAATACAAAACCACGCTGACCGCGCTCGACAAAACTGTCGGCCTGAAACTCGTCCGCGCGTTCCATCTCAACGACAGCGTCAAACCGCTCGGCTCCCGCGTCGACCGCCACGCCGGCATCGGCCGCGGCCAAATGGGCAAAGAACCTTTCCGCTTCCTACTGAACGACCGCCGCTTCAAAAAAATCCCGATGTACCTCGAAACCCCTAAAGGCGAAGAAAAAGGCAAAGACCTCGACACAATCAACCTCAGAATCTTGCGGAAGCTGATCATAGACAGATAACAGGACCGGCGGGATTGATAGGATTCTGAGAAACTGACTGCCATACTTTTTCCGATCCTGTCGATCGTTACCGATGCTGTTATCCAGTCAAAAAAAGAGGGCGGTTCACAATTGGAAATCAGGGATTTGTCTACCATGTGGATCCTGCTGAACATCGTCGACCGCTCTTTGCAACTCCTCGCGGAGCGGCTGGTTAATGAAGTGCTCGACGCGATCGGCCGGCCCATGCACATGATCGAGCGGCAATCCCAGATGTTTGACCAAGTACGCTTCCCACAACCGATGCCCCCGCACCAGCCGCTTTGCCCGCTCGCGGCCATCGCTGGTCAAATGCAGTCCATCGCCTTCCGCTACGACCCGCCCGCGCCACTTGAGCATCCCCAGCGCCCACCGTGCCAGCCAGCCACCCCCAATCGCTGCGATGGCATTGCCAGCCGTGAGAGGCCGCCCGCCCAACTCCTCCGTACGATACAGCATGGTCAGCAAGTCTTCTCGCAAAATTCGCAGCGAAGTTTCGAGATTGTGCTTCACAGCGCTCACGATGCCAGATTGCGGAGCGAACAACACCGTCAACCCATACATTCCGCCAGCAAATACCGCCATCGCCCCAGCCGGCGATACGTCCCACCGATGCGCCAGCCAGTAGCCCCCGACCGCCGACAAAACGGCAAACACACAAGCCAAGAGCACCATGCGACTCAATCGATCGCACAACAATTGAGCCGTTGCCGGCGGCACGATCAGCATCGCTACCACAAGAATCGACCCCACCGCCTGAAACGAAGCCACGCTCGTCATCGCCACCAAGGCCATCAACACGTAATGCAAGAGCGTTGCCGAGTAACCCATCGTCGTCGCCAAGCCGGGATCAAACGCACTGATTTTGAATTCCTTCCACAACAACACCATCACCACGACATTCAGTGCGACCATTGGCAGTACGATCAACAACTGCCGCGGCACTTCCCAACCACCCACGAACTCCGTGTCGAGCGCCACCCCAATCAGCGATCCTTCGTAAACGCATGCCACATCGAAATGCACGCCACTGATGTACCACTTGAGCAACACCACGCCGAGCGCAAACAGCGACGTGAACACCGCCCCCATCGCCGCATCGGTCGGCACCCGCCCGAATTGATGCAGCGTCTGCGTGAGAAACGTCGTGAGCAGCCCGACCACCGCGGCCCCGACGAACAACGGCACAATGTTCATACTCCCAGAAAACACAAACGCCAACACAATCCCCGGCAACACCGCATGCGCGATCGCATCGCCCATCAAGCTCATCCGACGCAACACCAGATAACAGCCCACCAGCGCACAAGCCACATTGGTGAGCGCTCCCACCAACACAATCCGCTGCCCGATTTCCGAGCGGAACGGTTCGAGCAAATCAAATTGGGCGAGCAGACAGTGCATCATCCATCGGCCCAAATATCGTGTGGCGATCGGGGTAAATCAGTCAGCCGCATTGGCAGTTTGCCCGTCGCAGCCAATCGCTGTTCAAGCTCTTCGATCAGTGCCGCCGGCAACATATGTTCCACGTCATCGGCGTCGCGGTCGACGTGGTCGGCGGCGATACCGGCATTCGACACGAGGAACAATTCCCACAAACGATGCGTGCGCGTGACTTCGGCCGCAGCCACAAGCCCCGCTTGCGTCAGTTGCACGCTGTGGTCCGCTCGCAGGATCAGGCCATGCACTTCAGCTTGGCTTAACCACCACTTGAGCCAGCGCCGATTCCAAGTACGATGCGCATGTAGTTGCGACTCCGAGATCTTCGGCCGATTGGGCAGACTCGGTTCGCTCAATTCATACAGTGCTCGCAGCAAATGCTCACGCGTAATCCGCAGCCGCAATCGCACCTCCACCACAACGTGTGCGATCACGCCTTGCTGCGGCGCAAAGAGCAGCGCAAACAAGAAGAACGCCGCCGCCGTTAACACGATCAGCGGTCCCGGCGGAATGCTCCGCCGACTCAGCCCAAATTCCTGCACCGGAACTCCGAGCCATTGCGCAGGCAGTGGCGACGCCAAGAGTGTTCCGATAGCCCCCGCCGCTCCGCCCGTCAATCCGGCGATCAATAGCGTGCGACCGAGATGGTTCGTCCAGAATCTCGCGCCTGCGCCCGGCAAGATGATCATCGCTGCCATAAGTATCACACCGACGATCGGTAGCCCCACGACCGTTACCACTGCCAACGTGCCCATCATCACTAAATCCAACGCCAGCGTCGGCCAGCCTTGCGCCCGCGCAAAGTCGTCATCGAACGAAAGCAATAGAAACTCTTTGTACAGCGCGATGACAACGACCAGCGAAACTATCGCCGTGGCGAACAGCAATTGCACGTCGCTCCCTCGCATTCCCGCTGTCTCACCAAACAGAAATTTATCGAGCCCCGCCTGGTTCCCCGTCGCGTTCCGTTGCACGAGCGTCAACAGCACTATGCCTGCACCAAAAAAAGTACTCAAGACAATGCCGATCGCCGCATCCTCTTTCGTTCGTGTCCAGCGCGTGATGACCGTCACCACGGCTATCGCCAACAGCCCAGTGCCGAATGCACCGAGCGAGAGCCCGATGGAATTGCGGCTCTGGAGGATTATGAATGCTAAACAAATACCCGGCAGCGCCGCATGCGAAAGCATGTCACCCACCAGGGCACGACGACGTAGCACCGCAAACGTGCCTATCGTGCCTGCCGTGGCACCGAGCAAAGCCGTGCCGAGCATCACGTTGAAAGTTATCGATTGGCCGATCATCGGATAGGCTCTCGCTGGCGCACGGCTTCCGCGGCTTCGTCGAGAATAGTCAGCCGACCGCCGTACGTTTCTTGGAGATTCGCCGTGGTGAAGGTTTCCTCGGTCGGCCCACACGCAATCAGGCGCATGTTGAGCAGAATCACGTAGTCAAAATAACTTCGAACGGTTTGCAGATCATGATGCACCACAAACACCGTTTTGTTCTGCGAGCGCAGCCGCTGCAAGAGTTCGATAATGGCCGCTTCAGTTGCGGCGTCGACCCCCGCGAACGGCTCATCCATGAAATACACCCGCGCATCCTGCGCGAGCGCCCTGGCCAGAAATACCCGCTGCTGCTGACCGCCCGAAAGCTGGCGTATCTGCCGACGGGCGAACGAAGTCAGCCCAACTTGTTCCAAGCATCGCGCAGCAGTCTTACGTTCTGCACTGCCTGGCCGTCGGCACCAACCCAACCGGCCATACGTACCCATCAGCACAACATCTTCAACTGTGACCGGAAAATCCCAGTCGACACCCTCACGCTGCGGAACATATCCGATCAGCTGCCGTTGCCTGCCATAGGGTTTGCCGTAGATTTCGACCTTGCCGCTCGCCAGCGGCAGCAGACCGAGCACCGCCTTGATGAGCGTCGTCTTACCTGCACCGTTCGGGCCGACTATCCCAACCAGCTTGCCCTCCGGCACCATCAGGTCGATATCCCACAATACCGGCTTGCGATGATACGCTACCGTCATGTCGTGTATTTCGAGCGCGGGCACAGTCCTCGCGATAGGCGACGAATTCGACGAGGTGACCACAGACATTATTCACTCAAATCATCGCAGCAGAAAAGTCTATTCGAGCGCCTTCACTATCGTATCTACATTAGCCTTGATCATGCCGACGTAACTCTCGGCGCCGCTGCCTTTCGGCCCGAGTGCATCGGCATAGAGCTCACCGCCAATCTTCACTTCGTGCCCCTGCTTGCGGCAGGGCTCAACAAGCGCTTCGACTATTCGCGGTGCGACCGCCGACTCGACGAAAACCGCTTTAATCTTCCGATGGACGAGAAAGTTCACGACTTCGTCCAGGCGGCCAATCGAGACTTCATCTTCTGTCGAAATGCCGCCCAGTGGCATCGACTCCAAGTCGTAGGCCTGGCAGAAGTAGCCGAATGCATCGTGCGCCGAAACAAGCACTCGCTCGTTCTGGGGTATCTTCGCCAGCGTTTCACGGTTCGATTGGTCCAGTCCATCCAGAGTTTTACGGTACTCTTCGCTAGCGGCCAAATAATCTGCACGGTGCTGCGGATCGAACTCGCCAAGCTTAACGGCTACATACGCCGCGCACTCACTCCACAACTTCGGGTCGTGCCAGACATGAGGATCGAAATAGCCTTCGAATTCGGGAGGCTTTCGCAACCGTTCCTCCTTGTTATCGACCAGGCCCTGTGTCACAGCGAACGTCGGCCGCCGCGCCGCCAATTTCTCGAACAGGTCTCCCATTCGGCCTTCCAAATGCAAGCCATTGTAGAAGATCGCATCAGCAGTGCTGAGTTTCTCGATGTCCGAAGGCGATTCGCGGTACAAATGCGGATCGACACCCGGCCCCATCAGCACAAAAACCTCTACGTGTTCAAGCCCCAAACTACGCAGCATGTCGGCCACGGGGCCAGTCGTGCAAACAATTCGGATCGGGTAGTCACCGTCAAATATCTTTTCAGCAGCAGAAATTTCGGGGCCATTGCCCGCTTTGCGACTCCCGACGTCACACCCTAGCCAAACCACGACCGTCGCCGCCAGAACGATTCGAATAACGGATAAACGCTTTCCCAACATACTATCCCTCAACGGGTTGCATTCCCTTGACTGCTCACTGGCCAGAGGCCTAAACCAGCCGTTAAAACATTTCCTCAAGGAGTTTTTGATTCATCAAAATTTTCCGCTTCCTGGCGGCCAGTGTCAAGGGGCAACTTACGTCACTGCGAGAAATACCGGCAACCAGAGGCGACTGCTGCAGTGGGAATCGCCATGCGGTCGACTGCTCTCGCTTCGCCGGGGTTGATGGTTCCGAAAATGACCACCGCCCAACCAGGGCTTCCCCTGATGAGGAATTTCTTTCTTCGCAGTGGGGATTGAAACGGCTCTGCCGATTCTGCCACTCACGGATCGCCCAGCCGTATGGCCGTATTTCCTCAGCAGAATTTGACCCATTTCACCCATAGCGGTACATTCATTGACAGGTACGTTTGCTGATCAAGCAGCGGGCATCTTGTACGGTTCGTGCTGGTATGAGCGTAAATTACTTCAAGCGGTTTCGCATGGAGATCGACCTTCGAGGGCGCACGATTATCTCGTTGGCTGCGCCGCCAGGTTATCGGCTCTTCGCCTGGGATCCTGACCAGGTTGCCGCGCATGCCGAGGCCAAATACCACAGTTTCCGCCATGAAATCGATGCAGATGTGTTTTCCTGCCTCGGCGATTGGGATGGCTGCTACAAACTAATGACCGAGATCAGCGACCGCGAAGATTTCCTTCCCGAGGCGACCTGGCTAGCAGCCTATGTTGGCGATGGACGTCGCCCGATTGAATTCTGTGGCACGATTCAGGGAATTCGCGCGTCTAGCCGGCTCGGCGGCATTCAAAATGTCGGCACCACGCCACAGCACCGCGGCAAGGGCGTTGGCACTGCACTGATCACCGCTGCCCTAGCCGGCTTCCAGCAACTCGGCCTGCCGCATGCATATTTGGAAGTCACTTGCCAAAACGAACCAGCGGTGCGCCTGTACAATCAACTTGGGTTCCGGCGAACCAAAACGCTTTACAAGGCGGTAGAGTTCTCCTATTCCTGAAAAGTGCTGTGGGCCAGTGCAGGCCCACCGTTTCCACCGCCGGATATTTAGTAGCTTCGAACCGATTGGCCTCAATCGCCATCGCTAAAGTTGAGTAGCACTTCATCATCCATGCGGTTTGGGTTGCCTATCTGGGCACGTGCCAGTAGGCTTTTGACGTGGCTACCGCAATACTTTCTCACAATCTGACCAATGGCATGGTGCTTGTCGGCGAGCCGACCAAGTCACTCGAGTCGGCGGCGTTTACATTTCTGCTCCCCGGTGGTTGTTCGTACGATCCACCGACACGGTTTGGGCTGGCTTCGTTCACCTGCGAAATGCTGCTCCGCGGCGCGGGAATGCGCGACAGTCGAACCTGGATTGCAGAGCTCGAAAAGCTTGGTGTCGAGCGCGGCGAATCGGTCGGCACAACGCAGGCCTCGTTTGGCGGAGCCACGCTACGGGATAATCTTCTGGCTGCGCTACAACTCTTTGCCGACTTATTGCGGCAACCGCTCTTGCCCAAGGATCAACTCGAGCAAGGCCGCAATGTTTGTTTGCAGGAGCTACGCGGTGTTGACGACGATCCTACTCAAAAGCTCATGATCGAACTGCGGCGGCGGCGGTATCCTGATCCCTGGGGCCGGTCGAGCCTGGGCGAAGATGCCGGCTTGCGAGCCATCTCGCTCGACGATATTCGCCAATTTCATGCGCGCCATTACCGACCAAACGACACCATTCTAGCCGTCGCTGGTAACTTCGATTGGCCCCAACTATGTGAGCGCGTCGAACGTATCTTTGGCGACTGGTCGCGTGTTGACGATGCCACACCAGTCGCATCGAACGCTCGGCATTCTGTCAGCCATATTCCCTTCGAATCGACTCAGTCTCACGTGGGCATTGCCTATCCGACTATTCCCTATAAGCACCCCGACTACTTTCAAGCTTGGGCGACGGTTGGCGTGCTGTCGAGCGGTTCCAGCTCGAGGCTCTTTACCGAGGTCCGTGAGCGCCGCGGTCTCTGTTATACCGTAAATGCATCGCTCCATACCCAGCGCGACCGGGCCGCCGTGTTCTGCTATGCAGGCACTACTGCCGAGCGGGCCCAGGAAACGCTCGATGTCACACTCGGCGAACTCAATCGGCTCGCCGACGGCATCGAAGCGAACGAACTCGCTCGGCTCAAAGCCCGTATCAAGAGCTCACTCATCATGCAGCAGGAATCGTCCTCGGCCCGCAGCGGAGCGCTCGCGCGCGAATGGTATCATCTCGGCCGTGCCCGGACCTTGGACGAAATTGGCTCTCTGATCGACGCGCTCACCCGAGAGAGTATTAATGACTTTCTGCGAGCTAATCCCCCACGGGACATGCTAGTCGTCACGCTCGGCCCAGAACCGCTGGAGATACCCGTTGGAATTTCTTAAGCACACGCTGCCCAACGACCTCGAAATACTGGCCGAGGTCAACCGAGATGCCCATTCGGAGAGCGTCGGTTTCTTCGTCCGTACTGGATCACGCGACGAATCAGACACTGTCGCTGGGGTGAGCCATTTCCTCGAACATATGTGCTTCAAAGGCACGCCGCGTCGCTCGGCCGACGATGTAAACCGCGAATTCGACGAAATCGGCGCCCACTACAATGCATTCACCAGCGAGGAATGTACCGTCTACTATGCATCGGTGTTGCCAGAATTTCAGGAGGCCAGCATCGACCTCCTCGCCGACATCATGCGGCCGAGCCTGCGCCAGGAAGACTTCGACTTGGAGAAAAAAGTCATCCTGGAAGAAATTCAAATGTATCTCGACCAGCCGCCGTTCGGCATGGACGACCGTATCAAGGAGCTGCACCTCGGCAAGCATCCCCTGGCCAAGAGCGTACTTGGCACAAGTGCGAGCATCACCGAACTCGCCCGCGACCAAATGCGTGCGTATTTCGCCTCGCGCTACAGTCCAAGCAATGTTTTCGTCGCGGCCGCAGGACGGGTTGATTTCCCGGCATTAGTTGAACAGGTGGCCGTCCGCTGCAGCGAATGGGAGACACAAGCCGCCCCCCGGGAGGTGCCTCGCGCCAACTCCGACCGGCAGTTCGAGTTGATCTATCGGCCCACAGCCACGCAGCAGTACCTCCTGCAAATTGCGGACGCTCCGGCCAGCGAAGACGAAGATCGCTATGCAGCCAAATTGCTTGCCACGATCGTCGGCGATGACTCTGGCAGCCGAATGTACTGGGAACTCACCGAATCTGGCTTCGCTGAAAGCGCAAGCTTGGGGCACTACGAATATCAGGGGCTCGGCATGTTCTACACGTGGCTCTCCTGCGAACCGGAAGCGGCCGAAGATAATCTCACGCGGCTTGCGGCGATCTATCGAGCAGTCGAAGCGCAAGGCGTGACCGAAGTCGAGTTGCGGCAAGCCAAGAATAAAGTCAAAGCCCGCGTCGTCTTGAGCAGCGAACGACCACGCAGCAGGCTCTTCAGCGTCGGAGGCAACTGGTTGCAACGGCGCGAATATCGCACGGTGGCAGACGATCTCGCAGCCCTCGAGCGTGTCACGGCGAGCGACATCCAAGCAGTGCTCAAGAAGTATCCGCTCTCAGCCTGTTCGACGATTACCGTCGGGCCACTCGAGAGTATCAAGCACAGTGAGTAATGATTGACGACACCGATCGTGCGGTATACTAAATGGGCACCGCAAGTATGTCGAAGTGCTTCTCTCGCAACATGTCGTCGCGACCTAGCAAGTTACCTTGTGAGTCGCTGCCTTCTCGAAAGCGGTGCAGTCGATACCTCTCACCCACGAGAAAATTGTAAAGTGCGTACCGCTCCTCGGGAACGAGCTTGCGAAATACTTCCGTACGAATCACCGGTCTGTACTTACGCACAATCGGGAGCAAGGTCTGCAAGATTTTTCGGTCGTACCCCTCAGCATCGACCTTGATATAAGAAAGCTTCGGCAACCATTCGACGAACTCGGTCCCCAGCACATTCAGCAAATTCCGGCCTTCTACCGCCAGCGGATACTTCCTTCGATAGAACCAAGACCGCTGCTGCGACTTGAACCCGCCGTTACAAAATGACGCGTCGCTATAGTGGAATACAAATGTCCCCTCGAATTCCGTAGCGGCAAAGCAGCGCGGCACGATGCGCGTCTTATCGCAATTGAGCGACGCGTTCCGCTCCAGCAGTTTGAACACATGCGGATTCGGCTCTATGGCCAACGTGCAGCCGGTCGGCCCAGCCGCGAGTGCCAACGGGACCGTCGTGTCGCCGGTATGAGCACCAATGTCGATCACAAAATCGCCGGGGAAGACGAATTCGCGCAGGGCATCGACTGTCGATTGCGCGATCACCGTCGGCCGATCGTACGGATGCAGCCATTGCGCAAATTCGATGCGGCCATCGTGCGAGAGTTCAAACTTCCGCAAGTCATGTCCGTATTCTGCAAATGCGAGCGAGCGACGGCGCTGAAATAATCGTTGGAGACCCATGGCCGGCAGCGTATCAAAAAAAAAGTTTTTGAGCTATCCTGAATTACATGTCGTCCCAACCACTCTACTTGCCGATCGACACCGCTGAACTTGGCCTCATCTTGGTCGATCATGGTTCGCGCCGGCAGGAGAGCAACAACTTGCTGCTCGAGGTCGTGCGGTCCTATGCCGAGGTGTCGGGTTTGCCGATCGTCGAGCCCGCCCATATGGAATTGGCCGAACCGTCGATTGCAACTGCCTTTACGCGGTGTGTCGAGCAGGGCGCCACTACCATCGTCGTGTTCCCGTATTTCCTACTTCCGGGCCGACATTGGCACGACGATATCCCGCGCCTTTCGGCCGCCGCGGCTAGTTCGCACCCCGGTATCCGATTTGTGGTTACCGCCCCGTTTGGCTTACATCCACGGATGTCTGAGATCATTAGCCAACGAATTGCCTATTGCCTCGCTCGCGCCCATGGCAACGTCGTTGCTTGCGACGCATGCGATGCCAGCGAAGGTTGCCAGTTTCGTGGCAGCGACGCGAACCCCTGTTGAGCGATCTTGGCTGAATTGCTAGAACCATCGCTGCAACGCACTCGCCCACATCACGCAAGGATTCGGTTCCATGACGCTAAGTCATTCGCTAGCTGCAATGATTACTCTTTTACTGGTCGTCACACCTGCTCCTGCGGGCACGCCTTTCGTGCCCGGCGCAGGCGAGTTTCTTGCCGATTGCAGCGACGATTTCGAAGCCCCGCAATGGAGCTATTCGCTAAAACACCCCAAGAGCAGCAGCGAGCAAGACAAAAATAGCCGCCCTCCTGGAGGATTCTCCAACAACCGCCTCTGGCACGAAGGCGCTCTCCGCGGCACGCCCGACATTGTTAAACGTGTCCCCACGCCGCCCGGCGGTATCGAGGGAAGCACCGGCGCGCTGCTCTTTGCCACAAAGAATTCCGGCATTCCCGGCCGCCCCAGCGGCAAGCAGCAACAGGACGACCTGCTGATGAAGTTCGATCGCGTCTTAGGTCGTCCGATTTCGGTGCAATGGCAGCCAAGTTGCACGGTGCGCGTTTATCTTCCGCCGTTCGAACAATGGGAGAACCGTAGCGGCCCCTCGTTTGGCATGCGGGCCGACTGCCGCGGCCGCAAACCAGACGGCACCACCGAGCCCTACTGGCCTGGCATGTTTTGGCTCTTCCGCAGTGAGACGAGCCGCAACACCGAAAAAGACTTCGCGCAGCTCACCATTCGCTCTGGACCTCGCGGAAACGACATCCGCAGTCATAAAGCGTTCGAACCCGGCTGGTGGACGATGGGCATGTCGTTCACACCCGACGGCCAGGTTCATTTCTACGCCAGCCCAGGCGTCGATGATCTCACCTCCGACGACTTTCTTGCCTCGTACTTTCCGTACGGAAATCGCTGCCAGACCTTTAACAACTTCTTTTTCAACGTAGCCAACATGGACAGCGGCCGGTCGTGGTCTACTCAATGGGTCATCGACGACCCGCAAATCTTCGTCATCCCGCCACATGGTCAGGCCGTTGGCCAGCTCTACAAGAACCGCGCCAAGAATACCAAACGCAAACCAATGGCGCAGCAGAACCGCCCCTCGAAGTCGCTGACGAGTACCCCATCGAGGTCCTCGACCGCAACCAAAAGCCGCGCGCAGCGCTAGCCCCTGCCCGACAGCCCATGATTTGCTAGGATGCGTCTCTGGTCGGGGCGACATCCTGGGCTTTCGCAAGCCGCGACATGGCAGACGCTGGTTGGGAATTTTGGATCGATGTAGGTGGCACATTCACCGATACGCTCGCCCGCGCGCCGGATGGGCACACGCAGCGACTCAAGCTGCTCTCGAGTGGCGTGGTCAAAGGTCAGGTGGCCGATGGTTCGTCGAGCGATGCGATTGTCGACCGGCCAAGCGCGTTCCGGCGAACTGCCGTGCTCAGCAAGTACATGCATTACGTCGTGCCCATCTCCCCCTTTCCTGTTCGTGGTAATCTCCCAGTTTTCTCAGGTATTTCGCCCGGCGGAAAAGAATTTGCAGACAGACAGATAGATATTTGCAGCGGCTTGCGGCTTCCGATTATGCACAAAAGTACTTGACGGGTCTGGTAGCGGGGGGGTAGGTTAACGGCACTTTGACTGGGCCCCGTAGCGCAACGCACGAGGTTCAGGTTGATGGCCGGTGCTCTTCAGTCACTCGTCGCCGTCTTTTCCCTGCCGGGTTCTCTGCTCCGGCGCTGCGGTCGCTACGTTGCGTTATTCACGTGTATCCTCGTTGCTTCGCATATACCGCCAGCCCAGGCACAAGCGGGTGTAGAGCGAGTGAAGAGCCTCTGGGAAACCAGGCGGGCCTATGTAAAAACCGGTCGATTCCGCTACTGGTTACTCGACGATAGCACGCCGCACGCTCTCAAAACCGAACAACTCGACAGCATTGCGCGCTCAGCAATCACAACTGCCAAGGGAGAATTGGCCTTTAGGCGCGTCGTGGAGCATGTGTCTAAGAAGAACTCCCACGTGCTTTACGATGTATTGCGGGGGCCTCGCGAATTTGCATTTAGTGGCAGTGGGAGGAGCCGCAATATCCACAGTGGGTTTAGGGAGTGGAACACGCTCGATGGCCCTATACTAGGCTTGCCTCCGATCGTCATCAAAAATTCGGGGACTCTTAGACACGAATATCACGTGGGGGCCCCTATTGGAGCACCGCTCAAACGCTTTGACATCGACGATTTTATCTTTATTCCAGACGTTAACAAATTCCGCCGGATCAGCATACTTACCGCGAACGACAACATCCACAAGCTACAACTTACTACGAAAGAAGGTGTTGTTGCATACGCAGATGTTGACTGGGAAACGGGCGATGTTCTGAAGTGGTGGTTGACGCACGAAGATGGGACGATTCGGCGTGAGCGTGTGCAATTCCTATTCGAACCTACCGGCGACACAAGGGTGCCAACTCACTCTTATGATGCTCAATATGCGACAGATGGTCATCTCCTATGGGTTCGGTATTATTATATTGAAAAATGTGAACTCAATATCGATGTAGAAAAGGACGTGGGTATCCCAATTGCTGAGCCGAACGATGTCATCGTAGATCACAGACGGTCAAATCAATCGGTGCAGCGCGTAGCCAGGCGCGGCGTCGTTACCAGTGCGGAAATACTTGGGCCGCCTTATCCCCGCCAGCCGATGACACCCAAGGAGAACTCCTATCACTATTACTCGATTGTCACGACAGCAATTGTCGTGCTGGTGCTTGCAATTGCTGTAATAATAAAAAGATTCCGCGCTCCTGCGCAATCAACACGAACTGAACGACCAAGCAGCTTTTAACTCGCTAACGCTCCGAAGACAAAATTCCATTTCACGTTGAACCAGGACAATCACAGGCCTTGTCGAATAACTCCGAAAAAACCACAAGTGGTTGTGCAAGCGATACCCCGTCAATCAAGCAGTCGTATATATTCGACAAGGCCCTTATCACAAATTGTTCCTAACGCACTTTAGCGAGACGTATTTCCTTTTTCCCTATTTAAAACAGGAGGCTCAGATGCTCACAGAACCTAAAACAACTCGATGGGCTATAACCTGCGCGATCTTGTCAGGAAACGTATTACTTGCTTATCCAATAACCCGTGCATATGGCCTTTGCGACGGCCAAACGGTAGATTTCTCAGAATGCTTTCCTGGATTTATGGATGCAGGGCAATCGGCTTCTGGCGGTTGTACCGGCGAAGGGTGTACTGCAAAGCCAGATCCCAGTACGGTCTCGCCAGCGTGCGAAGGGACCCACAACATAACTTATTATCCTGCAACTTGTGGGAGTATACCAGGGGAAGTGTCTCTCTCTTCGTGCTGCGATCATTGTCAACAGGTAACGGTCCCAACGGGGACGTATGATCTACATTGCGAAGTTGACCAATACGGGCTCAACTGCCACTGCGAACGAAACTTGCACCAAAACCTTCCCGATCAGGACCAAACGCTCTGCGAATGTAGCTGATGACTGAGGTGGACCCCATTGGTTGGACAGCCAACAGGGTTGATTAAGAATAGTGTTGCAGGCGGCCCGCGGGACCCTTCCCAGGTCCCGCGCGGCCGCGGCAGCTGGGGCAGTTCTTGATGTACTAACCAGCGCTCCGCATTGA
>JBGSUJ010000038.1:0-8530 GCA_041753435.1 Pirellulales bacterium | reverse complement strand
CTTCGACTAACCCACTAGCCGACCCCGAGCAAAAAGGGGTGACATGCTACGCCTGTTCGGCACGAGATTTCCTCCGTCGCGCTGGCGTAAATTGGGTCAATGAAGTGGTCTTGCGCCCTGGTTCGAGAGTGTGCATCTTGTCGTGCAGGGCGAAGGTTGAGCGTAGGCTTCGGAATACAGATGTTCGCCAGAGTCTGTGGGTGAATCAGAGGTGGAGAGGTGATTAGCGAGTTGGATTTTAGGAGGGATGTCAGGGCAAAAGAATGGCATCAACAGGTGGGATGAAGAGGGTCTGAGGCCGTGGCCCCAGGCCCGGCGAGTGCATTCTCCTACCCTGACCTGGCTATCCCTTGTCGGAATCCGCCGGGGACATCCATTACTCGGCGGACATGAAGACGTGCGTGATGCCGGCCAAGCTCGTACCGGGAACGAAGTACGTGATCTGGTTCAACCGGGCACATTACCAAAACTTCAAGTACTCGGAGAGACGCCCCGCAATTCCGCATTTATTGACGTTCACGACGCGCGAATGACCGAGCATTCGTGTGCAACATTCAGTCGAACTCTCATGGGGAGGAACCAGGTCATGTTCTGTCGCTATGCACTATCGATTGGCGCCATGGCGCTGCTGCCAGCCCTAGCTCAGGCCCAACAGCGCGAGTACACGGTGGCCACGCTTCCGCCCGTCGTTGTCAAGACGGTCCCGCAAGCGGGTGACGTCAAGGTTGATCCGAACATCACCGAAGTTCGTGTCACGTACAGCAAACGAATGTTGAACCGGAGTTGGTCGTGGGGCCAGATCTCGGATGACACGATGCCGAAGACGACTGGCGAGCCCCGCTACCTCGCCGACGGTAAAACGTGCGTTCTTCCGGTGACGCTCGAGCCGGGGCATACCTACGTGCTGCAAATCAATTCGCTCAAGGGCACGTTTGCCAACTTCAAAGACCGGCAGCAGCGCCCAGCCGTGCCCTACCTGCTGGTATTCCAGACGCGGAAAGCAAGCGGCACATCAGCGGCAAAATAGCAAGAACCATACTTTGCAGCGCTACCGGGACGGAAAAGTGTCAGGACCTAGCGGAAGAGCGAATCGGCCGGCAGGCGGCGGCCGAGGTGGTCGGTGCTGAGGCGGTGGCCGGTGGGTTGGATGCCCAGTTCGTTGAGGGTGACTTGGGAGTCGGCGAGTTGGGGTTCCAGGGCGGCTTGGGTGCCCGCGATTTGCCGGTCGAGGTCGGCCAGACGGTGGTTGACGCGGTCTTGCGACTGGGTCAGCAGGTTGCGGCTGTAGCGGGTGACGGTGCGCTCCAAAGAGCGATCCAGCGCTTCGGCGACCGCGGGGCCGAGGTTCGACCAGATTTTGCACTGCGGCTGGTTGAGTGTGCCAGTAAGCGAGACGCGGGTGGCCAGAGAACCGATATCGCCTAGCGTTTTCTCGAGCTCCCGGTCGAGGTGGTGGGCGGCAAGCGTATCGCCGACGGAGGTGGTGATTTGTACTTCGCGCTGCACGAGTTGCACGTCGCCCGAGAGCTTATCGCCGAGGAGCGTGATGCTGACGTTGAGGGAGGCGGTGGTGGGTGCCAGGGAAAGTTGCAGCTTATGCGACTTGCCGAGACGCAGCTTGGGGATCAGGATGCCACCGCAGTCGACGAGCAGTTGATCGCGGGCGACCGGACCAGTGCGGTCGATGGTGGCTTGTATTTCCATCGGCAGCGAGCCGCGAGCGGAAAGGCGCAGCCGCATGGGCTGGTTGTGGCGGGCTGGCTTATCGGAGACGTCGGTTAGGGTGCCGACGAGCTCCAGCGGCTGGCTGCCGATGTGGGCCGTGCCCTGCAAGTCGAGCGTGCGGATGAGGAGGTCGGGCGAGGGGTGGCAGCCGGCGAACAGCACATCTTGGCCGCGGCGATGTTTGGGAAGCTTGGGCTTGGAGTCGCCCGGCACCATTTGCCGCGCCCAGCGGAGCCAACTAACGAGATCGGCCAGAGGGCCGGTGAGTTGCTGCTGGAGCAGGTAGGCGGAGAGAACATTGGCATCGAGGGGTTCGAATTGCAATTCCTCGCTGAGGACCTGCTGATCGTGCTCGCGGGCAGCGACGACTTGGCGGCGGTCGGCATCGACCAGGTTGGGCAGATTTTCGATGTCGCGACTCAGCGCGGTCAGATCGGCGCGAATCTGCTCGATCTCTTTTGGTACGCTTTCGAGAAAGTCGACATGGCGGAGTGGATTTTCTTGGGCGTCGCGGACTTTGGCGTGAAAAGCCTCGGCGCGGTGGCTGAGTGATTGGGCTCGTTCGGCGAAGTCGGCCGATTGGCTGGGCCAGCGGGCGAGGAGCACTTCGGTCAGGCGGATTGATTCGAGTTGGTCGAGGAGATTGCGTTCGAAGCGGGCGTAGAGGCGGTCGAGCCAGACTTGGGCAGCGTGGGTGGCGCCCTCGTCGAGCCAGTCGATGATCGCGACTTGCAAGCCCGCTTCGCTCTCTAGCAGCGCGCCACTGGTTTTACGTTCGGTATCGAAGCGGAGACCGCTGATGGTACCGCGCTCAACGATGGCCCGTTTGTAGAGGAAGGCGGACGGATTGAATGCGAGCTTACAGCCATGGGCTTCGACGAGATTACGGCGTGGCGATAGTGGATTGGCGACACAGATGTTGTGGAGCGTGAGCTGTCTACCGAACAGTGAGAGGTGAGTGTCTTTCACTTCGACACGGGCGCCGACGCTCATTTGACCGTTGCGGATGATTTCGCGTTCAATGGCCCAGGCAACGACGAGGTGCGCAGCGGCGAACAGTCCGAGAAGGGAGGCGGACCAAGGCAGGAGAATTCGCCAACTTCCACTGCGACTTGTCATGCGGCTCTCCGGGTTTCGGCCTGGGCGGGTGGGAAGATGATCGGCGGGGACATGTTGCTGGACTGGATTGGTTGTTGAGCGCGCGATTGCTGCCAGCGGAACGCCACCAAGCTGAGCCAATAAGCGGGGTAAAACGCGTAGAGGCCGAGTAGGAAGGAACCGATGACGGCCGTATTGTTCATTTCCAGCCAAGGTCCGAGCGGCAAGCTGAAGATCGTGGCGTAGGTACTTTGCATTGACGGAGCGGAAAGCACGTAGAGACCGAGTTTGTGGCCAACGGTATCGATCAGCGGCTGCGTCAGTGAGAACAAACAGGCGGCGGCGAGCCCCATGCCCTTGTTCACGCGAAGCGAGAACAAGAGCACGAGGATCGAGAGGGAGATCAGGTTGGCCTTGGGCATGAAGCCAAGCACCATCCCCAGGGCAAAACCTGCAGCCAGTTGATTGGGCGCATCGTAGACGATGAGTGCCTGAACCACACTGCGTACTGGCCGCATAAGAGTAGCGAACATGCAACTTCCTTTCCGAGACAAGCTGGGCCGCTGAGGGGGCGCATAAACCCTATTCGCTTATCGGCACAGCGCGCGGCGAGGCTTGATGGGGATGCGATGGGCGGGACGAGTCGCGTTCGGCGAGGCTAGCATTGATAGCGCGGCTAGCGGGGTCGGGTGACTGGGGTCCAGCCTCAGCAAGGGAGCAAGCCTGGGGGCGCGCAGTCGTTCGACCGCAGGCACACCGGCGGCAAGATCAGGGCGACTCGGCGGACGGGGTGGCCGCCTGCTTCGCAGCGCGAGTGGCATTGAGTCGTTGAAAGATTTGGCCCGTATTTGGATTATCGGGCTGCAATTCGGCGAGCTTCTCGAGCGAAGCAAGGGCGGCATCGTAATGGGCCTGGTCGCCATCGCGCTCATACCATTTCTCTTCTAAGAGTGCCAAAGCCATGCGGAAGTCGAAATTTGCCGGTGCCAGTTTGCAGGCTTTGTCGAGCGCGCGTGAGGCGGCAGCGTATTCGTTTAAGAGGTAGCGGAGCAGGCCGAGACGGTAGAACACGAGAGCATTGTCGGGCAGCAGCCTGGCGTCGCGGTCGAGATTGTCGGCTTCCTCGGTGCGGAGATTTTGAATTTCGTTGACGTCGCCTTGCTGCTGGGCGAGCAGGTTTGCCAATTCGGTGCGGGGGCCGGTGAGGTAGGGCTCGAGACGGATCGCGGTGCGGAGTTCATCAGCTGCTTTGGTTGGGTTGCCGAGTTGGCGTTCGAGCATGCCGAGGTTGATGTGGGGCGCGGCCCGTTCGAGATCGAGCGTCTGGCTAGCGCGGTACTCGGCGAGAGCGTTGTCGAACGCGGCGTGGTAACGGAGGTCGAGCTGATTGCGCGGCAGCATCGCGAGCCGGCGGGCAGCGGCGAGCCGGACCGCGCGGCTGCGATCGGTGAGACGGTCTCCCAGGAACGCCAAGAATTGCGACACCGGTTCGGTGGGCAAGAGCACGCGGACAGCCGTCGCGCGGACCAGTGGATCATCGTCTTGAAGCGCCTTTTGCTGCAGCTCGGCGATGTCGGGCGTCTGGTACTGATTCGACAGGCTCAGCGCCGTCGCTTTGACGATCGATGGCGTGGCAAGCCGGTGTAAGAGCGTAACCAGGAGCTGCTCGCCCTGGGGATCGCCGCGATTGGCGGCGGCTAGGGCCGGGGCCCAATGAGGATCGTCGGGGCGGGAGTCGCCGTACCAATTGCGGACGGCGTCGGCGGCCCACGCGGGCGTTTCGTGCGGCAGCGTGTGGCAATCGTTGCAAGTGTTGGGTGTGCCGAGGGTAACGGTAAGATCAGGCCGGGGCACGCGAAAGCTGTGGTCGTGACGCTCGTCGATCACCATGTAGGTGCGCGTTGGCATATGGCAGGCGACGCAGGAAGCCCCGGTAGACTCGACGGGATGGTGGTGATGGCTGGGGGTGTCGTACTTGCCGGCAATGTGGCACTGAGTGCAAAGTTTACTGCCTGAAAACTTGAGCTGCAGCGAGTGAGGATCGTGGCAATCGGTGCAGCGGACGCGGTTGGCGTGCATTTTGCTTTGCAGGAAGGAACCGTACTCGTAAACTTCGTCGAGAATCTGACCATTATCGTGATAGAGGCCGGCAGAGAGGATTGTTGGTTCGTAATAATCGAGCAGCGGGCGGCCAGGTCGGAAGTCGCCATGGACCGCGTGGCGACGCGAATGGCATTTGGCACAGGTTTCGATTTGCACGGTGGTGTCGGCGCTTTTGAGGTCCGCCAGGCCGTAGCCGACGTGACGATCCCAAAGGGGTGACCAGCGGTTGGCGAGCTCGACGTGGACGCTCCCCGGGCCGTGGCACTCTTCGCAACTCACATCGATTTCGCTGAAGATAGTGCGGTAGGTGTCGGTGGCGAAGTCGTAGTTCTTTTGCAAATTGGTAGAATGGCACTCGGCGCAGGTGGTGTTCCAATTTTGCCCGATGCCAGTCCAATGGAGCGGGTCGTCGGGGGCGAGCCGTTCGGTGGTTGCATCGGGCGGCGGGACCTCGAACCAGCGTTTGCGGTGTGTGTCCCAGGAGACGCGGAGCACCTGCACGCGGCCCTTGGGGAACTCGACCATGTACTGCTGCAGCGGGTCGATGCCAAAGGTGTATTTAATTTCGTAGTCGTGGTACTGGCCGTCGGGGCCTTCGGTATTAACAAAGAATTTGCCGTCGTGGCGGAAAAAGCGGGTGGTGACACCGAGACGTTCGAAGGTGGCGTCGCTAAAATCGCCGAGCACGGTTTCGTCGCTGGCGATTTCCATGGCGCGGTCGTGGTGCGAGCCTTGCCAGCGGTGGAATTCCGGCTGATGGCATTCGGCACAAGTGTGTCCGCCGACGTAGGTGGCGGTCCGCATCGAGTCGGGCGGCAGGGGCGTGTACCAGTTGTAGGCCGCTGCGGAGAGCGCCAACAGCCCGAGCGCGGCGAGGATTGCGTAGGCCAGTTGCCGCGCCATGAATGCTTTCCGACCGAGTATGATACCGAAGTGAGAAAAAAGCAGATATCTCTAATATGATCGTCGCTGCGACGGTTGGCAACGGGGGCGCTGGCGCGACACGCCCAGAACGCCCGCTCGCTCAAATCGAAACGTTGTCGCACCCGGGCGAATCACGGCGACGCCAACCGGCAAAACCAATCAGTCCCGCCAATGTCAAACACGCCACGGAAGGCTCCGGCACGCTCGCCAAGCTGCCGCTGCCTGCCCCGGCGCCGAGATTGTCCGGCCAGACGGTGTAGTCGGCGGCGTCGACGAGTTCAGGCACAGGGATTTTGAATCGCGACCCTATTCTTTGGTCGCTCTTGCAACTTTGCTGACAAGAGCATTGCCATCATCCCTAAGCTGCTCGACAACGGCGGGCTGCCGAAGTGCGGGGTATTGCCGCATCATCTCGGCAACGTACAGACGTGCCCACCACTCATCATATTTTGCGAGCTTGGCAAGCTCATCGAGAGCTTCGGGCAGCGCCTTTTGGAATCGCTCGTCGAAGCCATTTTCCTTGAGCCAAAGGGTGTTGCTGACGATGTGTTCGCCCCACAGGATTTCGCGCGGCCTTCCTACCTGCTTGGTCCCGTAATAGAAGACCAATAAGGCTCGATCCGGATGCCGTGCGTAGATGTCTTCGACGAATCCCTCGGGAATTTCCTCATAATTGAAGGTCTTTGAGCGGACATAGATCATGTAGTCGTAGTAGTTGACTGATCCAAGAGGCGGCCGACCGTGAATACGATCATGGCTGTCGTGGTAGTAAAACCAACCTCGCGCAAAGTCACGAAGCTGCCGATTGTCGGTATCGAGGTAAGGTGCTAAGACTCGAATCGGAATACTTGCGGGCAGGTCAAGAAAGTCCAACATGATTCCCACTAGCATCACGTGCGAGTCTTCTTCGCTCTCCGTAATCGCCGTGAAGACAGCCAACTGCTTCACGATCTCGCCTTTGTCCTTGGTGATGTCTTTCAGCTTTTGTAGTTCTTCAAATGCCTCACAGTTAGTCTTGAGGTCGTCGCGAGCGGTGCTAAGAAAGACAGTATAGGTGCGTTTGATTTGCTCCTGTATATCTGGTTGCATTTCAGCAATCAGCAATTTTGCGTCTGTCTCTTGGGCAAGACTATTGCTGTAAGCAATTGGTAGAAGGGTGGCAACAAAGATCATTGTTCGTCGCATGTCAGCTACCTCTGTTCAACGGATCATAAGTTGATTCAACCTTTGCAGGATTAGCAGTTAAACCTGGGGATCGTCATCGATCGAGAAATGATCCGGAGCCGGAAATTGCTGTTCCTCTAGGTCCGAAAACGGTGACATCTCTTCCGGGTTAAAAATTGGTCCACCGCCTAGTTCAAAGAATCCGTTTGGTTGCCAGATATTCAAAAGATAAAAGGTCTCCATCGGCCAGTCATCTTGGGGCGCGGGGTTGAAAATTGCCCCATGAACGACTGCATCGAGGTACACTGCGAAGGTTGGAAAATAACTGTCAACATAAAGCCTCTCCACCAGATCGTGCGTTGCGCCGCCGCCCCAACTGTAGCCCAAGATCGCAAAGCCCGCGCCGCCCTGAAAGGGGTCCAACAACCGATTGTCGTAGGCGTTCTTGATCTCTTGCTCAGCAACGCTAATCACCGCATCGATGTTTCCATCGGTCGAAGCGAAGGCCATTACATCCCAGCCGGTGTTGTACAAATTCTGAGCGAGGTCGAATATCCCCTCACGGTTTGTTGCGCTGCCGCCAACCGGATCGCCGATCGATCCATCGCCGTCCGTGTCATTCGGATTCTGAGATCGGCCGCCAAATACGACCGTGAGGCTCCTGAACGAGTGAAACCGAATGGTGTCCAGGACCATCGAAGTCGCCGGATCAACGAGAAACAAGGAGTCGAGACCATGACCGAGAGCGGTATCGATCCACTCGACGAACACCGTGATCGTATCATTGACGAATGGCAACGGCTCCGTATCGAATGTCATGACATCAAAGGGAATGGGCGTTTCCTTGTCGTGATTGTAGAACAGCGACAGCCTACCTCCAGCTCGGAGCACCAAGTCTCCTTGGCCCGGTAGCCGATCAACCTTCACTTCAATGAGGTCGTTTTCTTCCGGAATCTCGTAGCCCCTCTCCAATCGATCCGCCATGCCGTTATTGTTGTCGTCATCGGCATTTATCCGTATGCCAGGGCCGAACGCGTTGTTTTGCTCGTCCTGTTCACGAACCGGACTGCGCACGAACGGATCGTAAATCGGTGCATCGACGAGATTACTGGGGTCTTGGACTGATTGAGGTCGATAGGCGGTAAGATTTGACTGCCCAGCAGTGGCCTCAACAATCTGACTTAGCACCGAGGCACCAATCATATTCTGGGCAACGACTCCGTACTCGTACAAGGTATTCGCGACGACAGCGTTATCGGTGAACGAAGTGCCAACGACATCTAACGCAATCGCCGAAAAAAATGTTTCCGTGTCCGGTTGCCGGCGCGCCACAATGTAACTTGTTGCACCGCCGGACGCCTGCCAATCGACCTGGATGCTCGTGGCACCAACTGCGCGAGCTTCGATCCCTCGAGGCGCAATCGGCGGCAAATCAGCCGTTGTCCTGCCGAGATTGTCCCGCCAGACGGTGTAGTCGGCCGCGTCGACGATGCCGTCCCCGTTGCCATCGCCGGGG
>JBGSUJ010000037.1:0-7064 GCA_041753435.1 Pirellulales bacterium | reverse complement strand
GCGGGAAATCCGCACGCCCGGTTGGACGAGCGGGACGTGGAAACCGAGCCTGGTGAAGGACCTGAGGGCACCGGCAACCGAAAGGGCCGGCAACCGACCAAGCCCACACCTAAACCACCGCGCCACGTCTCGACTCCACCGGCAATCGACCTGGGCCACTTTCGGTCTTGGAAAGTCCGGTCCACGCCTCCGGCCTCACAGAGGAGGCCAGCTACAGCGAAAAAAACCTCCATCGAGGGCCCATAAGCCGGGTTCTGTAAGCAGCGCAGCCGAAGCTGCGTCGCCGACGGCCATTCCTCTAGGACGACGGTTGCCCGCCGCCTCCAGCAGCCTACCCGGGAGTCGTAACGAGCCGGACCGGCTCATGCTCCCTGTTTGGCCTTGCACCGGGTGGGGTTTACCGAGCCAGGCGAGTCGCCCCGCCTGCTGGTGCGCTCTTACCGCACCGTTTCACCCTTACCGCTTGCTTCCTCGCGAGGACGAAGCAGGCGGCGGTTTACTTTCTGTGGCACTTTCCCTGAGCTTACGCTCGGTGGACGTTATCCACCACCCTGTCCTGCGGTGCCCGGACTTTCCTCCCGCGCGGTTCCGAAGAACCCTCGCCGGCGACCGTCCAGCCCTCGATGGAGGTAGTACTATTCTAGCAGGCACACTGGCGAATGGTCAGGAGTTACCGAGCTTGTGTCGATAAGTGTGGTGGTTTAATACTGGACTGCCGAGCGACATTGGCCACTAATAACACCCAAAAGCTGTGCTGTTTTCGATTGGGCTGGCTAGTGTTTGCAAGCTCAACGTAAAACGATGACCAATGAATGCACCTGGACAACCTGGAGCCGAGTTATGGCTCTTGATTCTGCTAATTGCCTTTCCCATTGTCTGGTGCTCGATCGTTGCAGGGATTTCGCGAATCAGTGGCTGGCACGCGCTGGCGAAGTCCTATCGTGCCGAGGAGACGACCTTTCGCATTGCGGAGGTAGACGGCAGCCAGCGTTTCCGGTGGGCCTCGATGACGACGGGGCCAAGCTGTTTTCCCACGAATTACTCGAACTGTCTGACACTTAGCGTGGGTCCGGAGGGAATCGGCCTGAAGGCATGGCCAATGTTCAGATTTGGTCACCCGCCGCTGTTGATTCCCTGGAGCGCGATCACGCATTGCAAGCTAGATAAATATTGGATGGTGACATGCCGAGCAACTGTTGATCTGCACAGTCCATGCCATCCATTGCGATTCTATGGCGGCGCGGCGCAGGCGATTGACAGAATGTTCGCCGCTAGAGTTGCTTCCAAATCCAAAGCCGCTCCAGTCGCCGAATAGTCAATGACTCAGCGATTCGCTTGTTTGCCTTGCCAGGTTCCTCGCCGCGCGAACTCGGCCAGCACGGCCTGCTTGACCGCTGGTTTGTCGAGGCACCAATTCGGGCCGATGAAGTAGTCGGGCGGGGCATCGCCTGAGATTCGATCGACAACCATCGTCGGCGGCAAGACTTCGATGAAGTCCACCAGCGTCTCGACGTACTCGGCCCGCTCCATCAGCCGCACTTCGCCACTCGCGACCTGGTCGGCGAGCGGAGTGCCTTTGACGCAGTAGAGATTGTGGATTTTTACGGCGTCGAGGCCGAGTCGGCCGACTTCGCGGGCGGTGGCCAGCATGTCGGCGGGTGATTCACCGGGCAGGCCGAGCATGATGTGGGCGCCGATCTCGAAGCCGCGGCCGCGGCTTCGCTGCATGGCATCGAGCATTGCGTCGTGATGATGGCCGCGGTTCATCCAGTCGAGCGAACGGTCGTGCATCGTCTGCATGCCGTACTCGACGGCGACGTAAGTGCCGCCTGTAATCGAGTTTCTCCGAGACTCACATGAGTGAGTAGCCGGGGCTCTCCGGGACTCGGATTTCGCGTTTCGGAGAGACTCGGCCACCTGCTCATTCGCACCTCGGAAAGACGTATTCACCGGGCAGGGGCGACTGGCAAGTGCTTCCAGCAAGTCAAGCACATCGTCCGGCACGCAGTCGGGACGTGTGCCAACGACGAGCCCGACCACTTGCGGGTGCGAGAGCGCTTCTTCGTAGAGCGGCCGCAGGCGCTCCACCGGCGCATAGGTGTTGGTTGCCGGCTGAAAGTACGCCAGAAAGTCGTTGCATTTGCGATAGCGAAGCTTCATCCGCACGAGACTCTGGTCAATTTGTCCGCGGATGTTGGCACGAGGAAGTCGGCGGCTGGGGCTGAAGCTGCGGTTGTCGCAGAAGGTGCAACCACCGGTGGCAACGCTGCCGTCGACGTTCGGACAGGTAAAACCGGCGTCGATGCTGACCTTTTGAACCCGCGCGCCAAACCGCTGGCGCAAGTAAAAATTTGCTGCAAAATAGGGCAATCCTGCAGCACGCCAGGCCGGCTGCAAGTCGTTAGCCGGACGCGGTTTGGTTGACGCCATGTGGGTGGCAACGTAAATTAAAGCAAGTGAGTGAGGCGGCCCCTGGGGCATCATAATTCCTTTCTTTCGACCGCTGCAAGTGAGGCCTCCATGTACGGTGAACTTGTTCCAATGGGTGGCGGCGATCCCATTCCGCTGTTGAAGCAGGAAATGCTTGTCGGGCGCCGCGAAAGCTGCGACATTATCTTGCGGTTCGCCAATGTCTCGGCACACCATTGCACCTTGTCGATCGAGAATGGCTATTTGTACGTGCGCGACATGCAGAGCCGCAACGGGATCAAGGTGAACGACTTGAAGGTTACCGAGCGACGGCTCTCACCCGGCGATATCCTGGCGATCTCGAAGCATCGGTACCGTGTGGACTATGATCCTGCCGAGTTGGGGGCAATCGGCCCGCCACCGGCAGACAATCTCTCGCAGGAAATTATGGGCGAGTCGTTGTTGGCGCGGGCGGGTTTGAATCACCGCGATGTAGCCCGCGTGCGAAGCGAAGGCAGCAAACGCTACGACCCGACAAATATGTCCAAGGGCCAGATCAAGCTGCCGGACGATAAGCTGTGAATAACATCGCGGGTCGAGAGGCTGAGGTCGAGAGCGTGAGCGAGAAGATTTCCTGCGCCTCCCGAAGGGTTCGGTTTTCGAGATCGGCTCGCTCTGTTCCAGATCGGCTCTAAAATGGCGCGCAAGAAGCAGAAAGTGCGGGCCGATTTTAGAAAGAACCGTACCGTTCGTGCCCGTGGTCACCAGCAAACGCGCGATCTGGTGGACGAAGACTCGGCTGCGAATGCTGCGCCCCGCAACGAGCGAGTGAGCGGCAAAGGCGATATTTCGCGCAAGCGAACCCTGGCCGGTGCGGAACTCGTTGAGAGCGAGTCGGGCCTACTGCTGCTGCCTGAGATCGACCGCAATGTGTGCCGTCTCGGACGGGTCCTGCGTGGACAAGGTTTACACAGTATCGTTTGCGATCAGCAGGGAACACTTTACCAATGTGCAACACGGCGACTGCTCAAGACGCTCGCCACCGATCAGCGGCATGTCGTGGTGGCGGGCGATCTCGTTTGGTTTCGGCCTGAAGGCAGCGATCAAGGGATCATCGAGCGCGTCGAGCCGCGGCACGGCGTGTTGAGTCGCACCAGCCGCAGTCGGCAGCACGTTCTCGTGGCCAATGTCGATCAAATGCTGATCGTTACCAGCGCGGCCGAACCACGGATCAAGCCCAACCTCATCGACCGCTACTTAGTGTCGGCAGAAAAAATTGGCATCCGGCCCGTAGTGTGTATCAACAAGATCGACCTGGTGAATCCGGCCGACTTAATGCCACTGGTGGGCGTCTATAGCCAACTCGGGTATGAAGTGCTGATGCTGAGCGCGGCAACCGGCTTTGGCATCGAGCGACTGCGAAAACGCGTCGCTGGCGCCGAAAGCGTGGTGACGGGGCAGAGCGGCGTAGGTAAATCATCGCTGCTGAACGCGCTCGAACCGGAGTTGGCACTGCGCGTGCAAACGGTCAGCGAGGACTCCCAAAAAGGGCGCCACACAACTACTACTGCCGAGCTGTTGCCACTTTCGATGGGCGGCTTCGTTGTCGACACGCCAGGCATTCGCCAATTGCAACTGTGGGACGTGATTGCCGAAGAAGTGGCTGGCTACTTCCGCGAACTGCGACCCTACGTAAGCGATTGCCGCTTTCCCGATTGCACGCACACACACGAAAACCTGTGCGCTGTGAAGGATGCAGTGGCAGACGGCTGGATCGACGCGCGGCGCTACGAAAGCTACGTGCAGATTCGCTCGGGCGACGAAGCGTAGGGCGCCTCACAAGCGGGCCGGGGACTGCCCCAATGGTGCGGAGTCCGCGTAGCGAAATGGGACTGCCCCTCTCCGCGGCCCGATTGCTGCTTGATTTACTCCCAGAACTGGCTGCGGCAGGCCGCGAGTGGCGCTTGAGCGCCTGCGTGCGAGAAACTCGATTCTGGGTTTGCGCACGCGCAGGGCACCCTCGAAGGAACTGACGGTGCGGAATACCAGTGTCCGATTCTTCGCGCGCCCAGTTGCGCGGCCGAGTTGCTTGCATCGAGTCCGGCGCGACGAATCTGGCGGGCCGGCCGTGCCAGCCGACCGCACAGGATGGACCATCCCATCACTTTCGCTTCGAACGAAAGACACGCCCTCCCTGTGACACTCCGAAACGCGCATCGGGAATGGTGGACCAGGCTCGGGCCAAACGACACTCGGGCTGCCTAGCGTACCGACGTTATGCCACAGTCGAATGGCCGCAGTCACAGTTTGCCGAACTCGGTCGGCTCAGAAAGTCGCCCGCAGTTGACGCACGTGCAATACAACAGAAACAAGTTGAAGAACTCCTGGGCTGGTAGCTGCGGTTCATCCTCGAGGATGTCGAAGTCCCAATACACAAAGCCGACCACCATCCGAAATGACGTCTTCTCGCAGCCGGGACACGCGAATGTCGTGCGCGGCCCTGTGCCACGAAGTTTGGCTGACCTTATCCCTCCTTCGAGCTTCCCGACCTCGGCGTGGTAACCATGAATATCGCTGTCGAGTAATTCGGTCACACGACTGCACGCGGAGCATTCAAACGCGAACGGGCTTACGAGTAGGTCGCCCTTGTAGCTCGGATTCAATTTCTCCAGTCGATGTCCAACCAGTAGGCCGGCATCGCTGCCGCACGCGCATCTGAGCTACCAGACCGTGGTGACATTGTCGTCGAATGGCTTTGGGAGCTGAGCCGGCGTGAGCCGGAACAACTTCACGCAGGCGGGCGGCGTCCGTCGGGCATGCGCTGCGATATCGTTCTCGTCCTCGTCCATTAGGGACCTCTGCGGTATAACGGTACGGACAACGCGGCCGGGCGTTGACGTTGCCGAGCGAAGCGAGCGGTCCGGCCTATTCCGGCTCGCGTTCATCCGATTGTTACATGGCGTCCGCGTTGGCCTAATCGATCAAGTCTTCAACGGTTTCGCGAAACGCCGTCCAACTGCTGCATTTGGCAGCGTGTGATTTCAAGTCGTCGATCGGAATGTCCGCTTCGGCCGCAGCTTCAAGCAGTTCCATCACGTAGTTCTCGTTAACGTATCCGCGGTTTCGCAAGATGCCACGGATGTAATACAGATCGCGAATGTACGGCTTCGTCTTGGCAACATCGTTGGTGCGTAGGACGCCAGGAATTTTTTGAAAGGCGATCTCGACCGATTCATGAGTGGGGTAGTCGGCATCGTATTTCACGTATATGTCAACAGCAGTGTCAATCGCATCGACTACGTCTGCATAGCCGTGTTTTTTCACGAGGCGTCGCAATGTCTGGAGCCCTGTTTCCGTTGGTGAGAATTCACCAACGCGTTTTGACCAGTGTTCGGCGATACGATCAACAACGGTCTCCTTGAGATTCGACAGTTCTTCCTTCCATTGAATCATCAGTTCGAGTTGTTCTCGGCGATCGTTGAGTTCTTGGAGCTGATTCTGTTGTTTGACGAGCGCAGCATCATCATCCAGTTCACGTGCGCCCTTGCCCGAATTGCAGTCAGTACACGAAGTGATGAGATTCAGAACGTCATTCGTTCCGCCATTGGTCACCGGCTTGACATGGTCGATCTGTAGAAGCACGTTCGGTGCCGACGCGCCACAGTATTGGCATTGGAAACTGTCGCGCTTCAAAACCTCAAAGCGAAGCTTCTTGGAAAGTGATTGTCGCGCCATCTCTCTAGCCATGTAACGACCAAGCTCAGCGACCGCCGCCGGAAACGCCCGGTCGGTTGCAACAATCGCTGACAAATTACTCAAACCGTCCGACTGAAAAGCGGGGCGGCGGTTCGCTGCAGCGCTCTGGTTAGGCGACTGGTATCTCATCTGACCAAATCTCAATAGCCTGAAACAACTCATCGGCGCAAAGCTCGCTATCGGCCAGTCCAGCTCGCGTGTCTGCAAGGTGGTGTAGAAACTCGACAACGACGTGCCGCTGCTCTGGCGTGCAAGCTAACAATCTGTCATTCCGTGGTCCATCTGAACAAAGCTGAGAAAACAACTGGCTGCCATACCAACCATAAAACTCATCCGGCTCGGCAAGAGCGAGGCGTGCGAGTGCGGGCAAATAGTAAGCGAAACCCTCTGGAGAAATGAAGCACGTCGGACCACCGGGTATGCCAACATCCTCAATGCTGAGAGTGTGAATATCACGAGCGCGGAAAAGCTCGTCTGCCTCTGCACACTCCTCGCAATGCGTATAGCTCCCGAAATGCTCAGGGCGGCGGCATCCTGCGAATGCCTGCTGGACTCTCTCAAGAATGTCGGCATCGGATGGCATGGTGCGAAGTCGCCTAACAGTATAGTCAACCGCGCCCAGCGCGGTCTTATTATTGACTGCGGTTTTATCGGAGGGGAGGATCGCTGTCCATGAGTTTTCGCAAAACGACTGGGGTGGAGGGGCTTTCGACCGCGCCAAGGCGGGCCGGGAAGGAGAAGTTCATCCCAAACCGCTCGCAAAAGTTGCGCGGGCAGGTCCACGAGGTGATGCGGTATTTCCACTATGCCCGGCGGACGGAGCTGGCGTACTGGCATTGGATCGAACGGTTCCTGCGTCACCATAAGGAGCAGGCGGGCCGGTGGCGGCGGCCGGAGGA
>JBGSUJ010000036.1:0-44670 GCA_041753435.1 Pirellulales bacterium | reverse complement strand
TCTCGTACTACTTCACCGGCCTGGCCGACGAAGAGGAGCTGCTGGCTCATCTGGCCAAGCTGAAAATTCACGACGCCTGACCCGCTCGGCCGCACGCCAGCGCGCTCACGAGCCGCATCACGCTGCGCACGATTGGGTTTTATCGACACGCCGCCCAGCACCGCGATCTTCCGAACCGCAGATCCGCGAGCGATCAACCCCCATTGCCGAATCCAATTCCCTGCTTCAAGCTATGATTGCAACAATCGCGCCGAACAGGATTGGGACGGTCGATGTTGCCGACTACACGGTCTGACGGGACAACCTTGGTGCGGGCGCTGGCAGCGGCAGCGTGGTGAGTGTGCCGGAGCCGGCGGGTCTGCCGCTCGTGGGCTTGGCGGGAGTATTGGGGATGCTCCAGACGACGCGCTCCGTTCGGGGTCGCGGTTAACCGGATTATTGTTTGCTCATATCGGCACTGAGCCCGCCGGCGGCGGTGAGGTAGCAGTGGCGGACGTAGTCCATCACCATGCGGTGGGCGCTGAAGCGGGCAGCAAGGGTCGCGATGGATTCGACCATGTGTTCGATCCAATGTCGTGGCAGTCCATCGGCATCCCGCTCGTAGAAGAGCGGAATCACTTCGTCGCGGAGCACCTTCATCAGAGCAGTAGCATCGCGGGCGTTGGTGATTTCGTCGTCGACGTGCTGGGTGCCGTTGCCGATCGCGAAGCCGTTTTTGCCGTTGTAGGCTTCGGCCCACCAGCCATCGAGGATCGAGAGATTGAGCCCGCCGTTGAGGACGGCCTTCATGCCGCTCGTGCCGGAGGCTTCTTTGGGCCGGATCGGATTATTGAGCCAGACGTCGACCCCTTGCACCAAGTGGCGGGCGACGTTCATGTCGTAGTCTTCGACAAAGACAATCCGCCCGGCAAACCGCGGGTCGTGCCGCAAATTGGCGACCTTTTTGATAAGCTTCTTACCGGGCTCGTCGGCTGGATGGGCCTTACCGGCAAAAATCAATTGCATGGGCCGCTGTGGATCGCTGAGTAATTCCAGCAACTCCTCGAACTCGCGGAGGAACAAATCGGCACGCTTGTAAGTGGCGAAACGGCGGGCGAAGCCGATGGTCAGTGCGCTCGGGTCGAGCGCGTTGCGGGCGGCATCGACGGCAGCATCGTCTTCATGGCGGCGGAGGCAATCGCGAACCATCCGCCGGCGAACGAAATCGAGCAGCCGATTTTTGAGCGCGTTGTGCGTTTCCCACAACTCACCGGGATCGACATTGTAAAGCGGAACCCAAGCAGAAGGATCGTTGACGCGATCCTGCCAATTGGGACCAAGATTTCGATCGTACAGTTGGTGCATGGGATAGGCGAGCCAACTGGGGATGTGGACGCCGTTGGTGATGTGCCCGATGGGGATTTCTTCTTCCACGCGCCACGGCCAGAGGTGCGACCACATACGGCGCGAGACGTAGCCGTGAAGCGAGCTGACCGCATTGGCCCGGCGGGAGAGTTTGAGACCAATGACGGTCATGCAGAAGGTCTCGTGCTCGTTTTGTGGCTCGACACGGCCCAGGCCCATCAACTGCGCGGGCGAGATGCCAAGTTGCTCGCGGAGGGGGCCCAAATGCTCCTCGATGAGGGTGGCATCGAAGCGGTCGTGACCGGCAGGGACGGGCGTGTGGGTGGTGAAGACGGTGTGCTTGGCGACATCGCGCAGGGCTTCGTCGAAGGTAAGGCCGTCGTCGGCCATGCGCTCGCGAATTGCTTCGAGCGGGGCGAACGCGCTGTGGCCTTCGTTGAGGTGATACACACCGGGAAAAATCCCCAATGCGCGAAGCGCCTTGACGCCGCCAACGCCCAGCACAAGCTCCTGACGGATGCGGGTGCGAGTATCGCCGCCGTAGAGCCGCGAAGTGAGTTCGCGATCCTGCGGGCTGTTGCCGTCGACATCGCAGTCGAGCAGGTAGAGCTTGACGCGGCCGACGTTCATCAGCCAAACCTTGGCCATCAGCACGCCGCCGCGCGTATCAATGGAGATTGTGACTGGGGTGCCGTCGGCACCGATGGCCGGCTCCATGGGCAGATTCTCGACGCGGGTGTCGAGGTACTCTTCCTGCTGGAGGCCGTCGTGGTCGAGATGCTGACGAAAATAGCCTTGGTCGTAAAACAAGCCTATGGCAATCAGTGGCACACCCAGGCCGCTAGCGCTTTTAATGTGGTCGCCCGAGAGGACACCGAGTCCGCCCGAATAGATCGGCACCGACTCGTGGATACCGAACTCGGCGGAGAAATACGCCACTGGCGCCGAGCCAAGTACTCCTGCTTCGCGGGCACCGATGGTTTGGTGGGTATTGGCAAGGTACTCTTTGAGCCGACGATGGGCCTGATTGATGCGTGTCGAGAGGACCATTTCAGCGGCCCGTTCGGCGACTTGCTCGGGTGTCATCTCTGCGAGCAGCACAATCGGGTTGTGGTCGACTTTCCGCCACTTAATGGGGTCGAGATCGCGGAACAGGTTCACGACCTCTGGGTGCCAGCTCCACCACAGGTTGTGAGCGAGTGCGACACACCGGTCGTAGAGCGCTTGGGGGGTGATCTCAGTCCAGTTTTGCCGTTCCTGATTGGTGCGAGGTCCGATCACTGCTTGGCTCATTGCTCGAAATTCCTTCTCTCAGCGGGGATCGCGGCGGGAGTCACTCCTGCGCGAGGGAACATCCGCGGGCGATGCCGACCTTTTTTCGATGCGGGAGTGTCGTGGATGCAGCGTCGGCAGCCGCCGTCCGCACGCCATCGTGAGGAATCCCCCCAAACTGCAACCACGTAAGTCTGAGCAAATGAGGCGGTGCCGACAAGTCCTTTTTTGACCGAGAGCGCTGTTTCGCGGTGATTCTCACGGCCGATTCATCAAGAGCGGAGGGGGGTCCGAACGGTGGTGCGTTCGTCGAGGGGAGTCCTACCGAGCAGTATTTTAGAGGGTGGCGCCTGCGTTAGTAAGCGATCGCCCGCTCAGTCCACAGCCAAGATTACCCAGGCTGCCCGACACGGTCGTTTGTGTGTAAACTAAATGGTTGTTGCGGTTTAATACTTGGGATGGGTTGCGCGCTATGAGCTTGTCTTCCGCGTATGGGCCAGGAAAATTCGGCCTGTCGTTCGAACTTTTCCCCCCCAAGTCGCCGCAGGGCGAAGTTACGCTCTTTCAGCACGTGGCGAAACTCGTCGAGTTCGGGCCACAATTCATTACTTGTACCTACGGGGCGGGAGGCTCGACTCAGGAATCGACGCTGGGCATTGTTGCACGCGTGCATCGTGAGTTTGGTTTGCCTGTGGCCACGCATTTGACCTGTGTGGGGGCGACCGTCGATCAACTGCGAGATTACCTGCGGCGGGCAATCGAGGAAGGCGTCGAAAACGTGGTCGCGCTGCGTGGCGATCCACCCCGCGGCGATGCGACCTTCAAGCCGGTGCTTGGCGGCTTAACTTACGCAAATGAACTGGTGAGTCTGGTGCGTCGTGAATTCTCGGAGATGAGCATCGCCGTGGCCGGTTATCCGGAGACTCACCAGGAAGCGCCGAGTCCAGCAATCGACTTGACGAACCTGAAGCGAAAGGTCGACGCGGGGGCCGACGTGGTGATCACGCAGTTGTTCTATGAAAATGCGGATTTCTTTGCGTTCCGCGAACGGTGCCAAGCGATTGGCATTAGTGTGCCGATTGTGCCCGGTTTGCTCCCGATTACAAACTTTGCCCAGATCAAGCGGATCACCTCGCTCTGCGGGGCAAAGCTACCGGCTGGCTTGGCCGAAGGGCTGGAGGCGGCTGGGGACGATGTCGAAGCGCAGTTCGAGTTGGGCGTGGAGTCTGCCGTTCGTCAAACAGAGGAGCTACTTGCCGCCGGTGTGCCGGGGATCCATTTCTATGTGCTCAATCGTTCGGAAGCGGCGGCGCGGGTGTTGGGTGAAGTGCAGTTGCCAACAGGAGAATAGACAAGCAGAGGGGAAGCTCCGGGCACGAGGAGTTTGGCCGCTATGTGTATCACTTTGTCTCCAGGCCCGCATGACCCTCTGGCTAGTCGTATGGCAAAGCAAATTTGAAGGGCAGTTGCCGATTTCACTTGGAGTGCGGCGGTGAGCGAGTTGGTTGGCCAAACCGTGAAGGATTACTACGTGCTGCGCCGTCTCGGGCAAGGCGCGATGGCTGAGGTTTATTTGGCACAGCAGCTTTCCTTGGGTCGCCAGGTTGCCTTGAAGGTGCTCAACGCGGAACTGGCGCGCGACCCGAGCTATGTCCAGCGGTTTCATCACGAAGCACGGGCAGCGGCAGGGTTAGTCCACGCTGGGATCGTGCAAATTTACGAGGTCGGGCAATGTGAGGTGGGGCAGGGTGGAGCGACCCACTTCATCGCCCAAGAGTATGTGCCAGGCCGAAATTTGGGCGAGGTAATTCACAGCCGGGGGCGGTTGGAGCCGGCGCTGGCACTCGACATCCTGCGGCAGGTGGCCGGCGCGTTGGCCAAAGCTTCCGGCGCAGGGATCGTCCACCGCGACATCAAGCCAGAGAATATCATGCTGTCGCGAAGTGGCGAAGTGAAGGTGGCCGACTTCGGATTGGCTCGCGTACAGGGCGATGGCGGCGTGAATTTGACGCAGATCGGCATCACGATGGGGACGCCACTCTACATGAGCCCGGAGCAAGTGGAGGGTCGGCCGCTCGATAGTCGTAGCGACATCTATTCGCTGGGCGTGACGGCGTATCACATGCTCACGGGATCGCCGCCTTTCGGGGGCGACACGCCGTTGGTAGTAGCGATGCAGCACATGAATCAAGCGCCGAAGCCGCTCGCGGCGCTGCGGGCCGACGTGCCCAGCGGTTTGGCGAAAGTGGTCCATCGGATGCTGGCCAAGCAGCCAGCCGATCGATTTGTCGACCCGTCGGCGCTGCTCCGCGAGTTGCACATTCTTTCGAAGCAGGGAGCCGAGCAAGGTTGGGCCAATTCGCCGCAGGATTGGTCGCTCTCGCAGCTGATCGCCGTGGCCGACGATCGTGCGGTGGCAACCGCCACACTGGACGCCGTGATGAAAACCTCGGCGTTCGTCACGCGGAAGCAGCCCGCGCTGGGCCGTCGATGGTTCGCCGGGCTCGTAGGGTGCATTCTGTTGGGCGGGCTGGTGGGGTGGTTCACCCGGCCAGCCTCGTTACTCGCCGACGCGAACGCCGGCCCGCCGCCACTTAAGACGGTATGGGCTCAACTTTATCAAGCGAAGAAGGTCGACACAGAAGCGGCATGGCAGGCCGTGGCTCAGCATTTCCCCAACGCAGACGCGTATGTTCATAACCTCGCGCGACAGGGGTTGGCCAATTTTTATCTCTTCCGCACTGAACAATTCGACAAAGCCATTGGCCCGCTGCGCGAGCTGGCCGGACTGGGCGCATTGTACCCGGCCTTGGAGGCGTATGGTATCGCCGGGCTGGTAGTTGCTGAAGCGAAACTCGGCAATATTGCTGCGGCGCGCGACGAAAATGGCAAACTTACCAGTCCGATGCGGGCGCTGTTGGAAGAGCGTTCGCCGCAACTTTACGAGCTACTCGAAGCGACGCTGGGCGAATTGAAATAATCCCTTGGCCAGCTCGGCCGCTCCGACAGCGATTATTACGCTGCCGATGTGCGACGGCGGTTTGGAGTGCGGCGATCTGGACCGCTGAAGTTGGCGTGGGGGCGGGGCGGCGACGTGCGCTGGCCGCCAGAATTCAAATCGCGCGATTCGCCTTCGTCGCGGATCGCAAACGTGCCATCGCGGAGAACCATCGTCCCGATGAATACCCAGATCAACACGAAGCTTATGCCGAGGACAATCTGGACGATGGACAGTGGCATGGGAACCCTTTGAGCGACGCGAATAGTTCACGGGTGCTCTGATGCGGCATCCCTGCCTACAGAGACCATCGACGAATTCCGCGAAATTCTTGAAGTCTAAGCTTGGGGCTACTCGCGGTTTGCGCGACCTGTGTAAACGGTGCATTCGGAGGGAACTTCCGGTTCTCGAATGTTCGCCGCTGTTCGAGTAGCGGCTGAGCGGGGCAAGCAGGTCTGGGTGGCTACCCCTTCTGACGGACGTGGCTGGAAGGTGCGGTAAAACGCCGCAAAAAACAGGCCCCGCAGAAAACCTACAAAATAGTGTACGTACGTATAGTTTTTGGCCACGCGATTTGTTAGGTTTTTGCACTGCGTTAGAGACGCCTGCAAATCCACTTCTTGCGATGGAGCAACCGCCATGCTAACCGACCTACTGCCCGACGAGCCGAGCGACCTCGAACTCGAGCCTTTTGAACCGGGTGATAAAACGGATTTCGACTACGAAGAAATTCCAGCGACAGATTGTGCCAGTGCAGAGGATGTATGGTGGGAAGTGTTCATCCCCGATGAAGACGAGTGCGACCCGGATCCCGAGCCGGGAGACTTCTGGATCGAAAGTCGCGGCACTTTTCTGCGCAGCGGGGGGCGATTCACTCGCGGCGTAGTGAAACTCCTCCAGAGGCTACAGTCCGCAAGCGTTGGTCGTATTCTTTGCTAAATCGGAGAACTGCGCGATGCACTCGCGAATTGTAATCGAGGCAATCGATCGCTTGCTCCAAGAGGGGCAATTGTCGCAGCGGCAGATCGCCGAGCGATTGGGCGTCAGCCGGGGCACGGTCAACGCGATTGCCAACGGTAGCCGGGCGCTGCACGGCAAGGAGGCGTTTGCCAAAGGTGCGGTGGACGACCCATTCCTTCCAGCCCATCGTTGTCCAAAATGTGGCTACTATGTACATTTGCCGTGTCTGGTTTGCCGGACGCGCGTCTATCGTCGAGCCCAACGATTATTGCAGTCGCTAGGGTCGCAACAGCCACTGTCGCCGTTGCGCCAGCCGGTCAGGCTCTGCCGGCGACATGGTCGGTCACGGGTAGCGTGAATGATGGTCAAGTGTACTTGGGAAACGGATTATTCCGGGTGGGCGAACGCGGAGCGAAGATATTTTTGGCAACAACTCGCGGTTGGTGCAATTGCTATCCTATAGTTCTCCAGCAATCCACTTGGCGACGGTCCGGCGCGCCGGGATGGGGGGGTGCGTAATTATACGATTCACCATCCAGGCGCGCCGGCACGCTTTGTCCATCGCACCAGCGCCGCTCATGCGTACGATCGGGATGTTCGATGACGATTAAAGTGTGTGCCGATGCTTTCTGACGTTCTCGGCCCGCGCCGTGCCCCGAATCTGGCATGCAATGGCCGATTGAACGATCGCTACCAGGCCGGTACACTGAAGCGATCAGCGCGGGAATTGCCATCTCGTTCTGCTTTCCCGATCGAGGCAGTTCGCATGAGTACTGTGATCAAGAAGGACTACGCGATGACCGATGTGGCTAAGTTAAACGTCGCCGGCGGCGAGCTGGAATTGCCCGTGGTGGTCGGCACGGAGCATGAACAAGCTGTCGATATTACGAAGCTGCGAGCCGAGACGGGCTACATCACGCTCGATGACGGCTACATGAACACGGGATCGACGCTTAGCGCGATCACGTATTTGGATGGCGAAAAGGGCATCCTGCGGTACCGCGGCTACCCGATCGAGCAATTGGGCGCGCATTGCGATTTTATCGAGGTTTCGTATCTCTTGCTGTACGGTGAATTGCCGACCGCGGTGGAGCTAGAAGAGTTCCGCCAAAAACTCCGCCGGCACACGATGCTGCACGAAGACATGCGGCTTTTCTACGATGGTTTCCCGCGCGATGCCCATCCGATGGCGATCCTCAGTTCGGTTTGCGGGGCGCTCTCAACTTTCTATCAGGATTCGCTCAGTTCGAAGGATCCGGAACAGGTTGATAAATCGGTGTTGCGGCTGATGGCGAAGTTACCGACGATCGCGGCCTATGCTCACAAGAAATCGATTGGCCAGCCGTTCGTGTATCCGCGGAACGATTTGACTTATTGCGAAAACTTTCTGCGGATGATGTTTGCCGTGCCCACGGAGCCCTTCAACGCCGACCCCGATTTCATCGACGCGCTCAATCTGCTGCTGATTGTGCATGCGGATCACGAGCAGAATTGCAGCACTTCGACGGTGCGGATGGTCGGCTCTTCGGACGCCAACCTGTTTGCCTCGATCTCGGCCGGCATATGTGCGTTGTGGGGACCGCTGCATGGCGGAGCGAACGAAGCCTGTGTGGCGATGCTCACGCAGATTGCCAAAGAAGGCGGCGACGTAAAAAAATACGTCGATAAAGTAAAAGACAAGAACAGCGGCGTCCGCCTGATGGGCTTCGGTCACCGGGTGTACAAAAATTTTGATCCTCGTGCGACGATTATTAAGAAGGCCTGCGACAAGTTGCTTTCTAAGCGGCGGATCAACGACCCGATCTTTGAGATTGCACAGAAGCTGGAGGAAGTCGCGCTGCAAGACGAGTACTTTATTGAGCGAAAACTCTACCCGAATGTCGATTTCTACTCCGGCGTGATTTACCGGGCACTGGGCATCCCGGTGCCCATGTTCACGGTGCTGTTCGCGATAGGCCGTTTGCCGGGCTGGATTGCCCACTGGCTTGAGATGCGTCGGAGCCCGACGAAGAAGATTTGTCGGCCCCGGCAGATTTACACCGGCCCGACGAAGCGCGAAGTCGTGCCGTTGGCAGAACGTGGCTAGTTTACTGGCGGGCCCAATGCCCAGCAAACAGTGCGCGCTAATTCTTTGTGGTGGCCAAAGTACTCGCATGGGTTGCGACAAGGCACTTCTGCCATTCGGGCCGGGCGAGGTTTTGCTCCAGCGCATGGTGCGGCTGGTCGGCGAAGTGATGCCAGCCGAGCGGATTGTTTGCGTTGCCGCGGTGGAGCAGTTTTTACCGCGGTTACCGGCGGAGGTGCGTGTTATCCGAGATACAGTGCCGAATGGGGGACCTCTGGCCGGATTAGTAGCTGGAATGGTTGCCAGCTGCGAGTGCAACGATGCCGTATTCGTGTGTGGCTGCGACATGCCACGCCTGGTGCCTGCCATGGTGCCGCGCTTGTTCGAGCTGTTGGGGAACCATCAGATTGCCGCATTGCACGATGGGGAGCGGCTCCAACCGTTGGTGGCCGTCTACCAGGTTGCGGTGCTGCCGATTGCTAAATCGCTGCTCGAGGCGGGGAATGCTGGTCTGCTGAGTCTATTAGAACATGGCGACACACTGCGTGTTTCGCGGGAAGATCTTCGCCACGTCGATCCAGACCTGGTAACGCTGACAAGTTGCAACACGCCGGCGGAATATCGAGCGGCGCTGGCCAGCATACTGCCGCCCGCAGTGTCTTAATGGACTACGATTGCCGTCAGGCAGGCGTGCCTGGATAATGTGTCGATTGCTCATCGCCCCCCTCGGGAGAAAGAATGGAATTATGTCATGCACAAAACTAGAACCCGCCATGGAGCGCATCGAGGCCGCCCGGCGCCGCGTGAAAGGATTTACCAACGACCTTACACCGGCCGAATGGTTTTGGCATCCGGCCGAGTTTACCACGCACGTGGCCTGGCAGATCGGTCACTTGGCGGTTTCGCAGTACAATCTTTGTCTGCGTCGCCTGCGTGGTCGCACCAAGGAGGATGAGGCGTTAGTTTCCGACGAGTTCATCGAGTTTTTCCGGTTGGGTTCCGAGCCGAAGGCGGGCGCAGAGAATTATCCGCCGATCGCTGAGATCCGGCGCGTGTTCGATGCGGTGCATGCCCAAGTGCTGAAGGAACTTTCTGCACTCTCGGATGAAGAACTCAACGTCCTGGTGGAGCAGCCTCACCCGGCGTTCAAGACAAAGCTCGGCGCCGTCGACTTCGCTTCGGCTCATGAGCTGGTGCACAATGGCCAGATCGGTCTGTTGCGCCGGTTGATGGGCAAGCCGGCACTGCGGTGAATAGATTTTTCAGGGCGATTTTGGTTGCCGAAAACATTTCGGAAATTCTGCTTGCAATCCCCCCGACTGCCGCTATGATGACCAATAATGAACGTAAGTTCAGTATTCCAGGCAGGCGTGGGCCAGCCTGGTATGCCCGCTTCGACTTACCGATTACCGAATTTTGCGGAGGCAACCATGATGACAGCCGCCCAAGCGAGAGTTCCAGAGGCAGCTGCGGTTATCGTTCCCCCGGATGCAAGGCGTGTGCTGCAGCAGACGTTTGGTTTCAGTGAATTCCGCAACGGCCAGGCGGAGGTGGTCGGTCGGCTGCTCGCTGGCCGATCGACACTGGCGGTTTTTCCTACCGGCGGTGGCAAAAGCTTGTGCTACCAATTGCCGGCACTGCTACTGGATGGTTTGACGGTAGTCGTGTCCCCGCTAATCGCGCTCATGAAGGACCAGATCGATTTTTTGGTCGAGCATCGGGTGCCAGCCGCCCGGCTAGATTCGAGCCTCGATCGAGTGGCGACTCTGCGGACTTACGACGAGCTCCGTAGTGGTCGGACGAAACTGCTGTACGTCTCGCCCGAACGGTTGGGTAACGAACGTTTTCTGCAACTTTTGGAGCGACAGTCGATCAGCCTTCTGGCCATTGACGAAGCCCATTGCATCAGCCAGTGGGGGCACAATTTTCGGCCCGACTATCTCAAGATCGCGTCGCTGGCGAAACAGTTGAAGGTGGGTCGGGTGCTGGCGCTCACGGCGACTGCTACACCGGAGGTGGCGAGCGATATCGCCGCTGCATTTGTGATCGCCGCAGACGATGTGGTGCAGACCGGCTTCTATCGGCCAAATCTGGAGTTACGGGTGACTGCCTGCGCCGATCGCGAACGGGCACAGTTGCTGGCGACCCGTTTGAAATCGCGTCCGCCGGGTCCGACGATTGTGTACGTTACATTGCAACGCACAGCCAGCCAGATTGCAAATTACCTCAGCAAGTGCGGCTTCTCAGCGCGTGCATATCATGCAGGATTGAAATCGGAGGAACGGAGCGAAATTCACGACGCGTTTATGGTCGCGGACGATATGATTGTCGTCGCCACGATCGCCTTCGGCATGGGCATTGATAAGTCGAACATTCGGGCCGTGTATCACTACAATATGCCGAAAGGGCTCGAGAGCTATATGCAGGAGATCGGTCGGGCGGGCCGCGATGGCCAGCCGGCTGTTTGTGAAATGCTGGCCTGTGCAGATGACGTTGTGACGCTGGAAAACTTCAGCTATGGCGACACGCCCGATTCACAGAGCGTGGCTTCGCTTACCGCGGAGTTCTTGGACCAGGGAGCGGAAATCGACGTGAGTATCTACGGTCTAGCCCAGCGGCACGATGTTCGTGATTTGGTGGTCAAGACTCTCATCACCTATCTCGAACTGGACGGCATTCTGCAGTCGACCGGTTCGTTTTATAGCGAGTTCAAATTTCAGCCGCAACGGCCCTCGGCAGAAATCCTCGCACAGTTCGACCCGCAGCGGGCTGAGTTCTTGCGCAAACTATTCGCGTGCGCCAAGTTCGGCAAGACTTGGTTTTCGCTCCATGCTGATGAAGCGGCCCGGCGGCTCCAGCAGCCGCGCGAGCGGATCGTGGCCGCGTTCAACTATTTGGAAGAACGAGGCGATTTGGTGGTCGAGGCGGCTGGTGTGCGACATGCTTACCGTCGTTTAAAACAGCCGCGCGACCGCGCGGCCCTTGTCGATGCGCTTACCGAGCGTTTTTTCGAACGGGAGTCAAACGACATTGCCCGTGTGGAAAGCGTCGTTTCGCTAGCCGAGCAGGGCGGCTGTTTGACTTGTTTTTTGCTCGACTACTTCGGTGAGTCGCGCACCGCATGTGGTCACTGCAGCGGTTGCACGGGTGTCGATACGCAGGTCTTGTCCCGTCCCCAGCCCTGGGTGCCGCAGCCGGCCGATTCCGCCGTATGGCGAAAGTTGCGTGCGGAGGGAATTTCATCGCTCAAGACGCCGCGGCAGATTGCCCGTTTCCTCTGTGGAATTCCCTCGCCCGCCACCGCACGAGGAAAGCTCCGGCAACGCCCGGAATTCGGCCAGTGGAGCCAGCGGCGCTTTGCCGATGTGTTGGCGCTTGCCGAGAACGGGTGATTCGCGCGATAGCGAGGATGGCCGCTTGCATGCAAGATATGCTATAAAAGCACATCATGCTTTTTTCGGAGATTTGGCAGCTTAGCTCTTGATCGACGGTTCCGCCCAACCTTGCCTAATTTGGTTTGAAGATTCTGTCATGAAGCAGTTTCTGATTCTTTTACTCGGCTTTCATTGTGTCGCTCTCGGCGCGGGTCGTGCGCTGGCGGTTGAAGAGCCCCCTCTCGATGCAACCGTGGTGCAAACGTTTAAGGAACTTCGCTGGCCAGAGTGGATTACCGGTGCCGACAAAGGGTTTTTTCGCGATCCTCGACCGGTAGTCGTTACCGGCGCCGGCGATGGGTCGAATCGCATGTTTTTTGCGACGCAATATGGTGCGATCTTTGTGACGGAGAACAATCCCCAAGTCCGCGCCCCGGAGCTATTCCTCGACTTGCGCGACCGGGTGATCAAGTTCATGCCTAATGACAATGAAGCGGGGTTGCTCGGGCTCGCCTTTCACCCTCGCTTTGCAGACAACGGCGATTTCTTCGTCTATTACACAGCCAAACCGACCGCGGAGCATCCGCATCAATCGGTCATCTCTCGTTTTCGTGTGCTGGCTGACAATCCCAGCCGCGCTGATCCAGCGAGCGAAGAAATCATTTTGCAAATCGATCAGCCTTATTGGAATCACAATGGCGGCACGCTGGTGTTTGGTCCAGACGGGTATCTCTATATTGGATTGGGTGACGGAGGCTACTGGGGCGATCCACACGGTCATGGCCAGAATCTGGGAACACTTCTCGGTTCAATTCTTCGCATTGATGTCGATCACCGAGCTCCCGGTCTTGCCTATGCGATTCCAGAAGACAATCCTTTCGTGACGCGGGAGGATGCCCGTGGTGAAATCTGGGTGTATGGCATCCGCAATGCCTGGCGGCCGACGTTTGATCGCGAGACTGGAGCTTTTTGGGGGGCAGATGTCGGCCAAGACCAATGGGAAGAAATCAATCTCATTGATCGCGGGAAGAACTACGGATGGAATCTACGCGAGGGCCTTCATCCGTATCGTTCCGAGGGCGCTAAAGCAGCGAACGATCTGGTCGATCCGATTTGGGAATATCCCCATAGTGTCGGCAAGTCGATCACGGGTGGGTACGTTTATCGTGGCAACCGCGTTCCGGCGTTGCGCGGGGCCTTTCTGTATGCCGATTATGTGACAGGGCAGGTGTGGGCCTTGTGGTACGATCCAGCAACTGGCAAAGTTACCGCGAATCGCTCGATACGCGAGCATGGTCCGCCGGTGCTGACATTTGGAGAAGATGACGACGGCGAGGTGTATTTTGCCAGCGAACGGGAGATCTTCACCTTTGCTCCGAAAGCAGAAGCAGCCAGCCAGAGACCGTGAGTGTGTTCAGGCCTAAAGAATCAATGGACTGCCGGTTCGATCTTGATCGGGACTGCGGGCCTTTTAGCGGCCGGGCGGGAGATCGCAGCATTGTTCAGTCTTGCTTACCGCAAGTTGAGCCATGCGCGGGCCAAGATCAGAATCGCCGAGAGTGCCGCGATGGCGAGGATGGCAGGGCGGATCTGGCGGCCATCGAGCCAGAGGGCTGTGCGGCGCGAGAATGCAAAGCCGACGAGGACGGCTGGCATCAATAACAGTCCGAGGCAAAGCTCGACCATGCCGAAGCGGCCGGCCCACCAGAGACCGCCAATCGAAATGAAGGTGCCGACAGTAAAGATTGCGGACATCGTGCTGCGAACTCTGGGGCCTTTTTCGTGTTGATAGACGAGTGCAATTGGCGGCCCGCCGATCGAGGAGATCGTTCCGGCGATGCCCGAGAGTGTCCCTGCGAACACGACATTCAAAGGAGTCCGCGTGATGTGCCAACCGGAAACGCTCAGCAACACGCCAAACAGGACGATCGCCGCGAAAATCAGATCGTAGACCGTGGCGGGAAGCATGCGGAGTGCATAGGCCGCAGGTAGCGTTCCCATCAGCCGGCCAAGCGTCCCAAGCGCGACGTCACCGCGGAGGATGTGAGCGCGATCGCGGTGTGCGATTAGCACCACCAGCAGCAGGGCCGCGAGCAACATCGGTCCTGGGACCCAGGCCGGATGGAGCAACAAGAGAATCGGTGCCGACACGACGGCCAAGCCGAATCCCACCGAACCTTGCAGCGTCGCGCCAATCGCCGCCAGGAAGAGGGCGAGTGCGATTTCAGCAGGCGGGACAGGAGGTGTTGGCAAGGGGGGAGGGGGAAGCGGAAGGGGGAAGGAACCTGAATGTTTCATTCTAGTGCTGGGAACGCTTCGAGCCTACCCGCCACGTTGCGTTAACGGGTCACGAGTTTGCGCACGATATCGCCGATGGAAATCGAGCCGCCAGACACGATGCTGCCATAACGTCCGCGGAGGTGGAGTTGCATGCCGCGCGCGTTGTTCATGAACGAGCGGGCGTCGGCCCCGAATCGCTTTTGAAATTTTCCGCAACCGGTGTGGGGCTCGCCGTTAATTTCGACGACCACACTATGGCCGATAGCGATGCGGCTGCCGGGCGGGAGGTTTTCCTCGCTCAGGTCGAGGTCGACGATCAGATTGTCGCCAGCGAGTGGCACCGCGTCCTCGTGCCCGGCGATTTGACGCAAGAATCTCGCGTTCATTAGCGAAACCTGTCCTTGCGGGTCGGGCTCCGCTTCGTAAGCCCAGCGATCGCCAGCGATGCCATTTTCCGGCGTGAGCCGGGCCGAGTGGACCACACGGCGCTCATTGGTGGCGGGGCGGACGACAATCGCCACGAGTTGGCCTACATCCGGCGGCGAGGCCAGCACTGCCGGCAGACCCCGTTCGAGCTCGGCTGTGGAGAGGTGGCGGGGTGCAGAGAGCATGGCGAATTTCTCCTGGCTCTTGGCTGTTTCTTGCAGGCTCAGGACGAGGACACACGCCGCGGGCAACCGGTTCGTCCGAACTAGCCTCTATCGAGTGGATAGCCGGGCGGCAGTTCCACTTAGTCCTCGTTGTCCTTCTCCGTCAGCTCGACCGGTTGCCCACCGAGCCGAGTTTGCTGGGCGCGGCGCTCCGCGTACATCATTCGCCGTCGCCGGTCGGCTTCCTCCTGCTGCTTGTTTTCTTCGAGCTTCAAGTAGAGCGACACGCCTGCGATACCGAGCATGAAGACGATCAAGAGAGCATTTCCGAGATTGATCCAGTTGCTGAGCACGAGCAAGAACGCGACTGCGGCCATGGCGATCAGCAGATGCATGAATTGAAATTGATAGCGAAAGTTGCGGAGTCGCGCGACCCAAGCTTTCAAAATTTCGCTATCGCGGTTGGCCTCCAGGTCGCGGTAGACTTCATCGATGTCGATTGCCTTGCGATGAGCCTCGATCGCTTCCGCCGCGCGGTGCTGCTCGGCCGCCAGTAACTCTGGATCGAGCGGTTCAAGCTCCAGTTCGCCATCGTCCTTGCCGTCGACAGGCAGATGATCCGCGCCGGCCGTATATATTTTGTCACGATCGAGGTCGTCGCGGGCCATGTTCAGCAGGGTGGGACGGGGGCGGGCATTGGAGGATTGAAAAATTCACACTTCCATTGTCGACTGGTTTCCGTATAGTGGCAAGCGAAGTTGAAACGGCCGCAACACTTGCGGTTTAACATCCGTAAGAGTTGCAGTTGGCAGCCACATGACGCAGTTTATCATCTCGGCAATCGGCAGCTATGGCGACGTTCATCCGATGGTCGGCTTGGGTACCACGCTCGTTGCTCGCGGGCACCAAGTGAAGCTGATTACGAACCCCTACTTTTCGCAGGTAGTTGCTTCCGCGGGTCTCGAACTGCTGCCGATCGGAACCCGTGAGCAATACATCGAACTCAGCCAGCACCCAGACCTTTGGCATCCGCTACGCGGGGTACGATTGATCCTGGTTCGAGCAGCCGGTGGATTTGCGCGCCCGATCTTTGAGTTAGTCGCCAAACACTACGAACCTGGCAAGACGGTGCTCTGTGCCCACGCACTTGATCTGGGTAGCCGGGTAGCGGGCGATAAATTTGGCGCTCCGTTGGCCTGCATCGACTTCGCACCGGGTATGATCTGGAGTATCTACGATTCGCCGCGGCTCAAAGGAGCGCTCACCGGTCCAAGTGTGCCGAAGTGGCTTAAACGGCTGCAGTATTGGGCTTCGGATATGCTGTTCGTGGGGCCGCTGTTAGGCAAGCAGCTCAACCAATTGCGGCGAGAGCTTGGACTCGCGCCGATAAAACGGGTGTTCTCACAATGGCTGCACTCGGCGAGTATGGTGCTTGGGTTGTTTCCCGATTGGTTTGGCCCTCCGCAGCTCGATTGGCCGCCAAACACACGGCTCACAGGCTTTCCGCTCTGGGATGCGACGCACGAAATCGAACTCTCGCGCGAAGTGCGTGAGTTCCTTGCCGCCGGCGACGCGCCGATCGCGTTTTCTCCTGGTTCGGCCAATCACGAGGCACGCCAGTTTTTCGCAGCGGCGGTGGAAGCTTGCGAGCGACTCGGTCGGCGCGGCATCTTGCTGACCAAATTCGCAGAGCAAGTGCCTGCACGCTTGCCGACGTCGGTGCGACACTGTGGATTCGTGCCGCTCAGCCGGCTGTTGCCGCGGGTTGCCGCCATCGTACATCACGGTGGTATCGGCAGCTGTGCACAAGGACTCGCGGCCGGTGTTCCGCAAGTCATCCGGCCGATGGCGTTCGATCAGTTTGACAACTCACGGCGGTTGATCCGTTTGGGCGTGGCGGAAGAGATCTCGGTCAAGGCGTTCCGCGGCCCAAAAATTGCAACTGTACTGGAACGGCTGTTGTCGTCGCCGCAGGTTGCGTTGAATTGTCATGCGCTGGCCGCCCGGTGCGATGGCCCGGCGTCGCTAGCCGCCGCCTGTGTTGAATTGGAGCGACTGGCCTCGACGCACGGGGCGCGGTAGAAATTGGTGCAGGGTGACGCCATGACTTGGCCACCGCCTCGCGCTGTGCCGAATCAATTGATCCGGACGATAACCAAACGCTTCTGCAGAATTATAAGGAGCCTCGCCATGAAGCGCGATCAACCTTTGGCCGATCTCCGTGTGTTGATATTCGTTGGCGACGACTACGAAGATCTCGAGCTCTGGTATCCCAAGCTGCGGCTTGTGGAGGCGGGCGCGGTGGTGGTCGTTGCTGGACCAAAAGGCGAGACTATTTACCGAGGCAAGCATGGCTATCCGTGCCGCAGCGATGTGGCAATCGAGTTGATGGAAGCTGGCGACTTTCACGGCCTGGTAATACCGGGCGGATTCATGCCCGATAAACTGCGCCGCGACGAGAAAGTAAAGCAGCTTGTGCGCGAGTTTGCTGCGAGCGGGAAGCTCGTGGCTGCTATTTGCCACGGAGGTTGGATTCCGATCTCAGCAGGTGTGTATTACGGTGTGCAGGTGACCGGTTCGCCAGGTATCAAGGACGATCTCGTCAATGTCGGTGCGATTTGGCGGGATCAGGCAGTGGTGGTGGACCGCCACTTTGTGAGCAGTCGCAAGCCAGACGATCTGCCGGAATTCTGCCGGGGGATTATCGAGGTGATGTTGGGCGTGAGAGTCGATTAGGAATAGCAGAGGGCTATTTCTCAATACCGTACCGAGGGTGTCCAGCCACTGGCAGTACGCGGATTGGCGGAAAGGGCCGGAGGCGTTGCAGCCGCAACCGGATTGGTAGCTGCCTGAAGTTGCGCGACTCGAGCTGCCACGTCGGGCTGATTGCGGTTTACTGCGAGAGATCGCTGGTAATCGGAGAGCGCTTGAGCGTAATTGCCCGATTGATCCCGCAGGCGGCCGAGTGCGGTGAGTGCGCGGGCATTATGCGGATCGACAGTGAGCGCTTCGACAAGCTGCGTTTTGGCTTGCTCGGTTTGTCCAGTCTCTTCCAGCAAGCGGGCGAGTTCGACCTTGGGCTCAGGTGATTTTGGATTGGCTGCGGCCCAACTGTTGAGCAGCCGGAAGGCTTCTGCTTGGCGCCCGGTTTCGTTCAGTAGTACCGCCAGTCCACGATGGGCATCGGCATGATTCGGATCGCGTTCAAGGCATTGATTGTAGAGGACTTCGGCCTGCTGCAAATCGGCCGGGCGATTGTAGAGCGTGCCCGTCTGTTGCAGCGACGCGGCGAGGTTATAGTAGCCTTCGGCCGAAGCCGGGTTTTGGGCGATTGCCTGCTGGAAGCGGTCGGACGCTTGTTGATAATTGCCTTGCTGGTAGAGTCGTACGCCTTCGACGTTCGCAGCTTGCGAGGCCATGCTACTGCATCCGCTCGACACGAGCGAACAGGCAGCTAGGCCGCAAGCAATGAGCGCCATCCAGAGAGTTTGCGCACGGCTACAGCAATTGGGTTCAGCGTTGATCGATCCTAGGGCCACGCTCAGGGCTCTCTTGCTGGTCTCGCCGCGAATCGAATGGCGGCGAAGAGTTCTGAAAAGTGAACTGGCAATTATACTGGCCAGAACGATTAAGGCGGCGGACAATAGCAGGACCGTCCGGTCGGGACAAGCCAGAAATTCGGGCGGCCGGTGTGGTGGTTCAGGCCGCACAACTGGCGCTGTAGATTTGATCAAAATCGAATTTTCCAGATGCGGCATGATGGCAGGAAAGATTCGCCAAAGCCGAAAAACCAGATAAACCGCACTATTTGTACAAATCCCCCAGTTTTCGTGATTGATGCACTTTTGCTCCGCGCGATTCCGATGCTTGCTAGTATCCCCAAGGCCATTTAATCAAAATGGCTCGATCCCAGCACGGGCACAGAGGAGTCGCAAGTGGTAGCAAAAACTAAGACAGCAACCAAAACGAAGCGCGTTGGCCGACAGGTGGCTAAGACGGCTTCCCGCAAGCCGAAGTCATCGAACGGCAAAGCGACAGCAGCCCGTCATGGCCATACGGCCGGTGAGCAGGAAGTGACAATCGAACGTCGTCGTGGCACTCGCCGCGAAGCGGCGGCAGCTGTTGCACCTGCTAATTCGGCCACTCCGACGGTGAAGCTCGAACGCCGACAGAAGGTGAACCGCCGCCGCCAGATCGATCCCACGACTTGCGAGCGTGACTACACCGACGAAGAAGTGCAATTCATGAATGCACTGGACGACTACAAGCGCGCGAGCGGGCGGATGTTCCCGACCTGCAGCGAAGTATTGGAGGTAGTACGGTCACTCGGCTATGTGCAGCTCTCACCGACCGAGCTTGCGGTCCGCGTTGCCTCGCAGCCCGTGGTAGCCACCGTGGCAGAGTCTTCGGCAGAAACTGACGAGGAGTCGGCTGAGAACTGGCAATAGCGGCCGCTTGTAAGCTCACATGATGGTATCATATGCCCGCCCTCGGTCGTCTCGACCGCATCCCGCGAAGAGGGCAGGATTTTGTTAACCGCGATCGCTAGCGTCGCACGTGATCGCGGCTAATTCGTTAGTCTTGAGTTTCTTCGATGAGGTCGCGGAGCTCTTCGACCGAAACGTCGGCGAGTTCCTTGCCACACTCGTCGAGTCGCTCGGTGACTTTGACGATCGTCTTGCGCATTAAGACATGAGTTTCCTCTGAGCCGCCGGCAAGGAGGAAATTCTTGCCGCGGGTGATTCGCTTGTGGCCGTCGTTGGCATCGAAGGCGAGGCCCAGCAGGCCCGCCACACGCCGCTCTTCAGGTAGTCGATTGGAGGGCATAGATACTTCTACCGAGAATAATGCTTGGTGGAGATGATATGAGCGCAGGCAGCCAACATGCGCTTGGACTGCAATAGTACACCGGCCGCTGCAGTAGGGAAAGTTGCTAGCGGCGGCGGGTCATTTCGCGGAGGATATCGGCAGCGGCTTCGCGGCTGTCTTTGGAAAGTTCCGAAGGTCGAGCGGGTAGCTTGCCGGGGACTTTCTTACCGCCAGCTTTTTTCTTAAAGAAACTCCACATGCCCGACTTTTCCGTTTGTTCTCCCTCCACATTTTCGGCTGCAGTTTCGGATGGCTGTTCCGATCCATCGCGGGCGGTTTCACCGATTGAAGAGGCAATTTCCGGTGTGGCCACTTTGCGGTTGATGGCGGTGGTTTCTTCCAAGCTCAGAGTTTGCGTTTCGCGGAGCGTGTCGCCGCTGCCACCAACGAGGCCAAGCAGCCAACGCGAGACATCGTCTTCCGAAGAGTTCTCCGCTTGCTGCACGGTGCGCTGGACGACTTCGCCGATGTTTTTGATTTTAGACTGCTTGGCACGATTGATATCTTGATTATCAAAGGGCTCAGCTGCTTTGGCCTGTTCCGCTGAAGCGGCCCCGCGGGGGGCCTGCGAGCCTCCGACAGACTTCACATACTGTTCGACGCGGAAGTGCAGCGGTCCGACGCGGATCTCGTCGCCCACTTGAATGGGAGTCGGCGTTTGGACGGCGCTGTCGTTAAGATAGGTGCCGTTGCGGCTGCCCAAATCGCGGACAAACCAGGCGTCGTCTTTACGCAGAATCGCACAATGTCGCCGGCTAATGGCTGAACTGCCTGCGCGGAGTGTGCACTCGCTCGCGCGCCCGATGACGAATTTCTCTTTCTTCAGCGGGATTTGCGTGCCTTCTTTCGCACCGGCAAGCACAATGAGTTTTAATTCCATAATCGCCCCAGCCCTGCTCCGCGAATCAAAAAACCATATTAACAAGAGCTTCCAAGTCGCGCGGAACTAAAGCACAAGCAGAGGTCTCGTCAACGGCGCGGCAATAACTTCCGACACCGCGGGATAAAGGATAATCAATCATGGCGAGACCACGCCAGCGATGAGTCGCTATTTAAATGATATACACCCTCCCAAGGAAAAATTAGCAAAAATGCCGCTGTATTGTAGATTCTCGTTGCGAGCCGTATACCCCCCCACACTCGCTAGGCCCCCCGCCGGTCAAGCCGCCCTAATTCTAACCTCAGAGATTTTGCCTTGGAACACCGTATTTTTGGCGAGATTTTCTCGCTTTTTCGAACTTATTGGACAGGCTGGCGCTCTTACTGCCTGCTTTTCCTTTAGTCGGACAGAGGACGCTGGTGACTTTGGCCTATCGCCGTGTCGTCCAGGATCGAGCGGAATATTTTTGTTGTTCAATCTTTCGAGCTGCGATACGGATCGCTGTTGGCATTTCCGCTGGCTCTTGAGCCACGCCGACGAGTCCGAACAATTGTCGCACCACTCCGGACACGAGATCGTCGAATGCGAGGGGTTGTCCGGTCAGGTCGTTCCAGCCGAGTAAGTCTGGAGTGGCGCTGGAGCGGGCGATCAGCAGGCTGCCATGCTGCAAGATCGCACCGCAATGCCGCCGCTGGGCGCTGCCCATAATTTTATACGTCGATGGCACAGAAATAGTTGCCGCGGAATCGTCGGAATCGATTAACAGCAAATCGCCGCACGAACGACGCTCGAAACACAGAAACGGTTCCTGACTTGGTAAGAGGCACGTATGTTTGCCGTGCAGCGCAAGCCGCCAACGGGACTGAGTACTTGGCAGCCGCGAAGTGAGCAGCACGACAAACGCGTCGTGCATGTCGTTGTAGAGCGCGGTCGCGTCGCGGGCGAGTGGATGACTGGGCGGGAGCGTGAGGCTGTAAGTGAGCTCGCGGTCATGCAGGATGGCGCCCCCGCCACTTTGTCGGCGTACGATCGCACATGTGTTGCTTGCCGCGTGGTGGTGGCGATCGTCATAACGCTGAAAGTAGCCGAGGGAAAGCGTTGGCTCATCCCACTGGTAGAGCCGCAACGTGGCCGGACCGCCGTCAACTGCTTCGGCAAGCAGGGCCTCATCAATCGCCATGTTCCAAGAACCGCGGGCAGGCGGGTCAATCAATAGTCGGCAGGTTTCCACGTGCGTCGCTACTCCGGCCAGACCAGCACCGGTTGGCGGGCGGCTAGCACTTCGTCGGGTCGGCTGACAATTGTCGTGTGGGGTGCTTCGTGCAACAGGTCTGTGTCTTCTTCGATCACGCGGAATAGGGTTTCGGCGAAAGCATCGAGCGTCTGTTTGCTTTCGGTCTCGGTCGGTTCAACCATGATCGCTTCCTTCACCGTGAGCGGGAAGTAGACCGTGGGAGCGTGGAAGCCATAGTCGAGGAGCCGCTTGGCAAGGTCCATTGCGGAGACGCCCCGATCGGCCTTAAGCTTTGCCGCTGAAGCAACGAATTCGTGCATGCAGCGGTCGCCCTGCGGTACGGGCAGAAAATGCTTCACGCGGCTGAGCAAGTAATTGGCGTTGAGCACCGCGTTCTCGCTCACGCGGCGCAAGCCATCGGGGCCGTGCGTGCGGATATAGCAATAGGCCCGCACCAGGACGCCGGTGTTGCCGAAGAAGGCCCGCACGCGGCCGATCGACTTGGGGCGATTGTAATCGAGCTTGTAGCGATCGCCGTCTTTCACAACCACGGGGGCCGGCAAATACGGTCCCAGCTTCTCGATCACGCAGATTGGTCCCGCTCCGGGTCCACCGCCGCCGTGCGGGCCGCTGAAGGTCTTGTGCGGGTTGTAGTGCTGCATGTCCGCGCCGAAATCGCCGGGGCGGGCGATGCCGAGGATCGCGTTCATGTTCGCGCCGTCGAGGTAGACCAGGCCGCCGCGGGCGTGGACGGCGTCGGCGATTTCCCGCATGTTGGGCTCGAAGATGCCAACCGTGTTGGGGTTGGTGATCATGAACACCGCGATCTGGTCGTCGAGCTTGGCGCGGAGGTCGCCCATGTCGACGACGCCGGCGGGTGTGGTCTTGACGGTGACCGTATCGAAGCCGGCCATCGTGGCGCTGGCGGGGTTGGTGCCGTGGGCGCTATCGGGGACCAGGACTTTGGTGCGTTTCTCGCCCAGATCACGGAAATAAGCTGCCGCAACCAGCAGGGCCGTGAGCTCGCCATGAGCACCTGCCGCCGGTTGCAGCGAGCAAACGTCGAGGCCAGAAATTTCCTGCAGGTATTGCTGCAACTCAAAGAGCAATTGTAGCATGCCCTGGATGGTCTCCTTGGGCTGATGGGGATGCAGGTCGGCGAAGCCGGGCATCCGCGCGAAGCGCTCGTTCCGCTTGGGGTTGTACTTCATCGTGCAGGAGCCGAGCGGATAGAAGTGCGTGTCGACGCTCATATTGAGCTGGGACAGGTTGGTGAAGTGCCGTACGACCTGCGGCTCGGAGAGCTCGGGCAGGGCCGGCGGCCGCTCGGCGAGCGCACTCTTTGGCAAGAGGTCGGTGACTGATCGCTCCGGCACGTCGCACTTCGGCAGTCGGTGCGCGCGGCAGCCGGCGTCGGAGAGTTCGAACAACAATTTCGTATCGCGTGTATTGCGCATTAGTCTTCCGGCATTGGCGGATTGGATTGGACCGTTAGATTGAGAAAGGAATCTTCCAGGGACTTCTCATTGAATTCCAGATTCTTACATTCGACGTCGACAATTGAAGCCCCTCCAGGCATTTTAAGCAGATAGTGAATGCTTTTTGACGGGAGGCGACCTGCATTTTTGACAAACACCTTCCAACCTTTGACTTTCCCCCAATCAACATCATCGAAGGTATACTCATCCCCAATTTGAGAATTGGTTTGATTTGCTCTATCGATCGCCCACTGCGCCTTTTGTCGAAAATTGCTCAGTTTGAATTCCAGTACCGATTCAGCAGTTGGAATCAATGAAACGCTCGCCGACGAACTGTCTGCGAGCAAGCTTCCGAAGTCAGATGTGACCCGATAGTCGTTCGGCAGATCAACGTGAATCGTCAATGGCGGCGCATTAGAAGTCTCTTAGTCTTGCTCCTCAATAAGATGCGGAAGGATATGCGGATTCAAATAGGCGTCAAAAAAATACAGCCAGGTGGAATTTTGCCCGTGTGTCTTACAGAGTTTCGCTAAGGCTTTTTTGTCGGCTTCGAGTCTTGACTCGGCACATTCAAAACTAAGTCCACTGTAGCGCGAACGCAGGAATGAATCGACAAACGTTAGATCTGTATCCTCATTAAGTTCCTCCTCTGGAATGCCGCTGAACCATTCGAAAACGGGCTCAAGCGGTTTGAGTTTGGCGGGGACTTTGAAAGCGATCGGCATGATCTGCTCCCATCAACCGGGTGTTACTCAAACGTGTGTTGTCAGTTCATTAACATGAGTCTCGCTGTCTTCTCTCACAAGTGTGTTACACAATTGATCAATCTCCGACTTGGTGCGTTTCTCGGTCACTGCTATTACGAAGCAGTCGTCGAACTCTGGATACCATTGGCCAAGCGGCACGCCGGCGAGGAAGCCGGCTTCCAGCGCGTCGGCCAGTAGCTCGTCGACGCGGCTTTCGCGGTCGCGGATCACGAACTCCTTGAGCGTCGGCGCGTCGAAGGCGAGTTCGAAGCGTTCGTTTTCGCAGAGTCGCTCGGCGGCGTAGCGTGATTTTTGCAGGCAGAGGTTCGCTGTCTCGCGCAGGCCCTGGGGACCCAGTAGCGCGAGATAGATCGTCGCCCGCAGTGCGAACAGGCCCTGGTTCGTGCAGACGTTGCTCGTGGCCTTTTCGCGGCGGATGTGTTGCTCGCGGGTCTGCATCGTGAGCACGAAGCAGCGTTTGCCGCGGCGGTCGACTGTCTGGCCGGCGATGCGGCCGGGCATGCGGCGGACGAGCTTCTCGCGGCAGGCCATGATGCCCAGATACGGTCCGCCATATTGCATCGGTGTGCCCAGCGTGTGACCTTCGGCGATGGCGATGTCGGCCCCCCAATCGCCGGGCCGCTTCAACAGGCCGAGGCTGATTGGATCGAACGCCGCGATCACGAGCGCACCGGTCTCGTGGGCGATCTTGGCGAGAGCTTCGGCGTCTTCGATCGAGCCGAAGAAATTGGGCTGCTGGACGACGACGCAGGCCGTGGTGTCGTTGAGCGAGGCGGTGAGGTCTTGCGGCGTAAGCACCCCGGTGGGCGTGCCGACGGTGACTAGCTTCACGCCGAGGTTCTCGAGGTACGTGGCGATTGTCTGGCGATATTCGGGATGCAGGCTCGCGGGGACGACGACCTGGCCGTAGCGATTGGTGGAACTAATCGCCATCAGCACCGCTTCGGCCGCGGCGCTGCCGCCGTCGTAGAGGCTGGCGTTCGAGATATCGAGGCCGGTGAGCCGGGCGATCAGCGTCTGGTATTCGAACACGACCTGCAAATTACCCTGGCTGACTTCAGCCTGGTAGGGTGTGTAGGAGGTGTAGAACTCACCTCGGCCAGCGAGCTCGTCGACCACCGCCGGCACGAAGTGATCGTAGCTGCCGCCACCGAGGAAGCAGGCCTGATTGCCGGCATGGGCATTCTGGGCTGCAAGTTGGGTCATGTGCTGCGCGAGCTCAATCTCGGACATCGCCGGCGGAATTGCCAACTCGCGATTGAATCGCAAATCGGCGGGAATCATTTCAAATAGCTCGTCGAGAGAAACTGCGCCGATTGCAGCGAGCATCGCAGCTCGATCTTCGCGTGTGTTATACAAATAGGGCATGGGAGAGGATATCTTGTGAAATCGCTTAGCCGCGTCGCTTGCGACTCGCGGGATAAAGTAGTCTGGAGGGCGTCGCGAGCGACGTGACTAATGAACGGGTGACTCTAGTGGGCTTCCTCAGCGCACTGTTTTTGATAGGCGGTGTAATCAAGCAAGGTTTTCAAATTCGCATCGTCCGAAACTTTGAGCTTGGCAATCCAACCAGTGCCGAAGGGGTCTTTGCTGAGCGTGTCGAGATCGTCTGGCAGGCCGCTGTTCACGGCAACCACTTCGCCAGCGAGTGGTGCATATACATCACTAACTGCCTTGACCGATTCAACTTCACAAAAAGATTCGCCCACTGCCACAGATCGGCCGACCTTGGGCAACTCGATGAACACCAGATCGGTCAGTGCATCGACGGCAAACGCGCTGAGGCCCATCGTGGCGATTTTCTGGCCGCCTTCTTCAGCAAGCGATACCCACTCGTGGGTCTTGGTGAACAGCAAATCTTCCGGTTTCACGGGGCAACTCCTTAGCTACTCATTTTTCCACGTTCGTAAAACGGCAACGGAACGACGATGGCGGGATAAATCGTGCCACGGATGTCGACATCGAGTCGGCTGCCGGGGGCTTGAGCCGACGGTTGGACGTAGGCCATGGCAATCGGACGTTCAAAGGTTGGCGAAAACGTGCCACTAGTAACTTCGCCAATCGGTTCTCCGTTGGAGAGGACGGCCGAGCCTTGCCGCGGCACTCGCTTACCGTCCAATTGCAGACCGACGCGGACCGGCAGGCTCGCGTCTTTGGCAAACCGCTCAAGGGCCGCGCGACCGACAAACTCGCGCTCGCTGAAGCTAACCGCAAAGCCCAGCCCCGCTTGAATTGGGTTGATTTGCTCCGTGAGTTCGTGGCCATAGAGGGGCATGGCTGCTTCGAGACGGAGTGTGTCGCGGGCGCCCAAACCAACGGCTTGAATGCCGTAGCTTGCGCCCGCAGTTGTTAGTTGATTCCAGAGGGAGACAGCGCTCTCTGCTGGGCAGACAATCTCGCAGCCATCTTCGCCGGTGTAGCCCGTGCGGCTGAGATAGCAGGCGATGCCGTTCATCGTAGTGGGTGCGCCCGTGTAATAGCGCATCGTCGAGATTTCGCAACTTACGAAAGGGGCGACCAGTCGCACAGCCAGGGGGCCTTGCACGGCGATCATGGCCGTGGAAGAGGTGACGTCTTCCAGCTTGGTGGCGTAGTCGGGGAGCCGCCGCTGGAACCATTCGACGATTTTCACCCGGTTCGAGGCGTTAACAACTACTTGAAAGCTGGGTGCCTCGTCATCGACGGATCCATGCCCGACCAGCCGATAGACCAGCACATCGTCCAGAATGCCGCCCTTGTCGTTGCACACGAGTCCGTAACGAACTTGGCCGGGCCGCATGTCGGTAACACGGCGGGTGATGGTGGCATCGAGGAAGCGATCTGCTTCAGAGCCGGAAAAATGCAGTCGGCCCATGTGAGAGATGTCAAAAAGTCCGATGGCGGTACGCGTGGCCTGATGTTCGGCGGTGATAGACGAGTACTGAACCGGCATTTCCCAGCCGGAAAAATCGACCATCCGCCCGCCATGAGCGATGTGCCAATCAAAGAGCGGGGTTCTGGCTAGCTGGGTGGTCATGGGCATCGGCGGTCCGTCGCTTCCGAAAGCTCAAAACATCGAATAGCAGTGTTGCGTCTGCGAGCCACCGTATTCTAGTGGCGGGGCAGGCAATCTGTCACGGGGCCGCGCGATCGGTGATTCGCAAGATAAATTATCTCCAAAAAAACCTGGAAACCTGTCGCGGAACGTGGGATACTTGCCTTCGGTACTCACACTCCCTGTCTTTTCTCGCCGAGCGAAGTTCAATCCAGCGAATCGCGACTCGGATGGAGGCAAACAGATGGCCCACGATGCCTTGAACCCTGACAACGATCCTTTTGGTCCGCCCGCCATTTCGACGATTGTCCACTGTATCCATTGTGGCGAGGAATACGACAGCTACAAGATCGAGTGGCGTGTGGAGCATGATTCGGACGGTTGCGTACATGGATTTTGGTGCTGTCCGATACCAGGTTGCGGCGGTAAGGGTTTTGGTTTCGATATTTTTCCGGTCGATCCGGAGTATCGTGACGAAAACGGCGAATTGATGTGGTGCAGCGACGATGAGGACGATTTTGACGACGATGAATTTGCCGACAGTGAATTTATCGACAGTGAAATTGCTGACACCGAGTTCGCGGACAATCAGTTCGCCGGGCTCGATGATAAGGACGACGAAGAGGAAGATTGGTTTCATGACGACGAAGCGCCCTCGCCGGGAACTCGGCCCGATCGAGAAGAGGGCATGCCTTTCTAGCCATGGCGGCTCCTAGAGGTATTGGCATGAGGGTTAGCAAGATGTCTGAGAGCAGAAAGTCGTTTTTCTTGCCAGTTGCGGTTGTCGCTTGTCTGACCGTGCTGGTTGTCGGTAGCACGGCATATAGTGTAAGGGCAGCGGATAACTGGCCCCAGTGGCGCGGACCAAGGGCCGATGGCGTCGCGGCCGACGGCGACTATCCCTCGGAATTTTCGAGCGCTGTCGGTGTAGCCTGGAAAGTTGCGCTGCCTGGGGCTGGCTCGTCGACGCCCGCAGTTTGGGGCGATTCGATCTTTGTGACTTGTGGAATCGGCGGCCAAGACGGAGTCGTTTGCTATGGCCTGGATGGCAGCGAACGCTGGCGACGGCAGCTTGGTCCGGAGAGGCCGGGCAGGCATCGCAACGGCAGTGGCAGCAATCCCTCGCCGGTGACCGACGGCAAACGTGTGATTGTGTATTTCAAAAGCGGGACGCTGGCGTGCTTCGATTTTTCTGGCCGTGAATTGTGGCGAACTAATCTGCAAGAGAGATATGGCGCAGATACCTTGTGGTGGGACTTGGGCACTTCGCCGGTTCTAGCGGGCGACCGCGTCATCGTGGCCGTGCTGCAGGCAGACGAATCGTACGTGGTTGCGCTCGATTCGGCGACCGGCAAAGAGCTTTGGAAAGTGCCGCGAAATTTCGATCGGCCACAAGAGTCGGACCAAGCCTACACTACGCCCGAAGTGGCAAACATCGATGGTAAGAATCAACTTGTCGTGTGGGGTGCCGATCATCTCACAGGTTACGATGTCGCCACAGGCAATATGCTCTGGCAATGCGGCGGCTTTAATCCCGATGACAAGCCGATGTGGCGCGTGATTGCCTCGCCGGCAATCGCCGGCGAAGTTGCCGTGGTGCCCTTTGGCCGGGGCGATTTTTTGGCGGGAATTCGACTTGGCGGTGAGGGAGACATCACGGAGACTGGACGGCTTTGGGAGAAACAAGGCCGCGGCTTGGGAGCCGATGTGCCCGCTCCGGCGGTGAGCAATGGCCGGGCCTATGTACTCGGCGACAGCGGCCGAGTCAGCTGTCTCGAAACCAAAACGGGCGAGGAGATTTGGACGGCTGATTTGCCGCGCAGCCGGAGCAAGTTCTTCGCATCGCCCGTGCTCGCGGGCGACAAGATGTATGCGGCGCGTGAAGACGGAATGGTTTTCGTGGGTCGCGTGCAGGACAACGGGTTCGAACTGCTGGCCGAGAACGACATGGGCGAAATGATCATTGCTGTGCCCGTGCCCATCCGTGGTGGCCTGCTCGTTCGCGGCCGCGAACATTTGTTCCGGATCGCCTCCAGTCAGGAGTTATAATAAAATTGACCTGAGAAAGTCCGAGCCATGACTACCGATCAACTTGAATCTGTTCACAAGGCCCAGCCATTTATGCCGTTCACGTTGCATCTGGTGGACGGCACAGAACACGATGTCACAAACCCGGAACTCATGTGGCGTACGCCGGGTGGACGGACCATCGTTGTTAACTGCGGTGGAGAACGTACTGCCAATTTTGGATTGCCTTGCGGAACAGGAATCACAAAACGCCTCCACAGCAACAGACGACAGCGACGACGGTGATATTGTGGGAGATCGGCTATGAGGTTGAAAGTGTTGCTCCATCCGGCAGAAGAGGGCGGCTTCTGGGCCGAGGTTCCGTCGCTGCCAGGCTGTGTTTCCCAAGGCGACTCACGCGATGAAGCGGTCGCCAACATTCGCGAGGCGGCCGAAGGATGGTTAGAGGTGTCGGCCGAGCAAGCCGAGCCCGATCCGCTTGCACAAGTGGTTGAGGTCAATCTGTAAAGGCGGTTTCCGGGAAGCACTTGTGCAAGGTGCTTGAGCAACACGGTTGGGAGCTCAAGCGGATTCGCGGCAGTCACCACATTTTCGGCCAGTCAGGAAACCCGACAATTCTCACCGTGCCCGTCCACGGCAACAAGCCACTAAAAAGATCAGCACGCTCCGTCGGCTGCTCCGAGACGCTGGATTATCGGAACGAGACTTGTAACTCGGTTAGAAGGGTTCGCTCCCAAAAGTCACAAAATGCATCCTCGACAAGAAGATATCTTTGTCCCGTTGTTAGACGCGATCGCAAAACGGGGAGGAGAGAGATATTTTTCTTCTGAGGGTGCTGTAATTGAGCGAGAACTGGCCGATCATTTTTTCGCTGACCGAAGACGAGCGTACCGCGACGTCGCCCAAGATCAATGCAAAGGGAGGCCGAATTTGGCGCTACCATATACAGTGGACGCGGGCGAAACTTGTGGAACGCGGATATGATTGATAACGCCGTTCGCGATCGGTGGAAAATTACCGACAACGGTAATGCCTATCTCATGCGGCATCAACTAAAGATTGAACCTGAGCCGCCTCAGGAGAGTACAACAGTCGAGATTCGCCCCAGCAGTGTTTTGGAGGAGGGCGCGCCGCAAGTCGTAAGGCTTACACGTCATGAACGAAATTTAGAGGCTCGCGCTCCATGCCTCAAGCACTACGGCATGACCTGTGTTGTGTGTGGTTTCAGTATTGGTAAGCGCTACGGCCCGAACGCGGCGCGCCTCATACACGTTCATCATTTGAAACCATTGTCAACGGTCGAGAAGCGGCGAAAAGTTGATCCTATCATCGACCTTCGGCCCGTTTGGCCAAATTGCCATGCGGTGATTTATATGAATGAGGACGCTCTTAGCATTGACGAAGTGAGGGCGATTCTCCAAGACGCAGAATGAGGGCGGAAGTCATTCTTCAGATCGAAATTGATCCGCATTGAATCAGCGATTACGATTGGGCTTGCCGCCGGGCTTTGTCTTGCACTGTTTGCGGCCGCCGGGTTTGCCCTTGCCCGGGCGGCTGGCTTTTTTCTTGCCGCGGCGAAGTTCTTTCTCACCCTTTGCGCGGGACTTGGCCGGCATCTTGACGTGGACTCGCTTGCCGCCCGCGACGCGTGCGACGAGCCGCAGGTCGAGGCTACGGGCATCGACATCGACCGTCGCCACCGCTACTCGCACCCGATCGCCCAGGCGATAGGAATTGCCGCTGCGGTGGCCTTCAATCACGTGTCCGGTACGATTGTAGCGGTAGAAATCGTCGGTGAGGCCGCTGATGTGGATGAAGCCCTCGGCCGGTAACTCGGTTCCGGTGACGAACAGGCCGAAGTTTTCGACGCCCGTGATCACGCCGTCGAGTTCCATGCCAATTTTATTTTCCAGATAGTGGAGCAGTTTTACTTTTTTGAGTTCGCGCTCGGCGTCGGCGGCCCGCTGCTCTCGTTCGCTGCAATGGTCACCATGGATTAACAGGTCGTTCATGCGTTGGACGGGTTTTTTGCCGCGGTTCAGTTCGTCGACCAGTCGGTGGATGGTGAGGTCGGGATAGCGGCGAATGGGCGACGTAAAGTGGCAATAACAGTCGCTGGCCAACGCGTAATGACCTTCGTCTTCTGGGCTATAGACGGCCCGCTGCATCGAGCGAAGCACAGCATAGTTGACGGCGTGCTCGCGTGGATCGCCCTTGACCGTGTCGAGCAGCTTTTGCAGCTCGAAGCGATTCTCCAGATTCTCGGCATCGAAGCCGAGTTCGCGCACAAATTCTGTGAGCGCCTTGAGTTTGCGTGGGTCGGGATTGCCGTGTACTCGGCGCAAGAATAACAGCCCTTCGTCGGCGAGTTTTTGGGCGACGGCCTCGTTGGCCGCAAGCATGAACTCTTCGATGATCTGATGGCTCTCGGTGTTCTTGGCGAGGTGGGCGCCGGTGACACGGCCATCGGCGTCGAGATCAATCTTGAGCTCGGGCATCGAGAGCTCGAGCGAACCGCGATCGAAGCGTCGCCGCCTTAGGAGCATCGCCAGTTCGTGCATTCGGCCTAACAGCGAGTGGACCTCGGGTGTGAGCTTCTTTTTCCAAGCCACCCTCGCGGCCAGGTATTCATCGACTTCTTCGTAGGCGAATCGCTTGCAACTCTTGATCGCACTTTTGAAGACATCGGTCGCCACCAGCACGCCTTCCGGCGTCATCTCCATGATTGCGGTGAGCGCGTAGCGGACTTTGTCGGGTTGCAGGCTAGCCAGATTGTTCGAGATGATCTCCGGCAGCATCGGGATCACGCGATCCGGCAGGTAAACGCTCGTAGCTCGGTCGTGGGCCTCTCGATCGAGCGGCGACTTCGCTTGCACGAAGTGCGAGACATCCGCAATATGCACACCCAACAGCCAGTGGCCCTGCTTGTTTTTTTCGAGCGAGATCGCATCGTCGAAGTCGCGGGCGTCAACCGGGTCGATCGTGATGATCGTCTCGGCAGTGAGATCGCGGCGACCTTTGGGGATCGACTCGTCAAACTCGGCAGCCCGATCGCGGGCGTCGTCGAGGGCGGCCTCATCGAATTCACCGGGCAGGTTGAACTCGTGGATGATCGACATCGTATCGACGCCCGGCTCGCCGCGCCGGCCAAGGATATCGACAATCACCCCTTCGCCATCGCGGGTGTGCGAAGGGAAGCGGACCATATCGACGACCACTTTGTCGTCAACTCTTGCGCCCTTCGCGCCTGGGTCGCCAACGGAAATTGCCTTTTGAAACAGCTTGCCATCGATCTGCACCAACCCCATGCCGGACTGTTCGAAATAGACGCCGACAAAGCGGTTGGTCTCTCGTTCGATGACTTCGATGATGCGGCCTTCGAGCTTGCCCAGGCGGCCACGCTTTTCGAGCTTTACGGAGACGATGTCGCCGCTCGAGGCATCGCCGGTATTGTCCATCGGGATGAACACATCTGCATCGCGGCCCTCGGCTCGTTGTGTGCCCTCGGGACGGACGAAGCCGAAGCCAGCCGCCGCGCGGCGGAAAGTGCCGACAATATGATTGGGCGAGCGGGTGATTTTGTCTTTTGCGAGCTGTGCTGCGCGTACGGAGTTTAGTTTCTTGGTGGGTTCTTTAGCGATGGGAATTCCTTGGTTGAGGGACGAGGTATTGTCCCCGTCCGCTGATTGATTGAGTGCGGCCTGAAAAGCTGTCTTTGCGGCGGCTTTGTCGGCCGCCTTCTTTGCGGCCGCTTTCTGGGCCGGACTCTTGCCGGCCGCGAACACCAGATGACTCGGCCCGTAGGCCAATTGCTTCTCTTTCACGAGCCGCTTGATAATTCGCTTGACCTCGTGCGCCTCGTCGCCGACAAGCCCCAACTTCTTGGCAATCACCGCCGGTTTTACCGGCTGGTAGTTCGGCCGGTTGACGTACTCGAGGATGTTTTCACGGAGGTCGAACATGGCTGGAGCTGGAGGAATGGAATTGTTGCGGTGTTTTTTCCCCATACCCAGGAAAATCGAAGTCGACGCCGACTCGCATCTGTCCAGCGTGGCCGTCAGAGCTAACTTGGGTCATGTTCGCCGCTCGCCCCTTTGTAAAGCTTGCGGCCCAAATTGCTGTGATATTGGGTCCAGTTGCTTTCGATGTTCGGACAGTCTTTGATCAACTGTGTAAAGCTGGCCATTTTGGCGTCGAGGTTGTCGAGATGGTGCAGCACGACCGCTTCGAGCGTCATCGGCAGTTTCGCGCTGCCGTACTCGTATTCGCCATGATGACTGATCACCATGTGCTTGATCTCGAGGACTAGCGACTTGGGGAACGATTCGCCGGAGAGCCGCTCGGCCTCGACCACCTTCTCGTCGATCATCGAGATCGCCATCACCATGTGGCCCAGTAGTTGGCCTTCGTCGGTATAGGCGATGTCGCGCTCGTAGGAAAGCTCGTCGGTCTTAGCGGCATCGTGCAGCAGCGCGCCCACGAGCAGCTTGTCCTGGTCGAGCTGCGGATAGCGCGGCGCGACCAAGAGCACGAGCTCCAGCAGGCCGACGACGTGCTCTAGCAGCCCGCCGCGGTAGGCGTGGTGGTTCTTCATGCCGGCCGGGGCGGCGGTGAACTTGATCATGAACTCGTTGTCCATCAGGAAGCACTCGGCGAGGTTCCGCAATTCGGGTGTCCGGATCGAACGCAAGATCTCAGCCAGCCGCGCGGCCATCCGGTCGATTTCGGCCGACTGCAGCGTGACGAAATCGGTTTCGTCGACTTCGTCGGGCCGGGCGCGGCGGATCGAGTTGGCGATCATCTGCATGTTGCCTTGGAAGAGTTGCGTCTGGCCATCAATCAGCACGTAGTCGCCATTCTCGAACCCGCGGTAGTCGTTCTCGCTGGCATTCCACAGTCGCGTCGCGATCGCGCCGCTGCGGTCGGAGAGTTGCAGTTGCAAATAGAGATTGCCGTTGCGGTTCGGGCGGAGCTGCTTATCGGAAGCCAGAAACACCTGGCTCACGTGTTCGTTGTGAGCCAGTTGGCTGACATAGCGTCGTTCGGTAACAGTGGACATTGCGGGGCGGTCAATGGTCAGAGGACAGAGGTCGGGCAGGCGTATGGTTGCCGATGCCCAGGATCAAGTCCAATTGTAGGGCAGGGGGCAAGCACTCACAACGGCTCGCAGCACGTGGCCCCTAAAGTGCGAGGCTATCGGCGGAGCGCGATTCTCCGTCGGCTATGATTCGCTTAGAATGTGGGCCGTCCTGCAGGCGAGCCATCGGTTCGCGGCTGGTATAATCATTCCAAATGTTTGGCTCTTGACCCTCGATTCTCCGTTCTCGACTCTCCCATGGCTAAGCAACCGCAGACGGCAATCACGCCCACCCGTGCCGAAAACTATCCTGAATGGTATCAGCAAGTTGTGAAGGCGGCAGACCTCGCCGAGCCGTCCGACGTGCGCGGCTGCATGGTAATCAAGCCGTGGGGTTATGCCATTTGGGAGAACATTCAGCGCCGCCTCGACGCGATGTTCAAGGCGACCGGGCACGAGAATGCCTACTTCCCGCTGTTCATTCCGATGAGCTTCTTGGAGAAGGAGGCGCAGCACGTCGAAGGGTTCGCTAAGGAATGCGCGGTGGTGACGCACCATCGGCTTGAGCCGGATGGCGAGGGCGGACTGCGTCCTGCGCCTGATTCAAAACTCGAGGAGCCGCTGATCGTGCGGCCGACAAGCGAAACGATCATCGGGGCGACGTTCGCCCGCTGGGTGCAGTCGTATCGCGACCTGCCGATTCTCATCAATCAGTGGGCCAACGTGGTGCGGTGGGAATTGCGGACGCGAATGTTTCTGCGAACCACCGAGTTCCTCTGGCAGGAAGGGCACACGGTGCATGCCACCTCCGCCGAGGCCCAAGAAGAAACACGGCGGATGCTCGAAGTGTACGCCAAGTTTGCCGAAGGCGCGATGGCGATGCCGGTGATCAAGGGGGAGAAGACGGCGGGTGAACGGTTCCCCGGCGCGGTCGCCACTTACTCGATCGAAGCGATGATGCAAGACCGCAAAGCGCTGCAAGCCGGCACGTCGCACTTTCTGGGTCAGAATTTCGCCAAAGCCCAGGAGATCAAGTTTTCCGCCGAGAGTGGTGAACTGGAGTACGCCTGGACCACGTCCTGGGGCGTCTCGACGCGGCTCATCGGCGGGCTGATTATGTCGCACAGCGATGACGATGGTTTGGTGCTGCCGCCGAAGCTGGCGCCGGCGCATGTGGTGATTCTGCCGATCTATCGAGACACCGACGAACGGGCCAAAGTGCTACCCTATTGCGAGTTGCTTAAGCAGGAACTAACCGAGCAAGTTTACGATAACGAACCGATTCGTGTGCGGATCGACGACCGCGACATCCGCGGTGGCGAAAAGAAATGGCAATGGGTGAAACGCGGTGTGCCGCTGCGAGTCGAAGTCGGCCCGCGCGATATCATAGAAGAAAAAGTGATGGTTGGCCGCCGCGACGTAGCTGGCAAGGGGCAGCCACTGCCGCGCAGCGAGTTCGTTGCCACCGCGGCCGCAACGCTCACGGCGTTTCAACAGTCGCTCTTCGACGCGGCCAAAGCAGCGCGGGAAGCGGCGAGCGTGAAAGTCAACAAGCTGAATGAGTTCGAAGCGTACTTTACGCCTCAGAACGAAGAGCGGCCCGAAATACACGGCGGCCTGGCTTATTGCCACTTCATCGACTCGCCGGAAATGGAAGAAAAGCTCAAGGCCCTCAAGGTGACGGTCCGCTGCGTGCCCCTCGACGCCGAAGAAGAGCCCGGCAAATGCATCTTCACCGGCCAACCGAGCACGAAGCGCGGCGTGTTTGCCAAGGCATACTGATTGCGGTGCGTGGTTAGCGCCGTCGGCCACGACGAATAAACTTTCAGTCCAGTAGAAATTCGCTATGGGCGACATCCAAGAGCCTGATGCCGTGCTGCTCGTCGTCGCCGGAACTAGCCGGCACCCGGCCGCGCTCGATTGGGCCCGTGCGCGGATGGAACAGCATTTCGGCCCGCTCGCGCTCGTGAGCGACGCCTTCGACTTCACCGAGACGGCTTACTACACTGCGACGATGGGCGACGCGCTCAAGAAGCAATTCGTCACAACTCAGCGGCTTATCGACCCGGGGCAGCTGGCGGCGATCAAACGCGAGACGAATGCTTGGGAGGCGGAGTATGCTGCGCTCGGCGGGCATGCGGAGCCGCGGCCCCTCAACCTCGACCCCGGCTACGTCACGCCGGCCAAGCTGGTCCTCGCTTCGACCAAAGACCACGCCCATCGTCTCTATTTGCAGGACGGCATCTACGCGGAAGTGACGCTCGCTTTCCGCCACCGCGCGTGGCTGCCGATGGAGTGGACGTATCCCGACTACCGCCGGGTCGACTATCAGGCCTTCTTGATACAGTGCCGGGAGTATCTTCTCGCCTGTCGCGGTCGTTAGAATTCAACAGGAGCGAACGTCGGAAGTGGTCGAATTGCCACCAAAGTTGGCGATCGGTAGAATAGAACGAATCATGCGAATTAGCGGTGTAATTTTGGCTGCGGCAATCATTGGCACAGCGATCGGCGCGGCGATCGCTTATGTGGAGGTGCGCCCGGGGGCCACGCCGCCCATACGCCGAGCACCGCAAACCGGCAACACGGCGACAACGACGGGATCTCTTCCCAGAGTCCAAGTGGACCAGTTGATTTACGAATTCGGGGCGATGCAGCGGGGCACCACCAAGTCGCACGAATTCACATTCCGCAACGTCGGTGAAAGCCCGCTTACGCTCAATGTTGGCGGCACCTCCTGCAAGTGTACGATCGGCAATGTATCGAACGCGCCAATTCGGCCTGGCGAGTCGGTGAAGGTTAAGCTTGAGTGGTCGGCCTTAGTGAACCCGGGGCAATTTCGCCAAACCGCTTCGATCTTAACGAATGACCCCCGCCAGTCACGGGTCGAGTTGTCGGTTGAAGGCGAGGTCACCGAGGCTACAGGCATCTATCCGCCTGACTTCATGTTCGACAAAGTGACGGCTGGCGACACCAATACAGCCGATGTGTATTTGCTGGCGCTCGCCCAGCAAGATTTGGAAGTGAGTGATCCCGAACTGACGAATACCGAGACCCGAAATTATTTCGATGTCAGTGTGGAGCGTGTCGAACCTGCCGCTTTACCTGACCCGAATGCGAAGGCGGGGGTGCGGGTGCGGCTGACAGTCAAACCTGGATTGCGGCTTGGTCGCTTTGACCAGTGGCTCGCTGTTACGACGAATATTCCGGATGCGGAACAAATCAAAATTCCGGTGATTGGTCGGGTGGTGGGGAACATCAGCATTCATGGCCGATTGTGGAATGAAGATCAGGGAGTATTGCGGCTTGGTCGTGTAAAAAGTTCCGAAGGCGTGGAAGCGCCGTTGAACATCGTGATTCGTGGCGAGGGTGCCGACAAAGTGGAGTTGTCCGTGGCCTCGGTGGATCCGCCTGAACTGGTGGCGAAAATAGGCGAGAAGAAGCAACTGCGTGAGACGCTGGTGCATGTGCCGCTGACGATCGCAATCCCACAAGGTGTAGCGCCGATGGCCCGACTCGACATCTCTCAGCACGACGAAGCCCGCGTAGTGCTCAAGACGAATTATCCAGAGATCCCCGAGATAGTGCTCGGGGTGCGCTTTGTCGTGGAACGCTAACCTGTAGCCGAGCGAAAGTAAAAGGAGTTTTTGCAGATGCGCGGTTATCAGCAGACGATGGAGCGGCACTTGCTCGCAGGCGCGACGGTTTTTGCGATCGTGGTGGTTGGCGCGTGTTGGATTGGACGGGGATTGCCAGAGGCCAAGGCTGTCGATACTGCACCGAAACCGCTTTACGATAAGCATGCACCGGTGGATCCGGTCGCTGTGAATGGCACGATCTTCGTCGATTGGCCGAAGCCGGATGCGGCGCTGCTGTTCACTGGCGAACAAGACGGTTTCTTGGAACCATGCGGTTGTGCCGGTCTGCAAAATCAAAAGGGCGGACTGAAGCGTCGGCACACGCTGATTAATGAGTTGAAGGCGAAAGGCTGGCCCTTGGTGCCGCTCGACTTGGGCGGCCTGACCAAACGCTACGGCATGCAGGCCGATTTGAAATTTGAGTACGCGCTTAAATCGTTGGCGCAGCTTGGCTACCAGGCAGTTGGTTTTGGTGCCGCCGATCTGCGTCTCGATATCTTGAGCCTGGTGCTCAATTTCGACCAGGCCAAAAATCTGTTCGTCTCGGCGAACGTCGGCATTCTCGATTTCGACCCGGAGTATAGCCAGCGCTATAAGGTGATCAGCGCAGGGGGGATGAAGATCGGCGTTACCAGCGTGCTCGGCAAGAAGCAAATGGCCGGGCTGAAAAATTTGGGCGATATTTCGCTCGTCGATCCCGCCCAAGGCATCGTGGCAGCATTGCCGCGGTTGCAGCAAGCCGGCTGCGATCGACTGGTGCTGATGTCGTTCGCCGATCCAGACGAAACGATCGAACTCGCTCGGCGTTTTCCCGAGTTTGATTTCGTGGTCACGGCCGGTGGCGCAGACGAACCGCCGAACGAGCCTCGCGTAATCGAGGGCACCCAGGCACGTTTGATCGAAGTTGGGCACAAGGGGATGTATGCGGTTGTCATCGGGCTTTATCAGCACGGCCAGCCGTCGTTTCGCTATCAGCGGGTGCCGTTTGATTCGCGGTTTCAAGACTCGCCCGAGATGCAGAAAATGATGGTCGATTACCAGCGCGATCTGGAAACGCTCGGCTTCGCTGGATTGGGGCTCAAGCCCTCGGCGCATCCAACGGCTCGCCAGTTTGCCGGTTCCGAATCGTGCGCCGGCTGCCACTCGGTAGCTACTGAGGTCTTCATCCATACGCCGCATCACCATGCGACCCAAACGCTGGTCGACCTCGTGCCCCCGCGGCATTACGATCCCGAGTGTCTGAGTTGTCACGTGACGGGTTGGGAGCCGCAGAAGTATTTTCCGTTCATCTCGGGATACTCGAATTTGCAGGATACGCCGGAGATGGTTGGTAATGGTTGTGAAAACTGCCATGGCCCGGCTGCTCGCCACGTGGCTGCCGAAAATGGCGACATCGAAGTCGACGATGCCGAACTCGAAGATTTGCGTGCGGCGCTGCGGCTTGAGATTGTGGCCAACGAGGGCAATAAGGACGGGCAGGAATTCAAGAATGGCAAAGTCGTGCAGATGTGCATGCAATGCCACGATGCCGACAACAGCCCAGAGTTCGATTTCCAGTTGTACTGGCCGCATGTAAAACACGAAGGCAAAGAGTAAAGCGAGCCGCTTTCGGCAGGATCGCTGGTAAGTCTTTGGCCAAAGAGTTTACGTCTTTGGCGAAGTCGGAAACGAAAAACAACGCGAGGCGGCCGCCGGGGCCACCTCGCGTCGCGTTCGTTTGTTTACTCAATCCGCACAGGCGGGAGTGATTACTTGCGGCTGCCGTAGGACGAGCCGCCCGAATAAGCGGTGATGCTAAGCGACTTCGGCTTGCCGCCGCCATGGCCTCCGCCGGAACCGTACCCGCCGCCAGAACCATAGCCGCCGTCGGAACCATACGAGTTGTTGTCGTGGCCGCCGTAGCCTTTGGATTGCTTGATTTCGATGCCGGCATACGAATCGTTTTCACCACTGGCTTTGTACCCGCCATTCGCCTGATAGCCGTTCTTCGAGCTGGCCGAAGCGCCGTGGCTCGAGACTGCGGCAAAACCGTAGCCGAACGCACTAGCGCCATGGTAGCCCATGCCGCGGATCGCCAGCCCGTCGCGATCGCTGATCACCCGAAAGTTTGAAATTCCCAGCGCCGAGAGCGTAGCGTCGCTCGGCACGCCGTCGGTTGCAAACGCTTGCGAAGTCGCGATCATCGCAACCGCGAGTAAACTCAGTGGAAACACCTTCATCACGGTTCACCTCCAAAAGATGTAAATTCAATGGCTGCCGCGAACAACCGCGACAAGACATCAGGTCGGAATGGCCCTAGTGGCCATTCAAATTGGCGGTTCGGCCGGAGTCAAATGAATTCGAGGCATTTGATCATCTCTCAACTCCCCGCGCGACGTTATAACCTGACTTCGGCCAGGGCGGAGATGCGAAAGCTGACGGAGGAGGGTATTGACGCGACGCGCGTTTCTGGATGGGCGGGGTTGAGGGTTGAGGGTTCGGAAAAGACAGGGCTCTCGGCTCTCGGCTGTCGGCTCTGGGTGGTTCTCGGGTATTGTCATTTTGAACGGCACCATGGGGGGTGACAGCAGGACATGATCGCGTGGCGGGTCCAGGAGGTGAATTAGGGAATATTGGAACCCGCTTGCGCAACGCGAGCCACCGTTCCAAAAATCACTTCTTTTGTCATCGGGGCATCGCTCTGCGCGCTGGAAAACCAGGCCGTTCTGGATACGGAGTGTTCCAAAAGACCTCGAATTCGCGCCGGATGGGCCAAGTTCCAAAATTCACCCCGGCAGTTGGACCCTTGGGGGGGTCCGCCCACGACGCGCTGGGGCGCCGAGCGAGGCCGGCGCCTTCGGTGTGAGCCGGGGGCCGGTTTTCCAAGTGGCTAGTCTCAACCGGCGCGCCTTACGACGTGCGTATTTCTCGGAAGGGGACAAGAGGACAGGTTTGTTTGGGGTGGTGTGGGCCATTCTCGTCTCAAACAGGAGGGAGTGGGTCGCCGCTGCGCAGAGCGGTAGCGCAGCGCCCCAGGCCGGGGGACCGGGAAGCAATGCGGGGAGGAAGGCGTGGGCTTAGGAGTTTGTACAGATGTATATATCCTGCTGCGCGGCCAAAAACAAGGGGGGCGAATTGGCCAGAGAGGGAGAGTTGCGGGATCCAACAGCTCAAGCTGGCGTGGGCTCGAGCGGTGACGCGGTGCGGGAGGGTGATTCGGCCAAGGCACTGGCGGAGGGGGAGTGGCACCCGGCCAGGCTCTGGGGGGCAGTGCCTTGAGACCCGCTCTTGCGTCCAGCGCTGCGGGGGTTATGTTCTTTCCCAAGAGAAAGCTGGGTGCCCCCGAGTTCGCCGAGTTCGGCCGCGATCCACCACCTCGCTTTGTCGGCGACCGCCACTTTGCGTTTGCCCCGTCTGCCAAAACCAAGCTACAATCAGCGTCCAAGATGGATGTCCCCGGGTTGCCCTAGATCGATGGCGGGGTGGTACAGGTGCCGGGCGGCGGCGTACGTGCTAGTCCAGTGAATCGATGAGCGTTGCTATTTCCGCGTCGATGAGTTGTTGGCGGGTGGTGGTGAGCATTTTGTCGAGGTGGCGTTGGCCTGCGGGTGAGGCGGGGAAGCCGATGTTGCCGCGGGGGCCGGCGCTATCGATGAGCAGTTGCTCGTCGGCGTCGAAGATGGCGTGGAATGGGACGCCATGTCTGTTTCCGCGTGTCAGGCGTTCGGCGACTTCCGCCCCGTGCGTGTCGTGGAAGTTGTCGATCTTGAGTAGCACGTAATCCTTCGCGAGGAGCTCGTGGTGATCGTCGAGCCAGCGAGCGAGGCGGAAGCAGGGGCCGCAGTAGCGCTGGCTGATGCGGACCCAGACGCGGCGGTTAGTGCGCTTGGCTTCGGCGAAGGCGGCGGCCCACTTCTGTTCGGCGTCGGCGCGCGGCGGAGCGTGCTCGCGGAGGAAGTCGGCCGCGGTTGCGGCGGCGGTTGCGTCGCGCGGGTCGAGCGGCAACATGGCGAGCGGTTTGCCGGAGGTGTCGAGGAGGATCGCGGTGACGCGATCGGCGTTGATAAACTCGAAGCCTCGGTCTTTGAGAAAGGCGGCGTCGGCCTCGGTGAGTTTTTCCGGTTCGGCGACGGCCATGATCTGCATAAAGTCGTAGACGGCCGGGTTCTTGTCGTCGTTGCGGAACGAGTCGTGGACGAATTCGGCCACTGGTCCCGAGGGGGAAGCGGCGGCGAGGATTAATAGCGGCCGGTAGCCACAGAGTTGGCAATCGCGGAGCGTGGTTGCGAAGCGTTCGGCGAGCGGTAGTTGGCTCTGCAGATTGCGGCTGCTCGTGAGCTCCAACTGAAGGTCGCGCGATTCGCCGGGTTCGAGCAGGATTTCGTCGAGGAAGTCGGTGTCGGAGCTCGATTCGATCGAGTCGGCGAAGATGTTGAGCGGCGTGCGGCAGGGGACGTTGGCGATGGAGAACTTGCCTGCGTTGTCGGTCAGCAGCTCGTAGTGACGGGGCTCGAAGAAGCGGCGGAACGAAGCGTTGACGTTCTGTTCTCCCGTTTCGATGCGAGGATAGACGCGCAAGCGATGGTTTGGGCGCGGCTGGCCGCCGTCGCCGAGGAGTTGGCCGCGGAGTGTGAGCGTGGGGCGCAGTTGCACCTCGATCGGTTGGTTGAGATCGGCGATAGCGGCGGAGCCGGCGGCGGCGTTGTCGGGCGTGGCGGCGTAAATGGCGAGCTGGGTGCCGAGCGTTTCGAAGCGGAATGTGCCGTCGGCGGCGCATTTCACTTCTTGTTCGTCATTGTTGGTGCCGTCGACGGACGCAACTTGCACGGTGACGGAGTCGAGGCGGCCAGGCAGTTTGTCGGCGAAGATGACGCGGCCGGTGAGCGCGCGCTTCTCATCGACTTCGCGGTGGAACGCGACGCGGGCCGGTTCGTCTGGCCTCACTTCGATCCATTGCTCAGTGCGCCATTGGGGCGAGTAAACTCTAACATTGAGCTTGCCGGGCGCGGTGATCGTGGAGGCGCAGCCGTGTTCGTCGGTTTTGGCCCTCCACTGCGGGCCGCTCGAGCCCTTGCGGGTTTCGCCATTCTCTTGCCATTGATAGTCGTGCTCGCGGCGGAAATAGAGCTGCAGGTTCCGGTAAGGCTTTTTGGAAGTGCCCGTAGTGACGGTGATTTCCACCGGTTCGCCGGCGGTAACCACAAACTCCGGCGACTTGATTTGATCGAGGCCGGGAGAATAGGGAATGAGATCAATCGATTTGGCGACCCATTCGGAGTCGAGCACCCAGCCGCAGTATTTGATTTCGGGAAGGACGTCGAGGGTGAATCGACCCGTCGTGTCGGTAAATGCGCGGCGGGAGTCAGTGAAGTTTTCGCGCTCGCCTTGGAAAGAGTTGAGCTCAACTTGAAAACCGCCGGGTGAAGTGACGGTGGAGTTCACGCGGCCTCCGATGATCTTCCGCGGGCGACACTTCTTGAGGCGTACGAAGTACGTGTCGCCCTTGATCTGCGGAGGCTTGCCGTCGATGAACCAGGCGTTGGTGTGAATGTCGGGATATGCGTGATGGCGCTGCCAGTCGGGGAGCCAGCGGAAAACTGCTTCTCCAGCGGCGTCGGTGGTGAGGTGGAACCCGTCGTTCGTGCCAATGAAGTTGTAGTGAGGCGGCGGTGTGGCGACTTGCATGGTGAAGGGGATGCCGGCGACGGGCGCTCCGTTTTCATCGAGGAAGTGGACGCAGAGGTCGCGGCACTTGCTGAGTTCGACGGGAAACTCGTTGGAGTTTGGATCGCGCGTTGGTCCGCGAGAAAGTGAGTAGCCGCCGATGCGATGGTCCTCGGTCCAGGCAATGACGTCGCTGATTTCCTGTTCGTCGAGCAGGTGGAATTGGGCGACGCCTTCGGCATCGGTCTGGGCCTGGCTGGATTGCAGGAAACCGAGTTCGACCTTGACCGTGGCGCCCGCGACCGGTTGGCCGTTAAAGGTGACGCGGACGCGTTTCGTCGTGGTCGGCTTTTGGAGTTTGAGTCGCAGGCCGTCGATGGCCGTCTGGCGAAGTTGGTGTGCGGCGAGGAACTGGGCGGCCGATTGATTGTTGTGCGGCGTGGTGGCGGTGATGCCGAGTGAGTAGTAGCTTGACACGCCGGCGGGGATCCAGGCAGAAAACTTGTGACCGTCGAGCTGCGGCTTGATGGCGGGTGCGGTGCAATCGGCGTTCATCGTGAACGTGAGTGAGACGTCTTTCGCCGGCTGACCCTCGGCGTCGAAGACTTCGCCGTGGATCAGGAATTCGATGTCTTGGCCGGTGCCGCGGAGCCAAGTGGGCGGAGCGTCGTCGAGATTTGTTTCGGCGAACGCGGTCGCGGGGATGCTTGCCACTGTGATGCTGGCTACGGTGAAGAACAATGGGAGACGGATCGGTCGCTTCATGTTGGGCTCGCACCAGGTTCGAGGGAACGCCTCAGCAGTGATTGTAGCGGATGCCCAACAGATGTCACCCGCCGAATGAAAGCGATTCGACTGATAACTGATAGGAATTTGAATTTTTCAGGAGGATTGATGCTGGAGGCAGGAGGCGGGGGGCGGAAAGACGACTTCGCCGCCGCAGCCCGGGCACTTGGCCGTTCGTCCGGCCCAGTCCGGGCCGCCGCGGATCGTTTTGTGGCACGCCACGCAGCTCGCGGTCACATGCTGCTGTGCGACTGGTTTGGCTGGTGCCGCCGGCGAGTCGGGCGTTCCGACCTCGTTGGCCGATGGGGCTGCGCGAACATAAACCTTGTCGTCGATCGCAATGATAGGGGGCCGAA